>JADFXL010000270.1 GCA_015233585.1 Alphaproteobacteria bacterium | reverse complement strand
ATACCGCTCCGGCCATTCTCGACGACATGCGGATCATGCTGGGCGCCGCCTGGACCTATATCGTCCTGGCCGAGTTGGTTGCTGCAACCAGCGGCATCGGCTATGTAATGATCCAGGCGCAACGGTTTCTGTTGACCGACCGGGTGGTCGCCGCGGTGCTTACCGTCGGCGTGATTGGCCTGGTCTCGGATCATGGGCTGCGGTTCGTCGGACGGCGGATGATGCCTTGGGCCTATCTCGGGGTGAAGGGCGTCCAACGATGACGCCCATGGTCACCATCGACAACCTTCACAAGACGTGGAAAGAGGGGCTGACGGTATTCAACGGCCTCGACCTGTCGTTCGGGCGCGGCCAGATCACTGCCATCCTCGGTCCGTCGGGATGCGGCAAGACATCCCTGCTGCGCCTGATAGCGGGCCTCAGTCAGCCGAGTTCGGGCACGGTGGCGGTCGATGCCAAGCCTGGCGAAATCGGCATGGTGTTTCAGGAATACACCGCGTTTCCCTGGCTGACCGCCGCCGGAAACGTTCGTTTCGCCCTTTCCGCCAAGTGCCGGGGCAGGATGGAAATCCGGGAAGCGGTCGATGCCTGGCTGGAAATGGTGGAATTGCTACCATTCAGGGATTATTACCCAGCACAACTCTCCGGGGGAATGAAACAGCGCCTGGCCCTCGCCCGCACCTTGGCGGCTGAACCCCGCCTGCTGCTGCTTGATGAACCCTTCGGCGCCCTTGATGTGGTCACCCGCAAGCGGATGACGTTGCCAACGGTTCGCCTTCTCCGCAAGATAGGGCTCACAGTCATAATGGTGACCCACAGTGTGAGAGAGGCCTTGCTTTCTTCCGAACGGATGGTAGTATTATCCGATTCTCCCTGCAAGGTGGATTTGGACTATAGCATACCCCCCGACATGATCGGCAATCCTCGGTTCGGATCGACGGTCGAAGGACGGGACGTGCGATGGAAAATTGGGAGAGCGCTTAGGCCTGGGACCAGGATGCAAGCCTGGTAGAGAGCGTGGGAGGGGGAAATGAGTGGTTTGTTAGATAAATTGATGACATTAGAAACCCTCTTGATATCATTACTTGTATCGCTTTTACTTTCCCTGTACAAGTGCACCTTTACAAGAGATATTTTGTTCGCAAACCGATCGCAACGGCAATGCATGGTTGTATTGCTGCTGTCTGTAGGTTTTGGTTATTATTGGAGCACGATATACACCTTCAGTTTTGAGGCGATGTCTCCATATTCGCACCTATCTGTGCTGATACCGCCTGCCGATCGGGGGTGGCTTGTAATTTCTGCAACAATGTCATTCGTCATATCATGGATATACTATAAAGACATCATTCTTTTTGCCAAACCACGACCGACACCTGGGTTAGGTGTTTTTCTGTCTGGGCTTTGTATGTTTATATGCGCCTACTGGGAAACCGCTCCCAAGTGGATAGTTCAAATATTTACGGATAAAAAAGATGATATTGCTTGCGATATTACAACTACGTTTCTCGTCATGGTCAGCGTAGTGATATATTTATGGGCAGATTGGGAAAAATCAACTTCCGCTTATAAGAGTGTTCCGAAAGATCGTCTTCACACATGCCAACGAAACTGCAGAAACAAACTCGGTGAAGGCGCAAGTTCTTGCCATGGCGGGATTGCCATGACATTGGAAAGTTGCCCAACTCAAACTGACACTTTGCCTGCATGTCAAGAGAAAGCCCGTGGCCAACAGCAATCGGGGTCAACCCAAGACGCCGCCGCCATTAAGGAGATTAACAATCTATGCGACACCAGAGGTGAATACATTAAATCCTGGGCGTCAATATTTATTGTAAACATTCCAGTATTTGTTGGATCTTCAGTTATATTCTGCATTTTGGCATTTCATGGCGGCAACGACCTAAAGGCGTTTTCCTCTGGAGCTACTGCAGCACAGGTCATTTTTGGTAATTTTATGGCAGCAATATTGATGGGAAACCTATTCAAGAGATCTGCGTCGTTTTACATGTTGAATAAGTAGACTGTTGTGCCAACCTTCCTCCCCGACTACAACTGCCTCGCCATCCACAAGATGATGCTGGCGGACCACCGGCGGAACGAGGCTTTCGCCCGGGCCGTTGCCGCTTCGGTATCCGCGGGTGATGTCGTGGTCGATCTGGGGGCGGGGACCGGCATCCTGTCCATCCTCGCCGCGCGGGCCGGAGCGCGCCGGGTGTTCGCCATCGAACGGACCGGCATCGCCGAGGCGGCGGAAGCCATCATCCGGGACAACGGCTGCGCCGACATCGTCACCTTGATCAGGGGCGATTCGCGGGCCGTTACCCTGCCGGAACCAGCCGATGTACTCGTCTCCGAGTGGATCGGGGTGCATGTCTTCCAGGAGAACATGCTTCCCGCCGTCCTCGATGCGAAGAAACGGCTGCTCAGGCCCGGCGGCAACGTGATCCCGGCACAGGTCGAACTATGGCTGGCACCGCTGCGATGCAATCCTGTCGCCGAGGCGGAGATCGCCTGCTGGGGCCGGGAAATCCAGGGAATAAACTTTTCCCAAATCTTAGGCATTAGCTGTAATGATGTCTATGTTGCGATCGTCTCACCCGACGACCTCGCGGCGCCCGGCCGGATGGCCATGGTGTTCGACGTCGAGCAGACCGACGAATGGCATGGCAGTCGGCTGGGGGAGACATTTACCTTTGAAAAGGACCAGACCGTGGTCGGTATTGCCGGTTGGTTCGTGGCCCGCTTGGCCCCCGGGGTGGTATTGGACACCGGGCCCGATTGCGCTCCCACCCATTGGGCGCAGGCGGTCTATCCGTGCCATCCACCGCTGGCGGTGGATCGAGGGCAACAGCTCGGCATCACGGTGCAGCGATTCTCATTTTGGAAAAAGGGTCTTCCCTCGTGACTCGGGATATGAGTCACTCTGGGGGTGGAGCGGCTCGATTCGTACATAAAGGCGCTGCGAGAGCGGTGCGATACCCTGCCAGACAAGCGGGAGGGGCGGAACACGCAGTATTCGATGTCGGATATCGGGCTGGCGGCGTTCTCGGTGTTCTTCATGCAAAGCCCGTCGTTCCTGGCGCACCAGACGGCGCTGGAAGAGGTTCGGGGGCGCTCGAACGCCAACACGCTGTTCGGAATGACGAAGATCCCCAGCGACAACCACATTCGGCAGATGCTGGATGGGGCTCCGACGGATCATTTTGACGCTGTTTTCGCCCAAGTCGTCAGGGATTTGGATGCGAGCGGCGATCTGAAGTCGATGCGCCGCCTGGGAGGGCGGGTCCTGATCGCCCTGGATGGCTCCGAGCATTTCTGCTCGCGCAAGATCAACTGCCCGCACTGCTCGACGCGCAAACGCTCCGACGGTGAAACCGAGTATTTCCATAGCTTTGTTGGTGCGACCTTGGTCGCTCCGGGGCACGCTACGGTTCTGCCACTGCCGCCCGAATTCGTGCGCCCGCAGGACGGGGCCAAGAAGCAGGATTGCGAGCCGAACGCGGCGCGACGCTGGCTGTCGCGGGTCGGGACGCATTATGCCTGGCTGAAGCCAATCTATCTGGGTGACGACCTCTACGCTCACCAGCCGATGTGCGCCGATGTCGTGGCGATAGGCGGCAGCTTCATCTTCGGCTGCAAGCCGTCCAGCCACAAGACGCTGACCGAGTACCTGACCGGCGTTGACATCGACGGTTTCAGCGAGACCATCGGTGTCGGATC
>JADFXL010000026.1 GCA_015233585.1 Alphaproteobacteria bacterium | reverse complement strand
CTGGTAGATAAAGATGCGAGGGACCTGAGGCCCCTCGCGCTCCCCCTTGATAAAATCATAAATGGGGAGCACGAGGGCCGTTATGCCATAGGTATGTTACCCATGATTGGCCCTCGTTCTTTATCTCTCCCGGTCAAGAATCATGAGTCGGTATTTGCTTGGCGTCAGGGATACCTGGGTAGTCACAATGAAGAGAGGATTGATTGGCAGCGGCGATATCTTTGGTCGTACTTGTCGTGGTGTTCCTGACGGTCGTGTTTGTGGGGAGACGCCGCCAGCTTCATCTTGAGGCGCGCGTGAATGCGGTGGAACTGGCGCTCAAGGCCAGCATGGATCGTCTGGTTGAAGCGGAGGCGCGCCTGATCGATGCGATCGAGAGTGTCTCAGAGGGAATCTCGCTTTTTGACAGCGATGACCGTCTGGTGGCCTGCAATCACAAATACCGGGAGCTTCACCCGCTGGTGGCCGACATCGCCGTGCCTGGGGTCACGTTCGAGACCTTGATCCGCGTCGGCGTCTCCCGTGGCCAATATGCGGAGGTTGGCTCAAGGCCCGAGGAATGGATTGCGGAACGGCTGAAACGCCATGGTGAGCCTCCCGAGCCGTTCGAGCAGCGATTGAACGATGGCCGGGTCTTGCTGGTGTGTGAGCGGCGCACCAGGGAGGGCGGCATCGTTGGGGTCCGCAGCGATATCACTCGCCTCAAAGAGACCGAACAGCACTTGCTTCAGGCTCAGAAAATGGAGGCAGTGGGGCAACTCACCGGCGGGATCGCTCACGACTTCAACAACATTCTCGCAGTCGTCCTGGCCAATATCGAGTTCGTCGATGAGGAGATGGACCCGGAAGACCCACGACGGCGGATGCTGAAACGGGCTTTGGACGGGGTTCGACGTGGTTCCCAGTTGACGGAACGCCTGCTGGCTTTCTCGCGGCGTCAGCATCTTGAGCCGGTGGTGATCCAGGTTGCCGACGTGGTGGCCGGGCTGGTGGAAATGCTGCGCCGCACGATCGACGCCACCATCGCCATCGAGACCCGTTTCGATCCTGTGCCTCCGGTGAAGGTCGATCGCAGCCAGCTTGAAAACGCCGTCCTCAATCTGGCAGTGAACGCCCGCGATGCCATGCCGCATGGCGGTACGCTCACCATTGCCGTGAGTGGCGTTGTCGTGCCGGCGCAGATCGATTTCATCAAGCCCGGCAACTACATCGTCATCTCCGTCAGCGATGGTGGCACCGGGATGCCGTCCCATGTGGCCGAGCGGGCGTTCGAGCCGTTCTATACCACCAAGCAGCCCGGCCAGGGTAGCGGTCTTGGCCTCAGCATGGTCTACGGCTTCGCCAAGCACTCCGGGGGGTATGCCAAAATCGACAGCGTTGAAGGCCGGGGTACCATTGTTACCCTTTATCTCCCGGCTGCCGCTGGCCGTGGGGTGGTGGCCACAGACGAGCCGGATTCCGGTACGGGCTATCCGCAAGGCCATGAGACCGTACTGGTGGTCGAAGATGATGCCGAAGTGCGGGCGGTTGCCGTCACCACCTTGCGCAAGCTGGGGTATCGGGTACACGAGGCCTGGGATGGAATTTCGGCCATGGAATGCCTTGAAAAAATGAGGCCGGTGGATCTTTTGTTTTCCGACGTGGTCATGCCCGGTTTGAGCGGCAAGGAACTTGCCGCTGCCGCCAGGGCCAGGTATGCCAGCTTGAAAGTTTTGCTCACGTCGGGTTATCCGGGTGCCAGATTGAGTGACGGCGATCTGCTGGAGTGTGACACCCGGCTGATCCCCAAGCCCTACACCAAAAAACAACTGGCCGATACCGTGCGCGCCGTACTTGATAACTGAAGGGGAAGCCGAAAATCATCCACCGGCCGATCCCTTCCCGATGATGGCGGAAAGCCGGGGCGAAAATCGCTCTGTCCCCACTATTCACAGGCCAGGGATAAAAACCATACCGGATATCAACAGGACGATTCCGGCGATAACCCTGGGGGAGAAAGCCAAAGTCTGTTAGTTTGCCGGCCCATGACAGCTTCCCTATCGCCCGGCGCCACCGCTGATCCAGGAAAACTCTACGGCGGAACTTCCGTTTCGAGAGTGCCTCCGCATAACCTGGAGGCGGAGCAGGCCCTTCTGGGGGCATTGATGATGAACAACCGCTCCTATGAAAAGGTGGCGGAATTCCTGCGCCCAGAGCACTTTGTCAGTGCCGTTCACCGGCGTATCTACGATATCTGCCGTCGCCTGATCGAGCGGGGCCAGCAGGCCGATCCTATCACGGTGAAGAACTATCTGGAGACGGATGGCTCGTTGGGCGATGTCGGCGGAATCGGGTATCTGCTGGAGCTGATCAATCCGGGAGCCGGGATCGTCAACGTCGGCGACTATGGCCGTTTGATTCATAATTTACATCTGCGGCGCGAGTTGATCGCCATCGGCGAAGAAGTGGTGGTGGAGGCGTTCGAGCCATCGGTCGATATCGATGCCACCCAGCAGATCGAATCCGCCGAGCAGAAACTCTATGATCTCGCCACCACCGGCAGCTTCGAGGGCGGGTTCCAGGGGTTCAATACTGCGCTCAAGGCGGCCATCGACGCGACCGAGGCCGCGCATAAACGGGACGGCCGTCTCTCGGGGGTCACCACTGGCTTTATCGACCTTAATCACAAGCTGGGCGGGCTGCATTCTTCGGACCTGATTATCATCGCCGCCCGTCCCGCCATGGGCAAGACGGCGCTGGTTACCAACATCGCTTTCAACGCCGCTTATGAGCGCATGAACCGGGGGGCCGAGTTTGGCGCCAACGTTGCCTTTTTCTCGCTGGAAATGTCGGCCGATCAGCTTGCGTCGCGCGTGCTGTCCACCACCACCCATATTTCCTCGCACAAGATGCGCACCGGCGCCCTGGGCGAGGACGAGTTCCATCGTCTGGTCGGGGCGTGCCAGACCCTCGACAAGATCCCGCTTTTCATCGACGACTCACCGGGACTGACCATCAGCGCCATCCGTACCCGGTCCCGGCGTCTGAAACGCCAGCACGGCCTTGACCTGATTGTGATCGACTACCTTCAGCTTATCGGCTCGCCGCTGGGAAAGCGTAATGAAAACCGGGTGCAGGAATTGTCCGAAATTACCCGTGGCCTCAAGATTCTGGCCAAGGAGCTGAAGGTTCCCGTCATTGCCCTGTCCCAGCTTTCCCGCGCGGTGGAAAGCCGCGACGACAAACGCCCCCTGCTGTCGGATCTGCGCGAATCCGGGTCGATCGAACAGGATGCCGACGTGGTGATGTTCATCTATCGGGCGGAATACTACCTTGAACGCGCCGAACCGCCGGAGAAGGTCGGAGAGAGCGACGACAAGCACGCCGAACGTAAACGCCGGTGGGAGGAACAGGTAGAAACTGCCCGCAACAAGGCCGAGGTCATCATCGCCAAACAACGACACGGTCCCACCGGTATCGTCGAGATGTACTTCAGCGGTGAATTTACCGAATTCAAGGACTTCATCGCCGAGGACCATTTGCCCGGTTATGGAATTTAGGCTGTCGCCCCATGAAGTTGCGAGGGGCCTGAGGCCCCTCGCGCTCCCCCGTTAATTAAGATAAATGGGGAGCACGAGGGCCGTCATGCCGCAGGCATGTTTCACATGATTGGCCCTCGTTCCTTCATTCCTTTTTCCGGTTCACCTCCATGCCAAGCTACGCACAAGCCGGCGCCATTCTCTCCATCGACCTTGCCGCCCTGGTGGATAACTGGCGGCGTCTGGGATCGGGTGCTGCCGTGGTCAAAGCCAACGCCTATGGCCTGGGCATCGAGCCGGTGGCGCGGGCGCTGGCCACCGCCGGTTGCCGCACGTTCTTTGTTGCTCATATCCACGAAGCGCTTATCCTGCGCCAATGGCTGGCGGAACCCACAATCTTTGTCCTGCATGGCCCGCCGCCGGGAACCGAGCCGGAGTTCACCGCCGCACGGCTGATTCCGGTGCTCAGCACCCTGGATCAGGTGGCGGCGTGGCGCGCCCATGCGGCCGGTCAGAACCTGGGATTGCTGGACGCTGCCCTGCAACTCGATACCGGCATGACACGGCTGGGATTAAGCCCGGCCGACATCGAGACGCTGGGGTCCGAGCCGTGGCGGCTGGAAGGCGTGCGGCTGGTGCTGGTCATGAGCCATCTGGCGTGCGCCGATGACCCCACCCATGTCATGAACGAGGCGCAGTACCGGGCGTTTGCCACCGCGCGAGACTGTCTCCCTCCGGCGCCGGCCAGTCTGGCGGCGTCGTCGGGCATTTTTCTTGGGCCTCAGTGGTGGTTTGACATGGTTCGGCCCGGTGCCGCTCTCTATGGCGTCAACCCAACTCCAGGCGAGCCGAACCCCATGGCGCAAGTGGTTCGGTTGCAAGGTAAAATCATTCAGGTTCGTAACGTTGACTCACCCCAGACGGTTGGATATGGTGCAACTCACCGTGTGGCGGGGCGGGGGCGGGTCGCGACCGTCGCGGTTGGTTACGCCGACGGCTACCCCCGCTCTCTCAGCAACCGGGGCAGCGGTTTTCTCGGTACCGTTCGGGTGCCGCTGGTGGGAAGAGTGTCCATGGATCTCGTGACCTTCGACGTTTCGGCCGTGCCCGAGACCCTGGCCAGACCCGGCGGGATGATCGACCTCATCGGTCCGCTCAATCCCGTCGACGCCGTGGCGGCTCTGGCTGGTACCATCGGCTATGAAATTCTGACCTCGCTGGGTCAACGCTATCATCGGCGCTACAACTTTGAGGCTGGTTGACGCCATGGGGAAGCTCCTCGACTTTCTGGCCCGGATCGGCCGTGTCTTTATCGCCTTCCTGCAAACCATCGGGCGGGTGACCATTTTCAGCGGACGAGTTGTGTCCCATTGCGTCCGCCCGCCGTTCTATCCGCGCCTGATCGGGCGCCAGATGGTGGAAATTGGCTATTACTCCTTGCCGGTGGTCGGGCTGACCACGTTCTTTTCCGGCATGGTGCTGGCTCTGCAAAGCCATACCGGGTTTGCTCGTTTCTCGGCCGAGGGCGCGGTGGCGACGGTGGTGGTGATTTCCGTTACCCGCGAATTGGGGCCGGTGTTTGCCGGATTGATGGTCGCCGGACGCATCGGCGCCGCCATGGCGGCCGAAATCGGCACCATGCGGGTGACGGAACAGATCGACGCGCTGGGCACGCTGTCGACCAACCCGTACAAATACCTGTTGGCGCCGCGTCTGATTGCCGGGCTGACGATGTTGCCGTTCCTGGTGCTGGTGGGCGATATCATCGGCGTGTTCGGTGGTTATCTGGTCGGCGTCTACAAGCTCGGCTTCAACCCTTCCAACTACATCAACCGCACCTGGGAATATCTGGAGCCGCTGGACGTTATCTCCGGGCTGGTCAAGGCTTCCGTTTTCGGGTTTCTGGTGTCGCTGATGGGGTGCTATCATGGCTATAATTCGCGCGGCGGCGCCCAGGGAGTCGGTGCCGCCACCACCAACGCGGTGGTGTCGGCCTCGATCCTGATTCTGATTTTCAACTACTTCCTGACCGAGTTGTTTTTTGCCAAATGAACACCGTAGTCCCCAAGATCGAACTGACAGGCGTTTCCAAGGCGTTCGGCAAAAAGGTGGTGCTGGACGGCCTGGATCTTGCCATCGCGCCAGCGGAATCGGTGGTGGTGATCGGCGGCTCGGGCACCGGCAAGTCGGTCATGCTCAAGTGCATCCTGGGGTTGCTGGAGGCGGATGCCGGTTCCATCAGGATCGATGGCGGGGAGATTCTGGGCATCGGCTCCCGCGAACGCGAACGCATCAACCGCCGGATCGGCATGTTGTTCCAGGGATCGGCTCTGTTTGACAGCCTGCCGGTGTGGGAAAACGTGTCGTTTGGCCTGATCCAGGGCCATAACATGGACCGGAGCACCGCCCGGGCCACGGCGCTGGAGAAAATGGCCCAGGTTGGCCTTTCCCCCGATGTGGCCGACCTTTCGCCCGCCGAGTTGTCGGGCGGAATGCAAAAGCGCGTCGCTTTGGCAAGGGCGATTGCCACCAACCCGGAAATCATCTTCTTCGACGAACCGACCACCGGCCTTGATCCCATCATGGCCGATGTCATCAACGATCTGATCGTCAAGACAGTCAAGCAAATGGGCGCTACCGCCCTGTCCATCACCCACGACATGGTTTCCGCCCGCAAGATCGCCGACCGCATTGCCATGCTGTATCATGGCAAGCTGATCTGGGTCGGGCCGGCGGCGGAGGTGTATTCGTCCGGCAATCCGTATGTCGACCAGTTCGTTCATGGCCGGGCGGAGGGGCCGATCAAGATGGAGGTAAGGTTGTGAGCGAGGGTGACGAGGATGGTTCCTCCAAGCTGACTCACCTGCATCTGGAGAACTTTACGGTTTTCGAAAACCTGGATATGTCGTTGTCGCCGGGGATCAATGTTTTTATTGGGGAGAATGGGACGGGGAAGACGCATATTCTGAAGGTGTTGTATGCGGCGGCGGGGAGTCACGTCTTGATGGACTTTCCGATTGGTTTGGCCAACGTTATCGGTGTTGGATTTGTGAGTTACGACCGTCTTAGATCAATCGAACGTCCAGAGACTGAGTGTACTGTCGGCGTTACTGTCCGTGGGCGTCTAATAGAATTCAACTTGACAGACGGAAGTGGAGGCGCAGATTCGATTCCATATATCCACAATATTTCACAAGAAAATTATCCTATTAATTTACCGTCAACATACATCCCACCCAAAGAAGTTCTTGAAAATGCACCGGGTTTCCGGTCTTTATATAATCTTCGACATATCAGCTTTGGACGGGTCTATGCAGAGATTCTTGATAAAGCATTTCTCCCGTCTTTGAGAAAGCTTGACGGTGTTCGGCAGGCACTGGTGGATGGGCTGGAACCAGCAATTGGTGGAAAGGTCGTTATTGTAGATGAATTGTTTTTTATTGAAACCGCCCATGGGCGCATTCCATTCGGAATGGTCGCCGAGGGCATTCGCAAAATCGCGTTACTATCCGTGCTGATCTGCAATGGTTGCCTGGAACCCGGCTCGGTTCTGTTTTGGGATGAACCCGACGCCAACCTCAATCCAAAACTGCTCAATCTTGTGGTGAAAACCCTGCTCACGCTCCAACGATCCGGGGTGCAGATTTTTCTGGCCACCCATAATTATTTCGTTCTGAAGGAGCTGGATCTTCAGCGTAAAAAGCAGGATCGCATTGCTTTTTATTCGCTGTATCGCGATGAGAAAACGAACGCGATCGCCGTGGCTAAGTCCCGTGATTTCCTTGGTATTACGCACGACGCGATTTCCGATGCGTTCGACGATATTTACGATCGGGATATCGAGAAGGCATTAGGGGAGCCTCCGGTCGATGACTGAATTCCGTGAAGGAGAACTGGTATTTGACTTTGGTGATGCGGCTGCTTTGGGGATCAAAGAGCACAGCCTGACTCGCATGGCGGACAAGTTGCGGAAACGTCTCAAGCAGGATGCGGACATCCCTTGGCTCCATCCCTACGTCACCCGCTCCCTTGTCGTAACACCAGAAAACTTCTCCCGTGAACTGAGCCGCTACGGCTACACCGTCCACCGAAAATGATCCCCCAAAATAACCGGGGTTTGGGGCCCAAGGCCCCAAGCAGGCGTGGGCGGCAGCCCACCTCTTCCCAATAACAGCCCCATGAAAAAACCCACCTCTACCTACGTCTGCCAATCCTGCGGCGCGGTCTACCCGAAATGGGCCGGCCGGTGCGATGCCTGCGGCGAGTGGAACACCATGGTCGAGGAAGCTGCTCCCGAATCCGCCCCCAGAGGCCTGGGCACGGCCAAAGCCGGCCGCCGCATCGAATTCGTCGGCCTGACCGGCGAGTCGGAACCAGCCCCGCGCCGGGTGACGGGGATTGGCGAGCTGGACCGGGTGTGTGGCGGCGGGCTGGTGGCGGGGTCGGCGTTGCTGGTGGGGGGCGATCCGGGGATCGGCAAGTCGACGCTGCTGTTGCAGGTGTGCGCCAGGCTGGCGGGGGAGACCGGGGTGCTCTATATTTCGGGCGAGGAGGCGGTGGATCAGGTGCGGCTGCGGGCGGCGCGGCTGGGGCTGGCGGCGGCGCCGGTGCTGCTGGCGGCGGCAACCAGTGTGCGCGATATCGTCGCGACCCTCGACCAGGGCAGCGGTGGCGCTCAGGTGGCGGTGATCGACTCGATCCAGACCATGTATGTGGACAACCTTGACTCGGCCCCCGGTACGGTGGCTCAGGTGCGGGCGTCGGCGCATGAGCTGATCCGGCTGGCCAAGCGGCGCGGCATCACCTTGTTCCTGGTGGGCCATGTCACCAAGGAGGGCATGATCGCAGGTCCTCGGGTGCTGGAGCACATGGTTGACACCGTGCTGTATTTCGAGGGCGATCGGGGCCACCATTTCCGCATTCTGCGCGCGGTCAAGAACCGCTTCGGTGCCACCGACGAGATCGGCGTGTTCGAGATGACCGACGGCGGCCTGATGGAAGTGCTCAATCCCTCGGCGCTGTTTCTGGCCGAGCGGCGCGGCAATGTTGCCGGGGCCTGCGTGTTTGCCGGCATCGAGGGGTCGCGTCCCATGCTGGTGGAAATTCAGGCCTTGGTGGCGCCGTCGCGGCTGGGAATGCCGTGCCGGGCCGTGGTGGGGTGGGATGCCGGACGGCTGGCCATGGTGCTTGCGGTGCTGGAGGCGCGTTGCGGTCTTGCGCTGGGCGGCAATGATGTTTATTTGAATGTAGCTGGCGGCTTGCGTATCACCGAACCCGCCGCCGATCTGGCCGTTGCCGCCGCGCTGGTGTCGTCGGTAAGCGATCAGCCCGTGCCGGCCGACATGGTGGTGTTCGGGGAGATTGGCTTGTCCGGCGAGGTCCGGGCGGTCGTTCAGGGAGAGGCCCGGTTGAAGGAAGCGGCAAAGCTGGGATTTGGTCAGGCCATGGTGCCGTTGCGGGTGCGGCGCCGGGATCGACGGCCTTCCGCGCCGTCTGCGGCTACGGGCCTTGGCGTGCGCGAAATCGGGCATCTTCAGGATCTTGTCGACAGCTTTCCTCGGGGGAGCGGGTCATGACTGACGGGTCATCCTGTCGGGGCTATCACCCCGAACCCTATTTGGGGCTATGCCCCAAACCCCATTTTTTATTCAATAAAAAGGGCGGGGCGTCATGCTCGCCGTCTTGTTCTCGCCGTTTTGTTCTGATGGTACGGAAACCATGAACCATGAGTAATGGCATGAACGTTCTCGATATCGCCATCGTCGTGCTGCTGCTTCTGTCAGGCCTGCTGGCCTTCATGCGCGGGTTCGTTCAGGAGGTGCTGGGCATCATGGCCTGGATCGGCGCCGCGTTTGCCGCCATGTATGGCCTGCGTTACGCCAAGCCGTTCGCTCGCGAGGTGATTACCATACCTCTGGTTGCCGATATCGTTGCCGGCGTGACAATTTTTCTGGTCGTCGTGCTGGTGTTGTCGATCATTACCAGGTCCATCTCGCGCATGGTGCAGACCAGCGGTCTGAATTCGCTCGACCGGTCCCTGGGGTTTCTGTTCGGACTGATGCGGGGCGCGCTCGTGGCGTGTCTGGGGTTTCTTCTGGTCTCGTCGCTGATGGAGGAGGCCTCCTATCCGGGGTGGCTCCGGGAGGCGAAATTGCTTCCCCTGGTTGAGCGCGGCGCCAACATGGTGCGGTCCGTGATTCCCGACGAAATTCTGCCAACGAAAAAAACCGCTCAGACCGTCATGGACAAAACTCAACAGGCAATCGAGGCGGAGCGAGCCTATCGCAAGCTCACTCAGCCAACGCCTGCGGCCCCGGCCCCGGCTGCGGCGGATAGCGACCCGCGCTATAATTCCTCGGAGCGGCGGGGGCTGGACAAGTTATTCCAAAGCAGCGAACACCAGTGATGGGCGATCGCCCCCCTGAAGCCATAAATACTGGGAGACAGCTACGGTGATCCCTTTCACAACCGATCCTTTTGCCGACGACAAGTTGCACGAGGAATGCGGTGTATTCGGAATTTACGGCGACCGGAATGCTTCGGCTCACACCGGGCTGGGGCTGCACGCGCTGCAACACCGGGGGCAGGAAGCGGCCGGGATCGTCAGTTGCGACGGCGAGCATTTTCATTCTCATCGTGGCCTGGGCCATGTTTCGGAAAACTTCGTCGGAGAGTCCCTCATGCAGCGGCTGGTTGGCCGCTCCGCCGTGGGACATGTGCGCTATGCCACCACCGGCGACACCATTTTGCGCAACGTGCAGCCGTTGTTCGCCGATTTCGAATTCGGCGGTCTGGCGATCGGCCACAACGGCAATCTCACCAACGCGCTGACGCTGCGGCGTCAACTGGTGCGGCATGGTTGTCTGTTCCAGTCCACGACCGACACCGAAGTTATCGTTCATCTTATCGCCACCAGCGATTTCTCCACGGTCGAAGAACGGATGATCGACGCTCTCACCCAGGTGGAAGGGGCCTATTCTCTGGTGGCGCTGACGAAGGACGCCCTGTTCGGTGTGCGGGATCCGCTGGGTATGCGCCCACTGGTCGTGGGGCGGCTGGATAAAGCCTATATCCTGTGCTCGGAGACCTGCGCGCTGGACATCATCGGCGCCGAGTTCGTGCGTGATGTCGAACCTGGCGAGATTGTGGTGGTTGACAAGCGGGGCCTTCGCTCCATCAAGCCCTTTCCCAAGAAACGACGCCGGTTCTGTATTTTCGAGTACATCTATTTCGCCCGTCCCGATAGCCTGGTAGAGGGTATCAGCGTTTACAATGTCCGCAAGCGCATCGGCGCCGAACTGGCTCGTGAGAGCTACGTGGCCGCCGACGTGGTCGTGCCGGTGCCGGACTCCGGCGTGCCCGCCGCGATGGGCTATGCCAGCGAGGCCGGGATTCCGTTCGAGTACGGCATCATCCGCAACCACTATGTCGGCCGTACCTTCATCCAGCCTACCGACCGCACCCGGAACCTCGGGGTCAAGCGTAAACACAACACCAACCGCGCCGTTCTTGCGGGCCAACGGGTGGTTCTGGTGGATGACTCGATTGTCCGCGGTACGACGTCGATCAAGATTGTCGACATGGTGCGTCAGGCGGGAGCGTCCGAGGTGCATATGCGTATCTCCTCACCGCCCACCGCCTGGCCCTGTTTCTTCGGCATCGACACTCCGCAACGGGACAAACTGCTGGCCGCCCGGCACACCGTCAGTGAAATGGCTGCCGTGCTGGGGGTGGACTCGCTTGCGTTCATTTCTCTGGATGGCCTGTACCGGTCGGTCGGCTTCCCGTTCCGCGATCCAAAGCAGCCCCAGTTCTGCGACGCCTGTTTCACCGGCGATTATCCCATAGTGTTGACCGACCAGAACGATGCCGCCGCGCCAGCGCAGCTCTCGTTTCTGACCGAACGGAGCCTGTAACGATGACCGTTCCGCCACTCTCGCACGACGTTTCCCGCCGGCTTGCGGGCCGAGTTGCTGTCGTCACCGGCGCCTCACGCGGCATCGGTCGCGCCGTAGCCAGACGCTATGCCCAGGAGGGCGCCCAGGTTATCGCCGTTGCCCGTACCCAGGGCGCGCTGGAGGAGCTGGATGATGAAATCCGCGCGCTTGGCAACGGCAGTGAAGCGTTCCTGGTGGCCGAAGATCTCACCGATTTTGCCAAGATCGACCAGATGGGGATGGCGATTTTTGAGCGTTTCGGCAAGCTCGATATTCTGGTCGGCAATGCCGCCATTCTGGGGACGTTAAGCCCCATGGGGCACATTTCGCCCAAGGACTGGGGGGAGGTGATGGCGCTCAACGTCACCGCCAACTGGCGCCTGATTCGCAGCCTTGACCCATTGTTGCGCCGTGCCGAGGCTGGGCGAGCGATCTTCGTCACTGCGGGTGTCACTGCTGGCGTGTTCCCCTACTGGGGCGCCTATGCCGCGTCAAAAGCCGCGCTGGAAATGATGGTCAAGGTCTATGCTGGCGAGGTCACTCATACCAACTTGCGCGTCAATCTGCTCGATCCCGGCATCGTTCGCACCCGCCTGCGCGCCGAAGCCTTCCCCGGTGAAAACCCGGATACCCTGGCTTCGCCCGAAAGCGTCACCGACCTTTTTGTTGATATGGCGGAGGTGACGTGGGACCGGCATGGGGAGGTGGTGCGGGGTTAGGGGAAAAACCTGGTGCCATGCCGCAATTTCCAGAAAATAGTAACTGCCAGGCACCCCATAAATCAGAAAATATCCATGATGGAAAATCAACCAGAAGATAAAGATGCGAGGGGCCTTGGCCCCTCACGCTCCCCGTTAATAAGATAAATGGGGAGCGCGAGGGCCTCAGGCCCTCGTTCTTACCACTTTTGGTTAATTGTCATAAATAAGTGTTCTCCTGACATCATGGGTATCTGGGCAATTACCCTTATTGATTGAAAGGACTGCCGGATTGAAAACGAATCAAAGTGCACCGACAGATTTCCTGTGGGGAGCCTCAACCTCCGCTTTCCAAATCGAGGGGGCAACGCGGGAAGATGGGCGTGGACCAAGCGTCTGTGACACGCTCTGTGAACAGAAGGACGGAATTGCCAATGGCGATACCGCTGACATTGCTTGCGATCATTATCACCGTTGGAAAGAAGATGTCGGGTTGATGGGCCAATTGGGTCTTGGTGCCTATCGTTTTTCTGTTTCCTGGTCACGGGTACTGCCACGCGGACGTGGAACGGTCAATGGCTCGGGGCTGGAATTCTATGATCGTTTGATCGACGGCTTGCTGGCAATTGGCGTGCAGCCATGGCTATGCCTCCATCATGGCGATCTTCCACAAGCGCTTGAAGACCTGGGGGGGTGGACAAATCGCGATATTGTCGGTTGGTATGCAGACTACGCCGTTTTGATGGCGCGCCGTTTTGGGGATCGCGTCAAGCATTTCGCCACATTCAATGAACCCTCCGTCTCGTCTCTCTTCAAGTACGGTTTCAACTGCACCACGCCCGGAGTTCCAAACCGTGCGCCTAGTGTGAAGGCTATTCATCACATGAATCTCGCTCATGGTGCGGGAGTGGACGTGCTCCGGGCACTGGTGGCGGATATAAAGATTGGTTGTATTCACGGCCGCCAACCCGCAGTACCGGAACTGGACGATGTGGATGGCCGCAAGGCGGCGGCCTTCATGGATGAGCATTGGAACCTTGCATTTCCAGACCCGCAAATTTTGGGCTTTTACCCCCCCATGCTTGGCCGCGAAATTGAGCCGTATATGCAGCCTGGTGACCTGGCCCGTATCTGTCGCCCCGTGGACTGGTTTGGCATGAATTATTATTGCCCTCTCTACACGCGTCATGCTCCATGGGGCAATTGGGGGATTGGCCTTGGTGACGCCCCGGATGTATTACCAAAAACGCCCATGGGATGGGCGATCGTGCCCGAGGCCTTTCGACAGGAATTGCTCAAGGTATCCCGGTGCTACAACTTGCCGATTTATGTCACCGAGAACGGCTACGGCAGCAATGCCGATGTGCCTGGTACGGATGGCGAAGTAAAGGACCAATACCGCATTGATTACCTGGAAGCCCATATATCGGCCATGCGCCATGCGATGGTTGACGGTGCTGATGTTCGCGGCTATTTTGTTTGGTCGCTGCTTGATAATTTCGAATGGGGGGCAGGATACAGCCAGCGCTTTGGCTTAATCTATGTCGATTACGCTACCTTGAAGCGCACCCCGAAGGCCTCCGCCCTTTGGTATGCTAATCTCATCAAGAGCGGATCGCTCCATCAGAAACAATAATTTGACCCTTTGACAAGAAATTGTCTAGCGCCTTATTTTGCATAATTCAAGTTTCCAATTATCGTGAAGACGATCCACGACAATATCACATGGCTCTGATACGAGGGAAAGGTGAAGGTATGGCAGAGTTCTGATAGCATCTTTTTTTTGGTCCGGAGGAATCAAAAGCAAAATGCGCCCCCGATGTGATTCCACGCGCTCCCTCACGAGCTTGTTGAAGGGCTTTTCTTCATAGAGACTACCGAAATTACTTTGAATGCGGACAAACGGAATCTCGGGCGGAAATTCAGGAATTATATCGGAATAAGGTTCGTTCCCTGCCATCAAGATCATGAGATCGGAAGTGTCTCCGAGAGGGGGTATCTCTACTTCGACGGTGTGATCGAGCCAATTGGTGCGGCGATCCCAATTGCCTGGGCGTACCGTGACAACAATAATCAACAGCAGAAGGCCAGCCAACATCACACGATTTATGATTTTTAAAGGAATAATTCCTGCGGAGACAACTATCAAAAGAGGGGCCATCATTTCCAGAGGTACGGCATAGCGGCCAATGCTGAACATAACTAGCCAGACCAGATATGAAATCGCTGCCCACCAAAGAAGGTAACGTGTGGCGTAAGGCATAGAGAGAGCCACAGGATCGCTCCCCGCCACTAGCCTAACAAGAAGCGCTATGGGCAGTAATGTGTAAAGAATTGCCAAACGCCAATCACACCAGATATTTTCACCAATTCGTAACGAATTATTTGAAAAAATATATGGATAAAGAACAAACTCCTTAAAATTGGCGGGCATGAATTGGGCGTCGCGGGCGCTGGTAAGGGGTGCGAGGGGGGACTTGAAATAGTTATTGAAGAATGGGAACAGCGGGCTGCCGTAGTGTGACTGAAGAAATAATGCCCAATGCCCCAGACTCACGCCAGCCCCAAACAGAATACCCAATCCAAATGCGATGCTGATGAAAAGGCGTCTTTTGAGCGGTCCAGCCGTCAGAGCCAAAGCCAGGCACAATCCCGGACAATAAAGCATACTTGGCAATTTTAGTCCGACCATCAACCCCATCGGGATACCGAAAAGAAAGCCCCTCCCCAAAGAACTTGCGAGCCGTACGGTAAGAAACCGCTCCCCATAGTGGACAATCAGTAGGATTGACAGAAACAAACCGATGCTGGTCACATTATCATAATAGGTCGTGCCAAGAAGAGAAATTCCAAGCCCGCCAAGCATACCGATCGTAGCCAGCAAGATACAAACGATCACTTTCTGCGAAAAATTCGGCCATACCAGGACCGAATAAGCCAGCATGAACAAAAGTATAAAATTAAGACCCTGCACAACACCCAAAATGTATTGGGCTAAAAAGGCAGATACATGCGTCGCTAGCAAATAAAATGGCACATCAATTGTCGGATTGTAGAAATATGGTGTCTGGGACGGCAGGAGATCAAAACCAAAACGGCCGTTCAGGAAAGCGTAGGCATTGTACCAATGGTAATTGCGCAAGTCCCAGTTGGCGTCCTGCCCCAAAACAACGGCCAACAGACCAATGGCGAATGGAGCTATAATTAAAATAGCCAGCACAAAATTACGAGTCTTTCGTCCCGGAACTTGTCTAATCGATTGATCGACATTTTCCTGGAGATTGTCGTCAATCGGTTCATATAACTCCATGATTGATGTCAGGGCCAATTTTTTACAAAAACACTACTTCCGACCGCATCGTGGCATGTGAATACAGCAGGACTCCAGACGAGAAACTACCAGCATACTAGCGTGCTATTCAAGCCAAATTTTTCCCTTGCTTGAAAGAGGGCGTCAAGAAGCGACGCAGCCGCACATCAACGATACCTTTCAATAGTAATAGTAGCCATCGCCGGTCCTCCCTGGACCCTATGCAGGGTCATTTTCGTGTCCATGAAAAGCGGGGCCGGCACAGACACAGCCACCCTTGACAGCCATTGAGATATGGTTCATTGTAAGTGAATGTTCACTCACTTGGCGTTTTGATCATGCGTGACGGCAGCAATACAAGGCGAAAGATTCAGGAAACCGCTCTTCGGTTATTCGTCGAGCAGGGCGTGTCAGAGACCACCGTCCGCGATCTGGCCAAGGCCGCCGGAATTGCCGAGGGGACGTTGTATCGCCACTACGCGTCCATGAACGATCTGGTCCAGGGTCTGTTCACGACCCATTACGCCGCCTTTGCCCATCGCCTGGACATCGTACAGGCGGCTCACACCGGTTTCGCCGGTAAAATTGACGCCATCGTGGCGGAGTTCTGCCGCTTCTTCGATGCCGAGACGGTGCTGTTCCGGTTTCTTATGCTGGTTCAGCACCAGACTCTGCCCAACATCGCCAACGATACCAACAATCCGGTGGAACAACTCTCCCAGGTTATCGCCCTGGCCATGGACAGGGGTGAGATTTCCCGCAGGCCGGTGGGGCTGGCCACGGCAATGGTACTGGGATTGCTGCTGCAACCGGCCTTCGGACTGGTCTATGGCCGTATTGCTCCGCCGTTTTCCCAATACGTCAATGACATTACCGCCGCCTGCCTTGCGGCTCTCCGGAGTTCCGATAATGCATGAAGGATCCTTTCATCTGTTACGCCGGCGTCGTTTTCTACCCTTGTTTCTGGCGCAGTTCCTTGGCGCCGCCAACGACAACGTGTTCAAGAACGCTCTGGTGATATTGATCGTCTATCGCCTGGGGGAAGGCTTGGCCATGCCGCCACAGATCCTGGTCACACTGGCGGCGGGGCTGTTCATTCTGCCGTTCTTTCTGTTGTCGGCCACTGCGGGTCAGGTGTCGGACCGCTTCGAGAAAAGCGGCCTGATCAAGCTGGTCAAACTGGTCGAGGTCGGTGTCGCGGCTCTGGGTCTGTGGTCTCTGGCCTGGGCCAGTGTTCCCGGCATGTTGGTGGTGCTGTTTCTGTTCGGTGTTCAGGCCACCTTCTTCGGTCCGCTGAAATATTCGGTGTTGCCAGAGCATCTGGCCGAGCGGGAACTGGTGGGCGGCAACGCCCTGATCGAAGGCGGAACCTTCATCGCCATTCTGCTCGGCACCATCGCCGGTGGGTCTTTGATCCTGGCCGGAAACGGCATCTTCCTGATATCGGGGCTGATGTTGGCCATGGCGGTGGGGGGCTTCGCCGCCAGTCTGTTCCTGCCTGGGGCGCGGCCGGGCAATCCGGGAGTCAGGGTTTCAGCCAATATCATCGCCGAGACCTGGGCGGTGCTGGGACTGATCCGGGGGCGTCGCGACCTGTTCCTGTCGGTGCTGGGAATTTCCTGGTTCTGGCTGATGGGAGCCACCTTTCTGGCCCAGTTCCCCGCCTTCGCCAAAGATGTTCTGGTGGCGGACCAGTCCGTGGTCACCCTGCTGCTGACCGTATTCTCGGTGGGAATCGGCCTCGGGTCGGTGCTGTGCGGCCGTATGCTCAACGGTGAGATTTCCGCCCGTCACGTCCCGTTTGCCGCCCTGGGCATGACCCTGTTTTCGTTCGACCTGTATTTTGCCAGCGCCACTCCGGCCGCAATGGGAACCCTGGTCGGGCTGGGCGAGTTTCTGCGCCACCCCGGCCATTGGCGGGTGCTGGTCGATCTGTTGGCCATCGCCGTCTGCGGCGGTGTGTATATCGTGCCGCTCTACACCATTCTCCAGACCCGCAGCGATGCCGACAGCCGGGCACGCGCGGTGGCCGCCAACAACATCATGAACGCCGCCTTCATGGTGATCTCGGCGGTAGCGGGCGCCGTCATGCTGGCGCGGGGGTTCACGGTACCCCACGTTTTCCTGATCCAGGCCGCAGCCAATCTGGTGGTGGCGGTCTATATCTGCGGGCTGCTGCCGGAGGCCTTTCTGAAGGGCTTGTTTGCCTGGGGGCTGCGCCGTGCCTATGGCGTGCGCCTCCAGGGGCTCGAACATCTGGCCCTGGCCGGCGACAGGGCGGTGATCGTAGTTAATCACGTTTCGTTCCTTGATGCGGTGCTGCTGGCCGCCTTTCTTCCGGGCAAGCCGACCTTTGCCATCAACACCATCATTGCCAGGGCTTGGTGGTTGAAACCATTCCTGTCGCTCGTCGATGCCTATCCGCTCGACCCCACCAATCCCATGTCCACCAAGGCTCTGATCCAGGCGGTAAAGTCCGGCCGTTCGCTGGTGATCTTTCCCGAGGGCCGCATTACCGTCACCGGCGCCCTGATGAAGGTCTATGAAGGCCCCGGCATGATCGCCGACCACGCCGATGCTCCGGTGGTGCCGGTACGCATCGAAGGCGCCCAGTATACCCCGTTCTCGCGGCTGAAAGGCAAGGTGCGGCGGCATTGGTTCCCCAAGATCCACATCACCATTCTGCCGCCCTGCCGTTTCAAGGTTCCGGCCGAGATCCGGGGCCGGGCACGCCGCCAGCGGATCAGCGCCGCGCTCTACGACGTCATGTCGGGGATGATGTTCGAGACTACCGAGCGCCGCCGCACCCTGTTCCAGGCCCTGATGGAGGCCAGGCGGCGCCATGGCGGTTCGGCGATTGCCCTGGAGGACATCAACCGCAAGCCGTTTTCCTACGGCCGGGTCATCGCCGGCAGCTTTGCCCTGGGCCGCGAGATGATTCAGGGCACCAGGGTTGGAGAGGCGGTGGGTCTGCTGTTGCCCAATGCCAATATCACGGCGGTCAGCTTTTTCGCGCTCCAGGCCTGGGGCCGGGTGCCGGCCATGTTGAACTTCTCTACCGGTTCCGGCAACGTGCTTGCCGCCTGCGAAGCCGCTCAAATCAAGACGGTGGTGACGTCGCGCCGCTTCCTCCGGCAGGCCCGACTGGGTGTGCTGGAAGAGGCGCTGGCGAACAGGGTCCGGCTGCTTTGCCTCGAAGATCTGGCGCCCCGCGTCAGCAAGCTCTACGGACTCTTCGCCGCACTGGTGAAGCGCCCGGTGGCGCGCAAGCCAGACGATCCGGCGGTGATCCTGTTCACCTCGGGTTCCGAGGGCACCCCCAAGGGGGTGGTTCTCAGCCATGCCAATATCCTGGCCAATTGCAACCAATTGGCCGCCAGGGTGTCCTTCAGTCCGCAGGACATCGTCTTCAATGCCTTGCCTGTTTTCCATTCCTTCGGGCTGACCGGCGGTTTGCTGCTGCCGATCCTGTCGGGGCTGAAAGTGTTTTTGTATCCCAGCCCGCTGCACTATCGTATCGTGCCGGAGATGGTCTATGACACCAACGCTACCATCGTCTTCGGCACCGACACCTTCCTGACCGGCTATGCACGGGTGGCGGCGCCCTATGATTTCTACTCGGTGCGCTATGTTTTCGCCGGGGCTGAGAAGGTCAAGGACGAGACCCGACGGGTCTGGATGGATAAATTCGGCATCCGCATTCTGGAAGGCTACGGCGCGACCGAGACCTCGCCAGTGCTGGCGGTCAACACGCCCATGCACTACAAGGCTGGCACCGTCGGACGCCTGCTGCCGGGGATCGAGTCACGACTGGAGGCGGTTCCGGGCATCGACGAGGGGGCCCGGCTGTTCGTGCGCGGCCCCAATGTCATGCTGGGCTATCTGCGGGTGGAGAACCCCGGCGTGCTGGAGCCGCCGGCCGATGGCTGGTACGACACCGGAGACATCGTCACCATGGACGAGTTGGGCTTTGTGCGCATCGTCGGCCGTGCCAGGCGATTTGCCAAGATCGCCGGCGAGATGGTTTCCCTGGGAAGCGTGGAGAGCGCCATCGCCGTCCTGTGGCCGGGCCATCAGCACGCGGTCGTCACCATTCCCGACGACCGGAAGGGCGAACAACTGGTGCTGGTTACCGACCGCGCCGATGCTGGACGTGCCGCCATTCTGGAGCATTTCCGCGCCTTGGGGTTGGCGGAACTCCTGACGCCGCGTACGGTGCTGGTGGTGGACAAGATGCCGCTGCTGGGTTCCGGCAAGACCGACTATGTGGCGGTCCGGGCATTGATCCTCGAAGGAAAACATGCTTGACCTCAGTCGGCGCCAAATGATTGCGGGATTGCTGGCGTTTTTCCCGGCGGGAGAGGGATTGGCGGCCATGGGATGTGATGACGGAAAGCCGCAGGTTCTGAGGGAAACAAGACGGGTCTTTATCGATGCCACAGACCCGGACGGGGTCTGGGCCGATATTACCCGTTCCAGCGACGTCGAAGCCATGCAAGGACTGGTGACGGCGATCATGGCCGATGTTCGCCGCAAGCCCTCCTGGTCGGTGGGCTGGAGCATCGCCACCAAGTTCGCCTACCATGTGATTTACAAGCCGTTTGGCTTTTACATGGCGGAAAGCGATCATTTCGCGCGATTGCTGGGGCCTGATCTGGTCTCTAAACCGGATATGGCCGGGCTGCAACGCCTCTACACCCTGGCCCACGCGGGTTGCTCCACGGTTCTGGCCTGGGATGAGCGGCAGAACCGGATGATCCATTTCCGCAGCCTGGATTGGCCATCGGCCGGAGCCATCGCCAGGGCCACCCGTATCTATGCCGGCACCCGCCAGGATGGCTCCACCGCGTTTTCCGCCGTTGGCATCCTGGGCATGGTCGGCCTGCTGACGGCAGTCAAACCAGGATTTTCGGTAGCCATCAACTTTGCGCCCTGGTCGGGAACCTCGTTCTCCCTCAACGCCGATCCCACATTCCTGGTGCGGCAATTAATGACATCTGGCGTCACCAGTTATCAGGAGGCTTTCCGGGTCATCGAATGCTGGCGTCCCGGGGCCCCGGTGTTCCTCAGCCTGTGCGGTGTGGCAAAGGGCGAGGGCTGTGTTTTCGAGTTCGGCGCCGCCTGGGACAGGCACGGCCCCTATCATCCCATCCCCCTGGAGGAGCAAAATTTCCTGATCCAGACCAACCATTTCGACGAATCCGGTCCCTTCGCCCGCCAGAATCGCCCTCAGGCCGAGAACGTACCCTGGGATGATCCTGCCTGGGATGTCCATTCCATCCTGAAGACCTCCGTGGCCCGCAAATCGCTCATCGAGCAGGCATTGCGGACCGCTTATGACAGCGCCCCAACCTTCGACCCGGAGGCTGTCCTGCGTGAGGTGTTCCCTCGGCGCCCGCTCTGGAACTGTG
>JADFXL010000269.1 GCA_015233585.1 Alphaproteobacteria bacterium | reverse complement strand
CAAGCCGGGACCCTGGTCCCAGACGTAGAGCCCGAAGCGGCGCCAGCCCTGGCCTCGCATCCAGTCGAGCCAGCCCTGCCAATAGGGCCACCATTCGCCGTCACGATGGACGAGGCCGAGATTGACCAGTACCTGCCCATCCCCGGCCATCGGCAGCGCGGCGAAGACGCCCTGCATCAGCCGATCCCAATTACCGACACCGCCGTTGGCGTAGTCGCGCTGCTGGGCATAGGGCGGACTGGTGAAGCACAGCGCCGCCGTCTCGCCCGCCATGACGCGGGCGATATCGTCCGGGCTGGTACTATCGCCGCACAGCAGGCGATGATCGCCGAGTAGCCACAGGTCGCCCGGCCGCACGACGGGATCGGCAATCGGCTCTGGAATCTCGTCGGCGGCATCGTCGCCGCCGCCGTCGCCACCATCCTCGGTGGCGGGATGAAGCAGATCGGCGATCTCGTCGCCGGTGAAGCCGGTCAGGCCCAGGTCGAACCCGGCGTCCTGGAGGTCGCCCAACTCAAGGGCTAGCAAATCATTGTCCCAGCCGGCATTGATGGCGATGCGGTTGTCGGCCAACACCAGCGCCCGGCGCTGGGTCTCGGACAGGCCGGTGAGCACGATCGTCGGCACCTCGGCCATGCCCAGCTTGCGGGCGGCGAGCACGCGGCCATGGCCGGCGATCAGCGTACCGTCCTCGCCGACCAGCACCGGATTGGTGAAGCCGAACTCACGGATCGAGCCAGCGATCTCGGCGACTTGGGCATCGGAATGGGTGCGGGCGTTGCGGGCATAGGCGACCAGGCTGTCGAGCGAGCGGTATTCGACTGCCAGATCACGCCGTTCCGCGCTGTCTGGCATCGTCTACCCCCCCTTCTTCATTTTGGCCACGCACAAAGAAAACCCCATGCCGGTCGCACCATCGAACCGGCCGAGGACTTAAACCCCCCGCCGCCGGCCATGGGCGCGGTTGTGGCACCCGCGATGGACCGCTCGAAGGTTTGCGGGATCGTCGGTGCCGCCTTGGCGCTTCTCGACGAGATGGTGGGCGGTGTCGGCGCCGGGCTGGCCGCACAGATGGCAGATGCCGTGGTCCCGCGCGATCACCGTAGCCGCCAGCTTGCGCCATGCCTGCGTCCCGTAGGCGCGGTCGATGCCGTCGCGGCGCACGCGCTTCGCCGGCATCCAGCCGGGCGGACGGTGGATCGGCGGCTTCCAGGGCATGGGCTTGGTCCGAAAACGACAGCGCCCGCGAGGGCGGAACCCTGCGGGCATTGACGGAGGCGGCGCTCCATCATGCTGCCGATTTTGTCAAAATCTGTTCGCCGTGTTCAGCGATTTCTTCGGCTTTTTTGTTCGAACACTTTTTCCGTTTATGTTCAATGGGATGCGGCTTCGGCGCGGGCAGGATAATCGGCATGGCATCGGCCTGGGCGATCTGTCGTCGCGCCGCCGCCCGTACCGCGTCGGGCTCCAGCAGGGCCATGGAGCAGACTTCGCGGAAATCCTTTCCCATGCCCAATAGCCAGGTGCGGGCCTGATCCCGGTGGATCATCCGTTCCACCGATGGCCGGGCTTGCTTCTTCCTGCCCTGTTTGCCCTTCAGCAGACCGAGGGTGGCATCGGTGATGGCCTGATCGATGACGGCACGCCACAGCGCCACGTCGCCCTGGGCGGCGGTGGTGTTCATGCTGACGGTCCTGGTCTGGAGGGAGGTCGGGGCCGCGATGCGCGCACCCCTGTCGATCATGGTGCTCATTCTGTCAAATCCTGTTCACCGTGTTCAGGGGTTTTTTGTTCGAACAGCTTTTGTCTTTCTTTTCAGTAGGATGTGGTCCGGCATCGAGCCGCGCCGCGATGATCGCCAGGGCGGCGACCCACTCCTGCCAGGCCTTGGTGCGGCCCATGCCCACCCGCCAAGTGAGCGCCTTCCACGGCACGTTGCAGGCGCGCAGCCAGACGATCCGGGCGGCATCGGGTTCGAGCCAGCGCAGCCAGCCGAGGGATTCATCCATGCGGTCGATGGCGGTGGAGGCCGGCGGACCGAGGCGGATTTTTGCTTGCTCCCAACCGAACGCCTCCCAGTATTCGCGCAGGATGGGGGGCCAGGTGGTGACGTATCCCTGGATGCGGACGGCGGGCAGACGCTCCAAGGTGGCGGCGGCTTCTTCCATCCGTTCGGCGACGACCGAGGCGGTCCAGCGGGTGTCAGCCATGGATGTCCTCCTTGCCGAGACGGCTGCCGTACAGCTTGGCGCCGAGTTGACGGACCAGTTCGCGTTCCGGCCAGGTCAGGCGCTGGTCATCCTCGGCAACCACCAACACGCCCTGATCGCGCCATCCCTCGCGCTTGACCCGTTCGGGATCACGCCGTTCACCGCCGAAGCCGGGGGGATGCCACTTCATCGCGCCCCCCCGTTGGTCTCGATGGCCCAAAGCAGTATGGCCAGGGCGTCGGCCTCGTTGTCGTCGATCGGCTGATGTCCGCGTGCGCGGATCGCGGCGATAACCGCGTCCTTGCTGGCGTTGCCCTTGCCGGTGGCGTGGCGCTTGATGGTGGCGACGGGGACGCCCTGATAGGGGACCGCGCTCTGTTCGCACCAGGCGGTCAGATGGGCAAGGAAGCCGCCGTAGATGTGGGCGGCGTCGGTACCGGCATGGGCGCGGACCTCCTCGAAATAGACCACACCCGGTCCATGGCAACGGGCAATCTCGTCGAGCCAGGAGCGGAAGCGAAGGTACCTCATCCCACCGCCTTCATAGCGGCCGGGCCGGAAGGCCAAGGTGCCGCTGACAAGGGTGCCGTCGGTGAGCCGAACGGCCCATCCGGTGGTGGTGCCGAGATCGAGTGCGAGGATGGGGCTGGCGCGGCCGGGGCCGGTGATGGACAGCAGCAGCCCGGCCGCCGGGGTACTTGCAATGTCGCCCTGAACGGGCAGAGTCGAAACAGCCATGATGGCCTCCGAAAGGGGATGTCGTGGTCAGGGCGACGGCGGTTGATGTTCTTGGCGGGACAGGCCACCGTCGCCCGCCTGTGTTCATCGACGGATCACCCCGGCGGTCCACGCGCGGCCATGCCCATCCAGATCCGCACCGCCTCGGATCGATCCTGATCGAGCAACGGGTCGAGGCCGAACGCATCGAAGACGGCATCGAAGCTGGGGGCGGATTGCCGAACCGGAGGTGGCGCGGACGATGCGTCGACCGGCCCGGCCAGCAATAGGGCGACAATTTCGGCCTTGTGCTCCCGCAATCCGTTGCGCAGGTCGTCGGGCAACGGCCGGGGAGCGGCGACACGCAGATTGCCGTCGTGGAGACGAACGATGCCGCCGAACCCGGCGACGGCCCGCAACAGGCGATGGGCGGAGGTCATATCTCCTCCTCCCACCAGCGCTGTGTGGCCGGGGGAACGTCGGACTCACGTTCCCCGCCACGTTCCCCCGAGAAATCGCTTTGATTTCCTGGAGTTGGGGAACGTGGGGAAGGAGGGGAACATTCTCCGGCCCTGTTCTCAGGTGCGCGCGTCCGCGCATGCGTAAGCATATAAAAACGTTCCCCACGTTCCCCATGTTCCCCAGTGGCTTGGTTTTGCTCGTGAATTTCCGGGGAACGTTGGGGGGAACGTTGGTCCGCACGTTCCCCTTTTTCCGCCGTCGGAAGGTCGGGATGACGTTCCCCATGTTCCCCACCTTCCCCCTGGACTGGCGCGGGGGCCGAAACACGTTCCCCACGTTCCCCGCCCATCCGTTCC
>JADFXL010000268.1 GCA_015233585.1 Alphaproteobacteria bacterium | reverse complement strand
ACCAACCAAGCCAAGCCGGAGCACGAACGCAAAAAGGGGTGCGCCGTCAAGCCGCTGGTTCCCGGCGCGGCGGCGGGCGGGTGCGCGTTCGATGGCGCCAAGATTGCGCTCCAGCCTATCACCGATGCCGCGCACCTGGTTCATGGGCCGATCGCCTGCGAGGGCAATGCCTGGGATAGCCGGAACTCGGCCTCGTCGGGGCCGTTGTTGTACCGTACCGGCTTTACCACCGATCTTACCGCGCTCGACATCATCCATGGTGCCGAAAAAAAGCTGTATCGGGCCATCAAGGAAATCATCTCCGACCACGCGCCGCCGGCGGTATTCGTCTACCAGACCTGCGTCCCCGGCCTGATCGGCGACGATGTCGAAGCCGTGTGCAAGGCGGCGACCACGCGCCTGGGGACGCCGGTCATTC
Organism: Alphaproteobacteria bacterium; assembly: GCA_015233585.1. GTDB lineage: Bacteria > Pseudomonadota > Alphaproteobacteria > Rhodospirillales > Rhodospirillaceae > JADFXL01. The sequence continues at coordinate 3,353 of JADFXL010000268.1, read as the reverse complement.
CGGTGATCGCGCCGGGGTTCGTTGGCAGCAAGAACCTGGGCAACCGGCTGGGCGGCGAGGCGTTGCTCGACCACGTCATCGGCACCCGCGAGCCGGAGACAACCACACCGTGCGACATCAACATTCTGGGTGATTACAACCTGGTCGGGGAACTGTGGCAGGTGAAGCCCCTGTTCGAGCGGCTGGGGATTCGCATCCAGGCCGCCATCACCGGCGACGCCCGCTATCACGACATCGCCGGCGCCCATCGGGCGCGGGTCAACCTGCTGGTGTGCAGCCAGTCCCTGGTCACACTCGCCCGCAAAATGGAGGAACGATATGGCATTCCCTATTTCGAGGGTTCCTTTTACGGCATTTCAGACACCTCGGACGCCCTGCGCAACCTCGCCCGCCGGCTGGTCGCGCGCGGCGCCCCCGCCGATCTCATCGGCCGCACCGAGCGCCTCGTGGCGGAGGAAGAGGCCAGGGTGTGGGCGGATCTCGCCCCCCATAAGCCCCGTCTCGCCGGAAAGCGCGTCCTTCTCTACACCGGGGGCGTCAAATCGTGGTCGGTGGTGTCGGCGCTTCAGGAACTGGGGCTGATGATCGTCGGCACCTCGGTGCGCAAGTCCACCAACGATGACAAGACTCGCATCAAGGGCCTCATGGGGGAGGACGCCAACATGTTCGACGCCATACCGCCACGCGACATGTACCGGATGCTTAAAGAGGGCGAGGCCGACATCCTGCTGTCGGGCGGGCGCACTCAGTTCATCGCTCTGAAGGCGCGGGTGCCGTGGCTGGACATCAATCAGGAGCGTCATCACGCCTATGCGGGCTATGACGGCATCAAGGCACTGGTGCGCCAGATCGACCTTGCCATCAACAACCCCATTTGGGAGCAGGTGCGCCGTCCCGCGCCGTGGGAAGTATCGCGCCGGGTGGGGGAGGCGTGAGGCCATGGCAAAGCTCATTCACCTGCAAAAGGCCGCTGCTACCAACCCGCTGAAAATGAGCGCCCCCCTGGGCGGCGCCCTGGCGTTCATGGGCGTGGACGGCTGCGCGCCGCTGTTCCATGGCTCACAGGGGTGCACCGCCTTTGCTCTGGTGCTGATGGTTCGCCACTTCCGCGAGTCCATCCCGCTTCAGACCACGGCCATGAACGAGGTCACCACCATTCTGGGCGGTGCCGACAACCTGGAACAGGCCCTGGTCAATCTCCGTGCCCGGGTCAAACCAAAGCTGATCGGCATCTGCACCACCGGCCTGACCGAAACCCGTGGCGAGGACTTCGCGGGGGATCTCCGCCTCATCCGCCGTCGCCGGCCGGAACTGGCCGACACCCCCCTGGTTCTGGTCTCCACCCCGGATTTCTCCGGCGGGATTGAGGAGGGCTGGGGCAAGGCGGTCAGGGCCATGGTCCGCGAACTGGTCGAGGAGGCCCCGCCGGGCGGCAAGATCTCGCGTCAGATCAACGTGCTGGCTCCTTGCTACCTGACGCCGGGTGACATTGAGGAACTGCGCGAGATGATCGGGGCCTTTGGCCTGGAGCCGATCCTTCTGCCCGATCTGTCCGGCTCGCTGGACGGCCATGTTCCCGACACCTGGATCGCTACCACGTTCGGCGGCGCCCCGGTCGAGGCCATCCGCCGCATGGGCCGTTCCGCCGTTACCCTGGTGGTCGGCGAGCACATGCGCTACGCCGCCCAGGCCCTGACCGACAAGACCGGCGTGCCCTACCGCTATTTCGACCGCCTGACCGGACTTGACGCTACAGACCAGTGGGTAGCGACGCTGGCCGAAATATCCGGCCAGCCGGTGCCCGCCAGACTGCGCCGCCAGCGCAGCCAACTGGTCGATGCCATGCTGGATGGTCACTTCTTCTTTGGCGGCAAGCGGATCGCCATTGCGGCCGAACCGGATCTATTGCGGGCGCTGGGGGGCTGGTTCGCCGACATGGGGGCCACCCTTGCCGCCGCCGTGACCACCGGGGCTTCGCCGGCTCTCGACGGATTGCCTGCCGAAGAAGTGGTGGTGGGCGATCTGGCCGACCTCGAAGCCAGGTCCGGCGGCTGCGACCTGCTGGTCACCCACGCCCACGGCCGTCAGGCATCGCAGCGCACCGGCATTCCGTTGCTGCGGGCCGGATTCCCGATTTTCGACCGCCTTGGGGTGGCTCATGAGGTTTCGGTCGGCTATCGCGGCACGCGGGATCTTGTGTTTCGCGTTGCCAACCTCTTCATGGCTCACGAGGACCACGCGGGGCTATCGCCCCACACCCCATTTGGGGCGATGCCCCAAGCCCCCTTTTTTAATCAAACAAAAATTGGCGGAAGCCCACGGCCATGATTACCCGCCGGCTCCAGCTCATCACCCCGGCCCCGCCCGGAACAGGAGGAACCATGAGGATCGCCATTGCCACCCAGGACATGAAGCGCCTCGACGCCCATTTCGGCAGCACCCGCCGGTTCGCCGTCTATGACGTATCGAAGGAGGGTCATCGCTTCGTCGAAGCGATCCAGTTCGAGACCATCTCCGGCGAGGACGGCCACCATGCCGACGACGGCGAGGACCGTATTGGCCCGAAGGTCGAAGCCCTGAAAGGCTGTGCCCTGCTGTTTGTGCTGGCGATCGGCGGGCCGGCGGCGGCGCGGGTGATCGCGGCCAGGATACACCCTATCAAGGTCCAGCAGCCCGAATCCATCGAGGCCGTCCTGTCCCGCGTACAGACCATGTTGTCCGGCACGCCGCCACCATGGTTGCGCAAGATCGTGGCGCAGGAACGCCCTGATTTTCTGGACGAGGAGACAGAAACATGACCGTGCCAGTCGACGATCCATTTACTTCGCCGTTCCTGAAAGCTCTGGTCCGCCAGATGCGGGCGGAAGATACGCACGGTTCCTGGGATGCCAAATCCGATGCCGAAATCCTGAAGGCGTACCTCCTCACCAGGGAACAGCGGCGGGAAATCCCGATCCTGGGAGACCCCGACCCCGATGTGTTGTGGCGGCTGGAACTGTTCTATCGGGCGGTCGGTCTGGCCATCGAGCAGGAAACCGGCACCATCGCTTCGCCAATGATGAAGATGTCCCACGAAGGCTGGGGCCGGATCATTTTGACCGCCGGCCGGCTCGTGGTGTTGAGCAAGCATCTGCGCGACGTTCACCGCTTCGGCTTCGAAACCCTGGGGAAGATGGCCGGGCAGGGGGATCGCCTGGTTCAAGAGGGCGTTGCCGCCATCGCCCGGTTCCCCGATGTGGTCAAGGCATAATCCCATGCAAACAGGAGGCATGTGCCGCCATGAACGCCATTTTACCGCTACGCCGTGATGGGACCCCGTGGACGCCGGAATACCTGTTGGCCATCGACCCCGA
>JADFXL010000267.1:3298-3779 GCA_015233585.1 Alphaproteobacteria bacterium | reverse complement strand
TGATGTGTTCAACGCCCGCCCGCTCCAGCTCCCGTACCATTGGCCCGCCCGCCGAGGCCACCAGCGGCCGCCAGCCCGCCTGCTGCAAGGCGACGGCCACGTCGATGGTCCCGCGTTCAACCCCGCCGGTGACCAGACGCGGCAAAACTTGAAGAACCGTCGGGCGTATTTGGTCCTGACGCGTTTCGGTGCTATGTTGCCAATCCATCGTCAACCTGTTTCCTGAGCGAGCACCTGGACCCATGGCCAAACGCGATATCCCAGCCGTCGCCCCCCAGATATTACCACGGGCCGACGGCTCTACAATTGCTTACCACAAGATCGAGGGAAATTCCCCCGGTGTTGTTTTCATTCATGGTCTGGTTTCCGATATGACCGGTGGCAAGGCGCTGGCACTGGAATCGTGGTGTCGCAAGCGAGGCCGGGGTTTTGTGCGTTTCGACTGCTTTGGCCACGGTCAGTCTTCGGGCGAATTTACCGA
>JADFXL010000267.1:0-3253 GCA_015233585.1 Alphaproteobacteria bacterium | reverse complement strand
GGTCCTGGACGAACTCACCACCGGGCCGCAAGTGATCGTCGGTTCCAGCATGGGTGGCTGGGTGATGCTCCTGGCGGCGCTGGCGCGGCCGGATCGTATCGCCGGGCTGGTGGGAATCGCCACCGCCGCCGATTTCACCGAGGATATCGTGTGGCATCAGTTAAGCTGGGAACAGCGCGAACAAATGAGGTGCACCGGCTTGATCGAGGTGCCGGACGAACCCGGTGTGCCCCCATATCGCCTCAGCCGCGCGCTGATCGAAGACGGCCGCCAGCGGCTGGTACTGCGGGAGCCGTTGGACATCCGGTGCCCCGTACGCCTGATTCATGGCATCAAAGACCCCGATGTGCCCTGGGAGACCTCGCTTCTGCTCCAGGAGCGCCTCGCCTCCGAGGATGTTGAACTGGTGCTGGTGAAAGACGGCGGCCACCGTTTGTCGGAACCTGCCGATCTGCTGCGGTTGCTGCACGTTGTCGCCCTGTTGCTTGAATCCGTGGGTTCGCGGACCTGATGGAGTGAATATGAACCGCCCACCTTCCGAAGAAACCCCGAAAATACGTCTGTTTGTAACGGCAGATCTGGAAGCCGGCGCCCCGGTGCGGCTGGAAACCGAACAGGCGCATTATCTGTCCCATGTCATGCGAATGCGCCCTGGCGATGAGGTCGCCCTGTTCAACGCCCGTCACGGCGAGTGGCGTGCCCGGATCGAGGGATTCGGCAAGCGCCAGTGCGATCTGGTTGCTACCGCCATGACGCGGGCGCAACGCGCCGAGCCGGATCTGTGGCTTCTGTTCGCTCCCATCAAACGAACCCGAGTCGATTTCCTGGTGGAGAAGGCAACCGAGCTGGGTGTGTCGGTGTTGTGGCCGGTGTTCACCCGTTTCACCGACGCAACGCGGGTCACCACCGACCGCTTGCGCGCCATCGCCATCGAAGCCTCCGAACAGCCGGAACGGCTCACCACCCCGGAGATCAGAACTCCGCAACGCCTGGAAAGGGTGTTCGATGACTGGCCCGTGACGCGCCGCCTTTTGGTAGGCGACGAAACCGGCGGGGGGCGCCCTGTGGCCGAGGCGCTGGCGGCCCTGCCCCCCGGACCCGCCGCCGTGTTTGTGGGACCGGAAGGCGGTTTTGCAAAATCGGAACTTGACGAAATGCGGGATCTGCCCTTTGTTACCACCGTCGGACTGGGGCCAAGAATTCTTCGGGCCGACACAGCGGCATTGGCGGCGCTGGCGTGCTGGCAGGCCCTGCGTGGGGATTGGCGGGAGGATTCCGCGCTTTGAAACAGGCGTTGCGACTCCCTTACGACCCAGGCGTACCTGACAAAAAGGCTAGTATCATGTCCGCGCCCGCCACCGGCAGCAATCAACCGCTTACCGACAAGCGCCAGCTTGTCGAGTTTCTTGCGGCCGGGTGCAAACCACCGTCCAATTGGCGCATTGGCACCGAACACGAGAAATTCGCCTTCACCACCGACGATTTGCGGCCCCTGCGCCATGACGGTGAGCGAGGGGTGCGGGCGCTGTTGGAAGGCATGACCCGATTCGGCTGGAGTCCGGTGATTGAGGACGGCAACCTCATCGCTCTCACCCGCGAGGGCGGCGGCTCCATCACTCTGGAACCCGGCGGCCAGCTCGAACTTTCCGGTGCCCCGCTGGAGACCATCCACCAGACGGCGGCGGAAATCGCCACCCACCTGGAAGAAGTCCGGCAGGTCGCGGGGCCGCTGGGAATCGGTATGCTGGGCCTGGGCTTCCAGCCCCGGTGGCGGCGCGAGGACGTGCCGTGGATGCCCAAGGAACGCTACCGGATCATGCGTGACCATATGCCAAAGGTCGGCAGCCTGGGGCTGGACATGATGCTGCGTACCTGCACCGTCCAGGTCAATCTGGACTTCGCGTCCGAGAGCGACATGGTGCGCAAGTTCCGCGTCGGGCTGGCTCTGCAACCCATCGCCACCGCTCTGTGGGCCAATTCACCGTTCGTGGATGGGCGCCCCAGCGGCTATTTGAGCTATCGCAGCCATGTGTGGACCGACACCGACTCCGCCCGCTGCGGCATTCTGCCGTTCGTGTTCGAACCCGGCATGGGCTTTGAGCGGTATGTGGACTACGCGCTGGATGTCCCAATGTACTTCGTCTATCGCGGCGGACGCCATGTGGATGCCAGCGGTCAGTCGTTCCGCGATTTCATGGCGGGACGCCTCCCGGCCTGCCCCGGTCTTGTCCCCACCGAAACCGACTGGGCCAACCACTTGACGACGGCCTTCCCCGAGGTGCGGCTAAAGCGCTTTCTGGAGATGCGCGGCGCCGATGGTGGCCCCCTGGATCATCTTTGCGCGCTGCCATCTTTGTGGACCGGGCTTCTGTATTCTACGACGGCTCTGGACGAGGCGTGCGAACTGGTCGAGGACTGGACCCCGGCCGACCATGCGGCCCTGCGGCGCGACGTGCCCCAGTTCGGGTTGGCGACGCCGTTTCGTGCCGGAACCGTGTGCGATGTCGCCCGACGGATGGTGGCGATCGCCGGGGCCGGTCTGCGACAACGGAACCGGCGCAATGACAAGGGCGAGGACGAGTCGCTCTTCCTGGCGCCGTTGCTGGCAACCATCGAGTCGGGTCGAACCCCGGCCGAGGGGCTGCTTGAGAGCTATCACGGACGCTGGGGCGAGAGCGTCGACCCGGTGTTTACCGAATTTGCCTACTGACCCGTTCCAACATCTGTCACAAAGAGGACGCATAGCCCCCATGGCAACCTGCAATTCTCTTGAGGAAGTGCGCGAGAACATCGACCGCCTCGACCGGGATATCGTGGCCCTGCTGGTACAGCGCAGCCATTTTGTCCATGAGGCCGCCCGTCTGAAAACCAATGTGGCGGATATCGTGGTGCCTGCACGTATCGAGCAGATCATCGGCAAGGTTCGTCTTACTGCCCAGGAAATGGGCGCCGATCCCGACCTTATGGAGCGTCTCTACCGTAGCCTGATTGACGGGTTCATATGGGATGAGGGCAGAACGTGGCGGTCACTTAATCCGTAAGACTGACTTGAAGGCTAAAAACGGACGTAAGGCGCAAGTCTGAATTAATGTAAGAATTACCCTGTTTTTACGGTTCCATGACAAAAAAGTCATCGTTAAGTAGTATTGACCCGATCCGGGAATAGGGATTTTTATTCATTTATATTGTGATGATCTGATATCCGCTGTATAATAGCCCTAAAAGAGACGAGAGGCCCGCTATGAAATTCTTG
>JADFXL010000266.1:723-3803 GCA_015233585.1 Alphaproteobacteria bacterium | reverse complement strand
GTTGCCGGGGCGTGGCCGTCCATGGGGAGTCGGGTGGCATCATCAAAGCCGGTGCGGCTGGAGTTTGTGCCGCCGGGGCTGGCGCCGCTGGTGTTTGTACGGCTGGTGTTTGTGCCGACGAAGTCGTTGCTGGCGTAGCCGGTGCCACTGGAGTCGGTGCCGCCGATGAAAGTGCTGCCGCCGAAGTCGATGCCCCTAAGGATGATACCGCTGGCGTAAATGCTGACACGGTTGGTGCCAGCAAGGCTGACGCTGGACTAGCCGGTATCGTCAGGGTCATTGGCGCCGGGGGCGTCGTCGCGGAAGCCGATGCCAGGAAAGAGGAAGGGCTGACATTCGATCCCTTCGGCTCCGGGACGGCCGCCAGAGCCAGTGGGCTGGTGGGATCGAGTGCGGGTTCCATGCGTTGTATAGCGGCAATCCGCACCACAAGCTGTGTTCCCGTTACCATCGGGGCGATCCCTCCCCCGCCCGGTCCGCTGGCTGGCCCTGGTGCCAGTTGCTGTGCCGAAAGAAGCTGGCTGGCCGGACCGTTGGCCGGGGACGAGGCCTGGAGAGGGCCATGGACGACCACGGCCGGAATACCCCCCGACAGCGGAGACATCGGGTCGCCGACACGGGACATCTGGAGTCCGCCGCCTTCTGGGGTGCTGAGGGCAACCGCAGTGCTCCAGCCGCCTCCGGTCACGGATTCTATCGGCCCGCCAATGTTTGGAAATGGTGCGGGATCTCCCTTGCCGGGAAGCAGCGCTTGCAGCGGCTGGCCGTTGATGCCGATAATACGGAGCTGAACCGGACCCCCCGCCATCTGTCCCGCAAGCTGGGTTACCTGAACCGTAAGCGTGGTCCCCTGAACAAGACCAGGGCCGCCGCGAAGAGAAAACCCCCCGACGGCGCTATTGAGCAACGTCAGGGCGGTCTGGGTGTCGCTCGCCACTGTGGCCTCAAGCTGGGTGCCCGGTGGCAACGCGAGCAAAGCGGCCGGCGGGTCTGGCACCGTCACTACCAGTGGCGTCGCTCCCGTCTGGACGAGTACGGCGGTTGGCGGTGGGGGAGGAACGGCGCTCATGGGTCAGCCCGCAGAGATGCCGCCCGCTGCATCAGGCCACGCCGCTTCATTTTCAGCCCCTCAGCAATTTCTCGGCGATGGCCATCACGTCCACGGCGGCTTCGGCATTGGGATAACGGGTTAAAAGGGAAGTCTGGTTGCGAATCGCCTCGCGGACGCGGTTGTCGCGGCGGATCACTCCGGCCAGGGGCGGGGAGATCTTGAGAAAGCCTTCGCAGGCCTTCAACAGCGTACCATAGGTACGTTCGCCCTCGCGTTGGGTGTTGCAGGCGTTGACGACGATCCGCATGTCGGGGATGGCCTTCTCCATCACATTGACCTTGATGAAGGCGTAGGCATCGGTCAGGGCGGTTGGCTCGTCGCTGGTTACCACCAGGCAGGTTCCCGCCGCCTTGGCCAGGATGCGTACGGATTTCTCCACCCCGGCCCCCAGATCGACCACGACCTTGTCATAGGCAACGGCAAGCAGCGCCAAGTCGTCGCCCAGCACCTGGAGCCGGCTGAGTGGAATATTGGCGAGGCTGCCCGAACCCGAACGGCCGGCGATGACATCGAACCCGCCCGCCTCGTAGGGCATGGTTGCCTGGGTCAGGGTCAACCGTCCGGCGACGACGCTGCCGAGGTCGGTCTTGGGCATCAGGCCGAGCTGGATGTCGACATTGGCCAGGCCGAGGTCACCGTCGAACAGCAGGGCGCGCTTGCCGGCGCGGGCGATGGCGTGGGTCAGGGTGATGGCGAACCAGGTCTTGCCGACACCTCCCTTGCCCGATGCGATGGCGATCACGTTGCGCCCTTTGCTGCGGGGTGCGGGGCGGGGGGCGAGGGACGGGAGGGTCGTCGAATTCATGGCACTGCCTCGGTTCGGGGTTCTACGTCCAGGTTGTCGCGGGCGGTATCGGGGGGAAGCAACAAGCGGGCCAGAGCGCTGGGCTTGATCGGGAACAGGCCGGTGGCCACATGAGGATTGACGCAAACGTCGCAAAACATGAGGTCGCCCGCATCGGCAGCGGCCAGGACACCGCCCAGCCGGCGCGTCAGATCCAGCCGCGTGACCAGCAGGCGGGTGGCGCCTGCTGCGGAAAAAGCTTCGGCCATTTCGGCCGCTTCGGACGCATCGCCGCCCGCCGGCATGACCAGGATCGGCTCGATGTCCCAGGCGCCGATCAGGGAAATCAGGTAATCCAGATCGGGGCGGTGGAACGGATTGACGCTGGGGCTGTCGATGAAGATCATGTCACAAGCCCCGCTCAGCTCATCCAGCGCCGCCCGCAAGGCTTCCGGTCCGCGCGCCCGCATCAGTTCGACTTCCAGAATGCGGGTGAAGGCTGCAATCTGTTCGACGGCCCCGGCGCGGACGGTATCGGCGGTGACCACGGCGACCGTGCGCCCCTTCAGCCGCGAGCGGGCGGCCAGTTTGGCCACGGTCACGGTCTTGCCTGCTCCCGGTGGTCCAATCAGCAGGAACGGGCGCGGCGAGGTGCGTTCCGGCAGGGGGGGCAAAGTTGAAACTGGCATCCAGAGCAACGGCGATCGGTGGGCTGAAGACCATCCATCGAACGTGCCGCCGCAACCATTTTTTCGATCAGTCCCGGCGGCGTGCCGTGAAACTGGAGCGCCTCCCGCACGGCATCCATGGTCCGGGACGGCATCTCGCCGGTGAGCGCCTCCTGGATGACATCGTCATCCTCCTGAACCGGCATCTCCAGGGCGGCGGTTATGCGCACGCCTTTGCCGCCTGAGCCGCGCTGAGTGGAGATGATGATGGCATCATCCCCCAGCTCTTCGCGAATCATCTGCATGGCCTCGGCCATGGTCGTGGCGGAATAACATTTGAGGCGCATATCTGGTAGCCCGAACCCTAAACTTTAAATTTGGCCCATGGTTTTGATTTTTGCCTTGGGATGGATTTCGTTTTGCGACATCACCACCGTGATGGGGCGGAATCTTTCGATGATCGAGCGGACATAGGGACGTATTCCCGGACTGGTCAGCAGCACCGGTGTGACTCCCT
>JADFXL010000266.1:0-708 GCA_015233585.1 Alphaproteobacteria bacterium | reverse complement strand
GTCTGGCGCACTTTGCCGATGAATTCCTGAAGCCGGGACGGCGCCATGGAAAGCTGTTTTTCCTCGCCCTGACCGACGAGTGCCTCGGCGAACGCCTGTTCCCACTCCGGCGACAGGGTAATCAGCGGGACGAAACCACCCTCGCCGGTGTAGACATCGGACAATTGCCGGGCCAGGCGCGTGCGCACATGCTCGGTCACCAGCATGATGTTGCGGGTATGGCCGGTCGCCTCTGATATGCCTTCGAGAATGGTGGACAGATCGCGGATCGAGACCCGTTCCTGAAGCAGGTTCTGGAGCACGCGCTGGACGCCGCTGATGGTAATCTGGCCTGGGATCAGGTCGGCGATCAGTTTCTGGTGTTCCTTGTCGAGGTCGTCCAGCAGTTTCTGGGTCTCGACGAACGACAACATTTCCGACATGTTTTCGCGGACGACTTCGGTGATATGGGTGGTGATGACGGTCGGCGGGTCCACGACCGTATAGCCCCGGAACAGGGCTTCCTCGCGGCTGGCAAGATCCACCCACTGCGCCGGCAGGCCAAAGGTCGGCTCGCGGGTTTTTTCGCCGGGGATGGTAATGTCCTCGCCGCGCGGGTCCATCACCAGGAGCATGTTCGGCCGAAGATCGCCGCGCCCCGCCTCTACCTCCTTGACGAAAATGACGTAGGTGTTGGCGGCGACCTGCATATTGTCCTGGATGCGCACC
>JADFXL010000265.1 GCA_015233585.1 Alphaproteobacteria bacterium | reverse complement strand
GCGAACCTTTAGTTAACTATTGAACCCAACTCTTAGCTGGCAGGCTATTTTACATTGCCTGCCAGTCAGCATCCTTGCAACAACAATAATGGCTCCACCGACGATAATCCAGAACCGTTGATCCGTGAGGAGGCTCTGGCTGGATGTATTGATCCAACGCTTATGAATCTCCTGCCGTTCGGTCTCCGTGATCGCACCGAGCCCCTTTTGGAGGATACTGAACAATATGGGTTCATCTTTTGGAGCGGCCATCGAAAGCTGAATATCGAACGCGACTTCACCTGCGACACGGAGATTGGCGATGCCGTTCTGTGTGATCAGGTAGGATGCCGTCGCAAGATCGATGACAGCGGCATCGGAGCGTCCAAAAGAAACGTTCAAAAGCGCTGTTCGGTCGTCGGGAACGAATTCTGGTTTAAGACCTAGACCTTTATTCGTGAGATTTTCCGTGACGGCATAACTTTTTACCAGAGAAACCGTCAACCCCGACAGGTTTTCCTCGCGCATCGGACCTGAGCGGTCCTTTCTCACGATAATGACGTTCGGCACGGAAATAAAGGATTCCGTCATGTTCAGGAAAGTCAAACGCGAAGAGGTTTTCGTGACGGCGTTGACAATCTGCACTTCCCCAGCGCGAACCTTCACAAAAATATCATCCAGAGATGAAAAACGTCTCTGCGCAAAGTGAGCACCGAGTTTCGACTCAAGCATGAGCACGTAATCATGCGCGAGCCCAGCGGGCTGCCCGCTAGAGTCAATAAAAACGAATGGCGCATAACTGGTCTCGACCGCAAGAACGATGCGTGACTGATTCTTGGCAAGCCATAGGCTCTCGTCTTGGGTTATTATTTCTTTAACGTCCCCACGACCATAGGCGAGAGCAGTAAATAAAATGCTCGACAAGGTACAGACCAGTGCATAACTGCGTATTTTCCGGATCACATCGACCTGTCCTGACGGGCTCACCGCATATGATTTAATTGTTTCTAAGCTAACCTGGGAGGATCCCGACGGCGGAGGAGGCATAAACGGTAGCGCCCCCTCCCCTAACGTTCCTTCACACGCTTCGGATGCGGGCGAGGAACTGCTCGACACCGATGCTCAAGGCTTTCGCTTGGTGGGCAAGGTCAGTCGTGGCGCGAAGGACGGTTTCCGCTTCCTGGTGATTGTTTTCAGCCGTCTGGTTGACCCGGACAATCGTGGTCGTGACCTCGCGGGTCCCGATCGAGGCCTGCTGGACGTTACGGGCGATTTCGGCGGTAGCGGACCCCTGCTCTTCGACCGCCGCGGCAACCGACGAGGCGATCGAGTTGATCTGGTCGATCGTGCCCGAGATACCCCCGATCGCGCTGACCGCCTCCTGGGTTGCCGCCTGGACCGTACCGATCTGGGCTTCAATCTCTTTGGTGGCGTTGGCCGTCTGATTGGCGAGGCTTTTGACTTCGTTGGCCACCACGGCAAAGCCCTTGCCGGCGTCGCCGGCCCGGGCCGCCTCGATGGTGGCGTTAAGCGCAAGCAGATTGGTCTGGCTCGCGATGTCGTTGATCAGCTTGACCACCTGCCCGATCTTCTTGGCCGCGTCAGCAAGCCCCTGAACCTTGATGTTGGTCCGGCTGGCCTCTTCCTTGGCCGAGGTGGCGATGCCCGCGGAATGGGCGACCTGGCGGCTGATTTCAGAGATCGACGCGGACAATTCTTCAGCCGCGGCGGCGACGGTCTGAATGTTGACGGTCGCCTCCTCGGCAGCGGAGGCGACCGCAGTGGCCTGGCGGCTGGTCTCATCGGACGACCTGGCCAAGCGCCCGGCCGAACTTTCCAGCTGGCCGGTCGCAGTGGCGACCGAGTTGACCACGCTCTTGACCTCGCGCTCAAAGCCGTTGGCGGTCTCGCCCAGTTCGCGGTGGATCAGCGCCTGGGTGTTGATCTCGACGTAGACCGACGTGGCTAGATCCATGTCGAGAAAGACCGCGCGATTGATGGCCTGAATCACCTGGGCCAACCGCTCGGGCTTGCGCCGGTACTGAGCGGTCGCGAGGTCGATCAGTTTGTTGAGGGTGAAGCAGTAGGCGCCCATGTACCAGCGCGGCTCCAGCCCGATGCGCTGGTGCGCCTCGCCGATACTGCGCACCTCGGCCATGTAGGCGTCGTCGAACGCACCGCTGAAAACACGGTGCAGCCAGTGCTGTTTCTGCTGGGCGCGCGCCCGCGCCTGGTGTGCAGGGTTGGCGATCAGAGGCGCCACCGCCGGCACGGCGCGCAGATAGGTGTAGAATTCGTCAAGAATTACGTCGATCTTCGGCGTCAGTATTTGATTGAATTCGCGCAGGGCCGCCAAGGTCTGGGCGTCAATTCTTAGAAACGCAATCCGATCTGCGATGCTGACGATTTTCTGGGGCGCTGCCATCCTACAAAGTCCTTTTGACACGCCACTTTATCCGCTCAGTGACTTTGGGTAACCCTTGAACCTTCGCGGAAGGCTTTGTCACATAGTGACTACTCATATACTCACTGAAAACTTACAATCTGTCCTTATCCATTCGTCGGACTTCCGATAACAGTAACCACAAAACAATTCTGACGCCACACGTATACACCAGTCCAATGCTTGGAACAAGAACGACATCCCGAACGGGCCTCTCCTTGTATCGGGAAATTCGGCCAGATCCTTGCCCCCTTTCGAACTCCTACGCCGTACAGCCCAGCTGCAACGCTGCCGCGGCGTAAGCTCAGTGCCCGCCACCAAATGGGTCAGCCCGAGCCCCCATTCATCGATGTGCGGATTTCAAGGCTCGTGTCGCCCAGGAACTGAGCCTTGGCCTCAGAGGCAGCTTCCGCGTCATCAGGTCGCTGACAATGATCAAGTCCCAAGAAAGCGCTCGAGCGCTCGGGACGATGACTCCATCTCCTGAAGTCGCAAACGGCGCTGCATTTTTGCAGCGCACAAATAAGCTTGATCTGATATGGTGTCGCAGATTTACGTAATATTCAGAATGATTGTTGTTGCAAGGATGCTGACTGGCAGGCAATGTAAAATAGCCTGCCAGCTAAGAGTTGGGTTCAATAGTTAACTAAAGGTTCGCGTTGCCACTGACGAGGGAGTAGCCTGAATGAATGAGCCCCCTGTTGCCAGTCTCGGTGACACGAAGGGAACTGAGACGGTTCAGGATGGTCAGGTGGCGCTTTCCGGCCGCCTGACCATCAACGAGGCTGAAACGGTCCGGGACGACTTGCTCCGTGGACTGGCCGGCTGCCGGCGGCTGACGCTCGACACCGCCGAACTTGATGCGGTGGACGTGGCCGGACTTCAACTTTTGATCGCAGCGCGCCGAAGCGCCGCGCAGACCGGAAAATCGCTCCGGCTGGCGGCGGAACCGGAAGGGGCGCTGCTGGCGGCGCTGATTGCTGCAGGATTCCGGGTGGCGGGGGACACTGGACAACCGGATGCGGGTCAGGATGCGTTCTGGTGGGGAAGGGACTGATGGGAATGGCGAAGAAGATACTCAGCGTCGACGATTCGGCGAGCGTGCGCCAGATGGTGACGTTTGCGCTGGAGACGGCCGGCTACCAGACGGCTCAGGCGGGCGATGGCAAGGAGGCGCTGGCCGTCCTCAAAACCACCCCGGTCGACATGATCGTCACCGATCTCAACATGCCCAAGCTCGACGGTCTTGGACTGATCAGGCGGATTCGGTCGACGCCCGCTCTCAAGTTCTTGCCGATCATTATTCTCACCACCGTGTCGGAAGAAAAAATGAAGCAGGAAGGACGGGCCGCCGGGGCCACCGGATGGGTCGTCAAGCCGTTC
>JADFXL010000264.1 GCA_015233585.1 Alphaproteobacteria bacterium | reverse complement strand
CCTGCCGCGCAAAGGTGCCTTCGTGTTTCCAGGCCGTTTGCCGGGCAAGCCATTTTCGGGGCTTCCGAAGGCGTGGCCCCGGATCATTGCACGCGCCGAAGCCGATCTATTGACGGCCCTCACGCCCCATGGTTTGCGCCATGGCTTCGCTTCCGTCGGGGCTGATCTCGGATTGACCGAAATCACCATTGCCGCGCTGCTGGGCCATTCCGCCGCCAGTGTGACCGGCCGCTATATCCACCACGTCGACACCGCGCTGGTAGCCGCCGCCAACCGGGTTGCGGCACGTATCGCCGCCGCCATGGATGGCCGGGAGGAAGGAGCCGAGGTGGTTCCGCTTTGGGGGCGGGCCTGAGTATGGGACTCCCGCCCTTTGACCCGGCGCTTCTGAGTCTTTCGGATAGTGACCTTGGTCTTCATTTTTGGGCTTGGTGGGTAGTGGCCCAAGCTGAAAGCCGTGGCATCGCCCAAGATAATCTAACCCCAGAGCTTGCCGAGGAGATCCGGCGCCAAACCCTGGCGACGGATACAAATAATGTGGAAATGGCAGCGGTGGAGAAGATACTTCATCTGGCTGCGTCTGGCGAAATAGAACGCGCTGGGAAAATGTTTCGCGACTTGATGCAACGTTTTGGGGTAGCTGTGGCGACTCTTGACGAAGTCAAGACAGGCCGGAGGAAGCAAAAAGCATACGCGAAAAAGTCGCGTCCTGACGCCTTGCAGTCCATAATTCTTGAGATTATGACTCGCAGTCCGGGGATTACCGCAGAGGCGTTGCTGAATAACCTACGAGAACGTGCGGAAGTTAGAGATGTAATCGAATCTGTTAACGACGGTGACGAAGTTATCGAGTGGACGGATAAAAATGGGCAGGTCAAAACGACACCGTTTACGGCGATCAAAGACAGGATGAGCCGCGCGAGAAAAAAGTTGAAAACAATGAGATCGCGCTAACCGGCTAGCGCGAAGTCGAGGGTGCATAAGCCCTCCATAGAGGAAATCACCGGAAATGCCCGGCTATGGAGAACGATCATGCATCCCGAACCGTACGGCCGCTTGCGGCGCTCCGAAGCTTCCATTTACCTGAAAACCCACTGGGGTATCGAACGTGCGCCCGGTACTCTCGCAAAACTGGCATGTCTCGGAGGTGGCCCCCGCTTCGAGCACGCAGGACGAGTTCCATTATATCGCGAAGATGAACTCGATCATTGGGCGAAATCCATTTTGTCGCCGCTGAAAGGCTCGACTTCCGATACCGGCAAGGCTGCCTGACCCATGGCCGCGCAGAGAAACCCCGGCGCTGGGCAAACAGCGCGCGGGGTGGGTGGAAAATCCAAGCGTGACGCTGGCGATTTTACCCGAACCGACAATGACTTTTCAACGATTAACGCCGCCCTGGCATTGGCCAATGCCGGTGTTCCGGTGTTCCCAGCCGCCGCGGACAAGCGTCCGCTGCCGGAGCATGGGTTCAAAAACGCCAGCGCCGTCTCGGCTGTGGTTCGAGACCTCTGGCGACGGTGGCCTGGGCCGTTGGTCGGCATTCGGACCGGCACCGAGTCCGGCCTCGACGTGCTCGACCTCGATCGCCAGCACGGCGCCGCCGCCTGGTGGGTGACGTACCGGGACCGCATCCCCAACACACGGACGCACCGCACCCGTAGCGGTGGCCTTCATCTGCTGTTTCGCCATCTTCCAGGACTCCGGTGCTCGACTGCCAAGGTTGGGCCTGGCGTTGATATCAAGGCCGATGGTGGATGCTGCATCTGGTGGCCTTCCGCCGGACTGCCGGTGTTGGTAGATATGCCGCTCACCGATCTGGCCGGGTGGCCACAATGGTTGATTGACGCTGCCCTACCGCCGCCCAAGCCGGTCTATGTTCCCAAACCGCTGCCAGCCGATGGCACGCGAGCTGAACGGTATGCTCGCGCTGCACTACGTCATGCTGCCGACCGGGTGGCGACAGCCCCGACGGGGAGCCGGAATGACATTCTGAACCGTGAGACACATGCTCTCGCCCGGTTCATCATCGAGGGCACTCTCGACCCTCAGGACATCGCCAATGCGTTGGCCGTCGCCGCTCTGGCCGCTGGCCTCGATCGAGCCGAGGTGGTGGCTACCATTGCCAGCGGACTCCGAGCCGCAGGGGGGGCCCAATGACTGCAACCATGATCGCTGAAGAGGCCGTATCCCGTGCCATCGGGGAAGCTTCTTGGCTGGAACCAGAATCACTGGCTCCCAGCATGACCCCGGAGCCTTACCCTCTCGACGCGCTGCCCAAAGCGATCCGCGATGCCGTTGTGGAGGTACAGACGTTTGTTAAAGCTCCCGTGCCGATGGTGGCGTGTTCTGCGCTGGTTACGCTGTCGGTCGCAACGCAGGGGCATGTGGATGTCCAGCGCGCCGCCAAGCTGATTGGGCCGGCGTCCATTTTCACGCTGGGACTTGCTGATTCTGGGGAGAGGAAGACGAGCTCTGACGGTTTTTTCGTGACGCCAATACGCGAATACGAAGCGCGCGAAGCCGCCCGGCTTGACCCAGAAGTGAAAGCCTATCGTGCGGCACTATCAATCTGGGCCGCCAAGCGCGATGGACTGAGAGAAGCAATCAAGGCCGGTGCCAAGAGCGGCAAGGATACGACACGAAAAGAATCTGAGCTTCACACCATTGAACAGTCACCACCGATTGCCCCGCGTGTTCCAAAGATCCTCCATGGAGATGAAACGCCAGAGAATCTGGCGTGGTCACTTGCGCGAGAATGGGCGTCTGCTGCAATCGTGTCATCGGAGGCCGGGCTTATTCTTGGATCTCATGGCATGGGCAGGGAAAGCATCATGCGCAACCTCGCCCAATTGAATGTTCTCTGGGACGGTGGGGAATTGTCGATCGGACGCCGCACAACGGAATCTTTCAAAGTTCACGGCGCCCGACTGACCATGGCGCTGCAAATTCAGGAGCCCACCCTTCGCGCATTTTTCGACGGCTCAAAAGGACTGGCGCGGGGCACCGGGTTCCTGGCTCGTTTCTTAATCTACTGGCCAGCCTCGACCCAGGGAACCCGAAAATTCACCGAAGCCCCGAGCACGTGGCCAGCATTGTCTGAATATCACAGGCGAATTGAGGCATTACTGGACACGCCATTGCCGATTGATGACTGCGGCGCGTTGACCCCGAGCTTGTTGACGCTCTCGCCAGACGCAAAAACGGTGTGGGTGGCTTTCCATGACGGGGTTGAGGAGGAATTACGTGCCGGTGGTGACCTGGCGGACGTGCGGGACGTTGCCTCTAAGGCCGCCGACAATGCCGTTCGGCTGGCTGCATTGTTCCATACGCTCGAACGTGGGATTGGGGGCCAGATACAGGCGAACCACATGAGCGCCGCCGCCCGTGTTGCAGCGTGGCACTTATCAGAGGCACAGCGTTTTTTCGGGGAACTGGCGCAACCACTGCCGATATCCGACGCAATACGGATCGAACGGTTTTTGCTGGATTGTTGCCGCCGCAACGGCACCGGGATTGTTCCGCGACGTGATGCTCAACAATTTGGTCCCGTTCGCGACGGCAAACGGCTCGATGATGCGCTGACCGAACTCGCAGAGTCGAACCGGGTCCGCTCCGTCGCTCGCGACAGGCGCAAACTGCTTTTAGTCAACCCCGCTTTGCTGACGGGGATGGAACCATGAAACTTTCTGCGCTGATTCGCACTGGGCCTGTTGCTACGGCTACAGTTGCTCCCCCCGCTACAGATGACCCGTCCAATGTCCCAAGTGTAGCAACCGCAGCAACTGTAGCCGGAGCAAACCCCCATGGGGCGATTTCCGA
>JADFXL010000263.1 GCA_015233585.1 Alphaproteobacteria bacterium | reverse complement strand
ACCTCGTGCGGGCCGTGACCGACAAGAAATCCATCAAGCTCAGGCGAAAGGTCGCAGGATGGGACACCCGCTACCTTGCTGCCGTGCTCGGGATATCCCCGCGTTAACCTGGAGTCGTTGCCCTGCTTCCCGTGCTTCTCCAGGGTCACAGTCTCCTGTGCCCTGCCTCCTCTTCGATCCCTGCGGCGATCCTGGCCTTGAGCCGGGAGAGCGGCTCACGTTGCGAGGCCGAGCGGAGCTGTCCACAGGCGGCCAGGATGTCCTGCCCGCGCGAGGTTCGAACCGGGGCCGAATACCCGGCGTCGTTCAAAAAGGCGGCGAAGCGTTCGATGGTGGCATCGTCGGAGCCCTCGAAGGGAGCGCCGGGCCACGGGTTGAGGGGAATGAGGTTGAACTTGCACGGGATGCCCCGGACCAGCCCCAGCAGGGCGCGGGCGTCGGCGGGGCTGTCGTTGATGCCCTTGAGCATCACATATTGGAAGGTAATGCGACGCGCGTTGCTGGCTCCAGGATATTCCCGGCACGCCTGCATCAATTCGGCTAAAGGGTATTTCCGATTGATGGGCATCAGGTGGTCGCGCAGTTCATCGCTTGGCGCGTGCAGGGAAATGGCCAGATTGACCGCCAACTCGGCACCAAGACGGCGAATCAGCGGCACGACGCCGGAAGTGGATACGGTGATGCGCCGCCGTGACATGGCGATGCCTTCGGGGTCCATAGCGATTTTCAGGGCAGTGGCGAGATTGTCGTAATTGAACAGCGGCTCGCCCATGCCCATGACGACGATGTTGGACAACAGCCGGGTGTCATCGGTTGGGGTTGGCCACTCGCCATAGGAGTCCCGTGCCGCCATGAACTGGCCGATGATTTCTGCGGTGCTCAGATTGCGCACCAGCATCTGGGTGCCGGTGTGGCAGAAACGGCAGGTGAGGGTGCAGCCGACCTGAGTGGACAGACACGCGGCGCCGCGATCCTCCTCGGGGATGTAGACGGTCTCCACTTCCTGCCCGTCGGCAAAGCGCAACAGCCACTTGCGGCTGCGGTCACTGGAGGTCACTTCGCGCACGATCTCGGGGCGGCGGATGGTGCAGTGCTGGGCTAGTTTGTCGCGGCACGGCCGGGACAGGGTGGTCATGGCCTGGATGTCGGTCACGCCGCGATGGTATAACCAGTGCCATACCTGCTTGGCGCGAAACGGCTTCTCGCCCAGGGACAGCATCAGGGCGCCAAGTTGCTCGCGGGATAGCCCGATCAGGTCTTGACGTTCATCCGGGGGGGGGATCTGGGTCATGGCTCCTAACGAAAAGAAAGTGAAGAAAGGTGCGAGGGACACAGTCCCTCGCGCTCCCTATCAAATAGGGACACGTAATGGGGAGCGCGAGGGGCCTTTCGGCCTCTCGCATCTTTCTTTCCAATGCGCTGGTGTCGAATCCCCCTATTCCTCCCCATGCGAGGCCAGAAAGGCGTGGGCTTCCTCCCTGGTCTCGAACACATGGGGCGCCATGTTGCGGTTGCGCAGTTCCTCGCCCACCTTGCGACGCATGAAGGCGCTGGTGGTGTAACGGGTGATGGTGGTGTAGTGGTGATCCTGCATGAACTGGATCATCTCGGCGTAAGGGTCGATGAGATCATCGTTGATGCGGAAGCTGTCGTAGTTCACGACCACGCCAACCTTCCGGCCCACCACCTCGCAGTGTTTGACCAGGGCGGCGCGAAGGTTTTCGATGTCGGCGCGAACCCGCAGATGCAGCCCCTCGAAGTTGAGGAACATGACATTGGTCGGGCGGTCGTAGGAGATGCGATCCTCCAGATCCAGGTTGAACAGCGACTTTTCGAGTTCCATGAGTTCGGGGCGGAAAATGCGCGGGTCCATGGGCAGGGGATCGCGGACGATGGGCACAAAGTCCATGTGGGCGAGGATGTCGCGCTCGATGTCGATGCCCGGCGCCACCTCGATCAGGGTCAGTCCCCGCTTGCCGCGCCGGAACACGCAGCGCTCGGTGACGTAGAACACCGGCTGGCCCCGTTCCTGGGCATAATCCCCGGAAAACGTCACCTGCTGGACCTTTTTCACGAACTTGCGGTTCTTGCCTTCCTTGATGATGCGGACCTGATTGTTTTCCACCGCCACTTCCAGGCCGCCTGCCGTGAAGGCCCCCGCAAACACGACCGTTCGTGCGTTCTGGCTGATGTTGATGAAGCCGCCGCAGCCGATGATTCGGGTGCCAAACCGCGACACGTTGACATTGCCGACCTCATCCACCTCCGCCAGGCCGAGGCACGTCATGTCCAGGCCGCCGCCGTCGTAGAAGTCGAACATCTGGTTCTGGTCGATCACCGCGTCGGCATTTACCGCCGCCCCGAAATCCGCACCCCCGGCCGGCGCACCGCCGATGGAGCCGGCTTCGGTCGTCAGCGTGATGTAGGAGAGGATCTTTTCCTCCGCCGCCACCGCCGCCACGCCGTCGGGAATGCCAACACCCAGGTTGACGATGCCGCCCGGTGGCAGCTCCAGCGCCGCACGGCGTGCGATTACCTTGCGCTCGTCCAGTTCCATCGGCTTCAAGGACGCGAGCGGCACCCGGATTTCCCCCGAATGCGCCGGGTTGTACTGAGTAGCATAGCTTTGCATGTGGTTCTCGGGCTTGGCTACCACCACGCAGTCTACCATGATCCCCGGAACGTGGACTTGGCGCGGATGCAGCGAGCCGCGCTCGGCGATGCGTTCGACCTGCGCCAGAACGATGCCGTTGGAATTCTTTGCCGCCATGGCCATTGCCAGACAATCCAGAGTCAGCGACTCCTTTTCCATGGTGATGTTGCCCATGGGGTCGGCGGTCGTGCCACGGATGATGGCAACGTTGACGGGCCGGACTTGGTAGAACAGCCATTCCTCGCCGTTCACTTCCACCAGATGGACGATGCCTTTTTTGCCCCGCTTGTTGACCTTGCCGCCCTCCAGCCTGGGATCAACGAAAGTGTGCAAACCGATCTTGGTGAACGTCCCTGGCTTGCCCGCCGCCTGGTCCCGGTACAGGTGGGTGATTACTCCCTGGGGCAGGTTGTAGCCGGAAATTTTTTCTTCCATCGCCAGTTTGACGATCTTGGGCACCCGGCCCCAGTTGCCGCCGATATAACGCCGCAGAAGCCCTTCATGGCCCAGACGGTTCAGCCCTTTTTCCTTGCTGTCCGCCTGTCCCGCCGCTGCCACCACGGTCAGGTCGCGCGGCTGGCCTGTTTCCAGAAATCGCTTCTCGATCGCGATCAGGATTTCCTCGGCGATCCCGCTCTGCACGAAACCGGTATTGCAAATGGTGTCACCCTCGCGCACCAGCGCCGCTGCTTCATCGGCGGTGACGATCTTGCTTCTCATCGGCATATTGTTTCCCCCACTCAGCCCCGACTCTTCCGGCTATTTTCCCCGATTATCGTGGTTCGCTCCGCGCAACGCCAGTCAAAATACGGTGAGTTGTCGTGTCTATGTCCACTTGAAGCCGACAGGGCGAAAATTTGATGCGGCCTGACATGCTCCGCGCGCCATCGGTGGTCTGATTCGCTATCGTCTCAAAAACCACAAATTTGTAATACATTGACAGGATTTGGAGTACGTTGATATTTGGAGTACGTTGATAACGTGCGAGGTGTGGTGCTGAAATCAGGCGGTGCCCGTATCGGATGCGATATGCCGTTGATTTGGTTATGAATTAATGGAGAGGGGGGGGCGATGCGGAAGTTGGTTGGAGCGTTGTTTCTGGTGGGGCTGATGTTGTTCGTGCCTGTCGTGGCCAGGGCCGGAGAGGGCGGGACGGCGGCGGAGGCC
>JADFXL010000262.1 GCA_015233585.1 Alphaproteobacteria bacterium | reverse complement strand
ATGCCCTGACCCTGGCGCAGGATCTGCTCGAACTGCCCGGAGCGGTTCTGATCGTGGACTGGGCGGATATGGGGCTGGAAAGTGGGGAGTGGCGTTGCTTTTCGCAACATGAGGCCCAACTGAACCACCATCGTGGCACGGTTTCCACCCATGGTCTGGGCATGGCCGAAGCCTTGGCCATCGCCCGTGACCTGGGATACGGCCACGAGGTCCACCTGTTTGGCGTTCAGCCGTTCGAGGTGGCTCCCCATCCCGGCCTGACGTCCCTCATGGCGGAACGGCTCCCCCGGATCCTGGAGGCGCTGGTGGCGGAAATTTACCGGCTTATGGGTTCGAAACTCATCCGTCTGGCCCGGCCCCTGGTGCGTTCGGTTCTAGCCATGGGGACCGAAACGAAAAACAGTCTCGCCCTGGGTCGCGGATCGGAGGTCATTCTGTTCCAGTCCCTGGGCGATCTGGCGGACCCTGCGGCGCGAACCGCGTTCGAGGACACCGTTGGCGCCCTTCTGTCGCCTCCTCCCGAGGCCATCGCGGTGGACCTTCACCCGGACATGTTTCCATCGGTGCTCGGCCGCCGGCTGGCTGCGGAGCGGGGCCTCCCGGTGGTGGCCGTGCAGCATCATCACGCCCATGCGGCAGCGTGCATGGCCGAGCACGGCCTTCAGGAGAGCCTTGCCCTGACCTTCGACGGCATGGGCTGGGGGGCAGACGCTACCCTCTGGGGCGCGGAATTATTGCATATCGTTCCGGGCCACAGCGTCCGTCTGGGGTCTTTCGCCGGGGTTCCCCTGCCGGGAGGCGATGCCGCCGTCCGTCACCCCGTCCGGCAACTGGTGGCCCGGCTGGTGGCCGCCGGGGTGGAAATCACCGATGCCTGGTGTGAACGCCTGAGGATATCGGCACCTGAGGCCAAACTGTGGACGCATCAATGCCGCCACGGCGTCAATGCCCCGCAGAGCCATGCGGCGGGGCGGCTGTTTGATGCCTTTGCGGCCTTGCTCGGCCTTGCCCCACGTTCCATCACCCACGAGGGAGAACCCGCCATGCGGCTGGAAGCCCATGCCAGACGCTGGACCGGGGGAACCTCCCAGCGGTTCCTGCCGTTCGAGCTGCGGGAACAGGAGCAAAGGTTGTTCGTGGACTGGGCCGCGACATTCCGCATGTTCCCCCCCGAAAAGACCTTGCCCCCGGACGAGAGCGCCGAATGGGCGTTCGTCTTTCACCAGGCTGTTGGCCGTGCCATGCTTGAGATGGTCACCTATGGAACCGGACGAACCGGGTTGCGATCCGTTGTTCTAAGCGGCGGCGTGTTCATGAACGGGTTGCTGAAAGAATATCTTATTCCTCGATTGATCGACATGGATTATCAGGTTTTTCAACATCAGCGGGTTCTAGTTGGGGATGGCGGGCTTGCCTTGGGGCAAGCCTGGGTCGCTGGTGGAGGAAAATGATCCGTTTCTGTAGCAAATTGCGCAATGATTAACGTACAACTTGTGGAGTACCAGCATTATGGCCGCCGGAATCGGTGTTTTTGCCAAACTTGTGGCGATCGTCGGTGCTGCATGGTGGGTGGTATTTGCCGTTACGCTCGGGGTTCTGACGTTGGGAATTGTCCTGTCGTATCTGGCGGCAGGTAAGCAAAAAAACGGCAAAGCCGAACTTGAATGGGATGTGAGCGACTGGGATGAGGGCCTGAGTACCGCAGAAATGTCCGATCGGAGCCTGTGGTTCATCCAGACCCGATGGTACGCTGCCGGTTTTTGCTTCCTGGTGTCTCTATGGACAATATTGCCGCCAATTCATCTATTGCAAAAATATATAACTATTGATTTCCGTTGTTTTTTCACGGTCGGCGTCCTACTTGCGTTTAGCAACGTGATATATTCAATAATGTCAAGGCGCATAACGAACAACAATACATTGAATGACATGGTTTTCAGATTTATCAGCCTACAGGTATTGACAGATTTCATGAGTCTGTCGTTTCTTACGTATGGCCTTGGCAGCGTTGAGACACCAATTCTTATTATATTTCTGCCGCATATCATCCTTTTGACAATGTTTTTTTCTCGTTCTTACAGTCTTGTTATGACGGTGATCGGAATTGCGTTCGCTACATTGCCAATGATATTGGAATATTTGCGGATCGTGCCAATCGTCTCGATTTTTGATGCGACTCAAAAAATCGTGGGCATCGATTCCAGTCTGGTGACCACCTCGGGTCATATCCTGGGAATTTCCGCCACGTTTCTCATATATTGGTACCTGGTTAGCAATATCACTTCCATTCTGCGACGACGGGAACGCCAACTGGAACAAGCCATCAACCGCATGAAATTCCTGGATCGGGAAAAGTGCCAGCTCACCCTCAGAGCAACCCATGAATTGAAGGCTCCTCTTGCCGCTATCAACAGCTATGTATACACCTTGCGAGACGGCTATTGCGGTCCCATACCGGAGAAAGCCAGTCACGCCATCGAACGGATTGGTGAGCGTTGTGATCTGTTGATGGAGAAGATCACCAACATCATCCACCTGAGCAATCTGCGGACGTTAGCTCCAGCGGATAGTACGTTGGTGGAAACCGATCTTATGGCGGAGATGTCCAGGGAGGTGGAGGATGCACGGCTGATCGGAAAGCCACGAGGCATCACCGTTGTGTTCCAGCCGAGGGCGGCAGTCTATCCGATTCTGGCATCGAAGAACGAACTGTCGACGATGATTTCCAACCTGTTGTGTAATGCGGTGAACTATTCCCGAGACAATGGCCGCATTGAGGTTGACCTCGAAATGCGAGCGGACACGGTGTCATTTTATATCCAGGATCACGGCATCGGTATTCCCGAGGAGCACCTGACCAAGATATTCGAGGAACACTTTCGTTCCAACAACGCCGTCCGCTTCAACCCCAACAGCAGCGGCATGGGATTGGCGCTGGTCAAGGAAATCGTCCGGCTTCATAATGCTGAGATCTACGTTTCAAGCCAGCTTGGGGAAGGGTCGCGTTTCATCGTGACATTTGCGCGATCGCCGGAACAACCGAATACGGGAGGTGAGCATGGCAAGAATTCTGATTATTGATGACGATCCTGACATCACCGATACCCTGACTCTGGTCCTGGAAAGCAATGGGCACACCGTGACCGTCAAACAGGATATCGACAATTTCCTTGACGAGGTCAAAGCCATTCATCCCGATCTGATTATCCTGGACATCATGATGCCCGAGGATTCACAGGCGGGTTTCAAGGCGGCCCGCGCCCTTCACAACGATGAAAAAGTCGGAAAAATCCCTGTGCTCATCCTGTCCGCCGTCAACCAAAGGAGCAATTTGTCCTTTGGCTTCTCGGAAAGCGACATCAGTACGGACTTTTTGCCGGTCGAGGCCTTTATCGAGAAACCCGTTGAGCCAAGGGTTCTGCTCGGAAAAATAGAGAATCTTCTCTATCCGGGGTGAGCGTTTATCCCCCCCCCGGATCAGAGTTCAGATTCTTAGACGACCCGGAAGTTCTTGAACTGCCAGGCGTCTTCGGTATCCACGTCTTCGGCGAACAGTTGACCCCGGTCGGAAAGCGGGGTCCAGTCGCTGTAAGCCCCCACGACCTTGCCCAGGTAAGGGCTGATAACTTCCATGGACTCCTGGAAGTCGATTTCGTCGGTCTCAACCACGCCTTCCCGAGGATGCCGCATCGCCCAGACCACCCCGCCCAGCACTCCGGCGGTGACTTGAAGGCTGGTGGCGTTGTTGTGAGGGGCCAGGTTGCGAGCCGCCTCGACTGTCAACTGGGAGCCGTACCAGTAGGCGCCTTTGGCGTGCCCCATCAGC
>JADFXL010000261.1 GCA_015233585.1 Alphaproteobacteria bacterium | reverse complement strand
ACACAACAAACGTCAGTCCGCAATCGATGCCGCATATATTCGACAGAACAGCAACCTTGAGTGACGCATGACTTACTTTGCTAATATCGAGTATGCGGGGTAAGCGGAATGTGACAAAGTCAAATTATTCCGGCTGGTCGATATCTCGATCGCGTTGTTGGTGCCGTTCATCATGCCGAATTTCACCACCTCGCGGTCGAGCGGCTGCTGGGTTTCCCAGGCGGCGACCAGTCGTTCGACCTCGGGACGCTGGGCCGCGGCGGCGTGTTCCCGCAGCGAAACGAGGTCGCCCTTGATCTCGACCAGCCGGGCCTCGATCGCCTGCCCCATTTTCCTGGAGTTTTCGAGATCGCTTTCCAAGAGAATTCGCGCGTCCTCATCGCGCAGGCGCCACAGGGATTCGGTCAGCGCCGACAGGATGGTCGCGATTTGCGGGTTGGAGCCGTCCGCCAGCGCCTTCAGCGCCTTGAGGGTCGTTTCGGACGCCTCCCGGCCACGCCCGGTCAGAATCTCGGTGGCGCGGTTGACGTCGTTGACCAACGCCTGTTTGATGAGATCGTCCTGGGACTTCACGAACTCGTCGTAGATCGCCAGGACGGCGTCGAACTTCTGCCGCCCCACCGCGGTGGCGCGCTCCCGCCACGGCTTGATCGCCTCCTGGAAGCCGTCTCTCAGTTTCATGACCCGGGCGGCGAGCGCCTGCTTCTTCTTGTCGTCCCCGGCGAGGATGACGTCCTTCTCCATCCGCGACAGCTGGGCCATGTAATACCGGACCTCCCGAATCGATTCGATCGCCGGTACCGGCCCGCTCACGGTGTCCTGGAACCGCTCCTCGACTGCGACGAGACTGCTGATCGCAAGCCAGGCACAGGCCGCCGTCAGCGCAAGAACCGCCGTGAACGCCGCCGTCAGGCGGGCCTTGATGGTAAAACGCATAGGTCTGACCTCCAGTATATCGAGAGGAAACGGGCGGACTCTGGCTGCCCTGTGTACGGTCTCACGTTC
Source organism: Alphaproteobacteria bacterium (assembly GCA_015233585.1). Taxonomy (GTDB): domain Bacteria; phylum Pseudomonadota; class Alphaproteobacteria; order Rhodospirillales; family Rhodospirillaceae; genus JADFXL01. The sequence continues at coordinate 2,845 of JADFXL010000261.1, read as the reverse complement.
GCGCGCAAATTTGATGGGGCGGGGAGAGCGCCGAAGATTGGAGCTGGCGAGCCGCCAAAGCTGGCAAAAGGTGCCACATTCATCCGACCGTCCCCTATCCCTAGCGACATAGACTTATATGATTTAAATTTTACGTCAAGCCGCGGTGTTGTAATGAACATTATTCCAAAAAAGTTATAAAGTAAAGCTCTTTTCGCTAAAAACCGTGCACATCGAGATGCGTATTAGTAATTAGAGTTATTTAAGTTATCTTAACTCAGTCAATGCCAGGGTCATGGATTGCTTCACCCCGTAACAATCTCAAGTAAATTAACTAATGAATATCGTCAGCCACATCAAAACGGCTAAACTACACCAGCACGCTCACCTATGGAGCGATCATTCCACGCTCCGACTTGGAAGCAAGCATAACTCTGCGAGACCCAGCCTAGGGCTCCACCACCGTGTTTGCAGAGATATTCCCACTGGGCTTGCCAAGCGAAGCAAGATGTGCAGATTAGAACATAGTACTCACTGAGTCAACAGGTTTATAACAAAGCCGGCCACAGCGATCCGGACAGTCGAAGAGAATGCTAAATGTCAGTGCAAAATGATAGCGATGGCAACACAGGAAACTTAACCGTTTCCGAGTACATATCCCAATTGGAGGCAACCGGCTTCATGACCAATAATTCCGGCCGCCCCCGCAGCCGAAGAACACCGGGGCCGGGCGCATCTCGGCGAAGCCGGAGAATCAGCGCTTCCAGATAGGCTCGGGGGCGCGCTCGGGGGGTTTGACGCCCTCGGAACCGCCGAAACGGTCCAAAATGGTGATGTCGGTCGCATACGCCTTGAACTCAGCGGGGATGGCGTAGCCCTTCATCTTCGAGAAGGTCACGATGAACCGGATATAGTCGCTCCACCGGTTGGCTTCGGCTTGCTTCGCCGCGTCGTCGGGTGCGACGCGCGCCACCTCCCGCGCGACGACGAAGTCCCTGGCCGCATCGGAGAGCGTCATACCCAGACATTTGGTTTCCGCGGCGATCCCGATCGCGTCCACCGTCGCCTCCGTCAACCCATTCCCGACAACCCAGTCGGGAGTGGCCACCGTCGCCGAGACGCAGCGCCGGATCGAATCCACCAGTGCGATTTGTTGATAGGTCTCCCCATCGGTATGGTGAAGCTCGGCCTGTCGAACGGCCGCTTGCGCCAGCTTCGCCCGGAGAGCGGCCGCAGCTTTCATATCCTCATAGCGAATCGTCCCCACCACGACGGCTCCCATGCACGCCAGCAGACCGACGGTCAGTCCGATCGCCTTGGGCGTCGTCATCCGGACCGACCAACCGCCATCGGGTTTCGGTGCCGGTCCGTCAGCCGGTTCCTCGTCGTCCACGTGGCTCTTTTGGACGGGTTTATTGAGGTGGACATCCTTGCCGGCCGGCCCCTTGTGAGCGCCACCCGCCGGAGGCCCTTTGCCGGTCCCTTGGCCTTTCCTGATACTGTCGGCCGTCATGTCACCGCGCCCACCCAGCCCGAAGAACGCATCCGTAATTAATATAGATGCAAATTCTTTATTAGGACAGGGTAAGCTGCGAGTTGTTCCAGGACGATTTCAGTCAAGTTCCCCGCTCGATCCGGTAATCCTCGATCACCGGATTGGCAAGCAGCGCCCGACACATGGCGTCGAGGCGGGCATCGGCTTCCCCGGGGGGGAGGTCGGCGAGTTCGAGTTCGATGACCTTGCCCTGGCGAGCGCCGGTCACCTCGGGAAAACCGAGGGCATTGAGCGCGTGAGCGATCGCTTTCCCCTGGGGGTCGAGCACCGCGCGCTTGAGAGTAACGTGAACCTTAGCCTTCATGTCTGGATCACCTTCACTGGACTATCTTCGGACCCATGAGATCGTTGGGACCACTTTCCGGCAGAATCCCAAGACGGCGCGCCACCTCCTGGTAGCCCTCTTCGACCTTGCCGAGGTCCTCGCGGAAGCGGTCCTTGTCGAGCTTCTCGTTGGTCTTGACATCCCAGAGCCGACAGTTGTCGGGACTGATTTCGTCGGCGAGCACGATGTGCATCTCCTCGTTCTCCCACAGCCGGCCGAATTCCAGCTTGAAGTCGATGAGCCGCAGACCGATACCCAGAAACAAACCCGTCAGATAATCGTTGATGCGCAGCGACAGCGTCATCATGTCGTCGAGGTCCTGGGGGGCGGCCCAGCCAAACGCCGTGATGTGCTCTTCCGAGACCATCGGATCGCCCAGCTCGTCGGACTTGTAGTAGTACTCGATGATCGAGCGCGGCAGCGGGGTCCCTTCCGGAATGCCGAAGCGCTTGGCCAGCGAGCCGGCGGCGACGTTGCGCACCTTCAGTTCGATGGGAATGATCTCGACTTCCCGCACCAGTTGCTCACGCATGTTCAGCCGGCGGACGAAATGCGTGGGGACCCCGATCTCGCCAAGCCGCATCATCAGGTACTCGGAGATGCGATTATTGAGGACCCCCTTGCCGGTGATAATGCCATGCTTCTTATTATGAAAAGCACTGGCGTCATCCTTGAAATATTGGACGATCGTCCCGGGTTCCGGACCCTCGAACAGAACCTTGGCCTTGCCCTCATAAATGCGCCGGCGTCGTGTCATGTGTTTTGTCCGATAGGGCGCGGAGCCGTTGTTGCGCCACCGCTCCGGAAGTTATTAAGGCTGATATAGCAAGATCGGCGGCGCAGCACAATGGAGCCCCGCAGGCAGGGCAATCGGGTGAACGAGAGGGGTGACACGGGCGGAAAGTTCTGAATCTATCGGCATCCTGTGGTTTGACGGGGAGGGAACGATGGATTCGGCGGGCGCATTTGGCGAAGCTGTTGTTTTT
>JADFXL010000260.1 GCA_015233585.1 Alphaproteobacteria bacterium | reverse complement strand
GATGCTTTGATTGATCCGTTTGGCGGCTATCACATGGGCAACACGGCCGAGAACGTAGCCGCGAAGTGGAAGCTGACCCGTGAGGAACTCGACACCTTCGCGTGCGCATCCCAGAACAAGTGCGAAGCCGCACAGAAGGCTGGCAAGTTCAAGGATGAAATCGCTCCGGTCACCATCAAGGGCCGCAAGGGCGACGAGATCATCGACACCGACGAACACCCGATTCATGGCACCACCATGGAAAAGCTGGCCAAGCTGAAGCCGGCGTTCTCCAAGGATGGTCCGGTGACCGCCGGCAACTCCTCGGGCATTAACGATGGCGCTGCCGCCGTGGTGCTGATGACGGCCGCTAACGCGGCCAAGCGTGGTATTGCTCCGCTGGGGCGTATCGTTTCCTGGGCCACCTACGGCACCGATCCGGCCATCATGGGCACGGGTCCGATTCCCTCCAGCCGACTGGCTCTGAAGCGTGCGGGCTGGAAGGTCGAGGATCTGGACCTGATCGAAGCCAACGAAGCCTTCGCAGGACAGGCAGTCGCGGTCAACAAGGACATGGGTTGGGATCTGGCCAAGGTCAATGTTAACGGCGGCGCTATCGCTCTGGGTCATCCGATCGGCGCCTCGGGCTGCCGCATCATCGTTACCCTGCTCCATGAGATGATCAAGCGTGGCTCCAAGAAGGGTATCGCTACCCTGTGCGTGGGCGGCGGCATGGGCATTGCCATGTGCATCGAGCGCTAATAACAAAGGAAGTCTGAGGGACACGGCGCGTCCCCAGCCACCCTGCGTTGTTTATATAAGACCGGGGGAGGGAGACCTTCTCCGGTCTTTATCTTTTTGTGTGTCACGACGATGTGATTCGCAATATGAACCTGATTGCGTCACCGTGCTCGTCATGAATCGTATAATTGGCATCATTGGCGGCGTCGCTTTGTACATGGGGGTGGCTTTACCAGTCCTGTCGGCGGAGCGGGCTGCAATCATGGCGGAGTTGTTTACCTCGCAGGGGTGTTCCTCTTGTCCTGCCGCCGATGCGTTCCTGGGCGATCTGGCGCAGCGCGACGACGTGGTGGCGCTATCGTACCATGTCGGCTATTGGGATTATACCGGATGGAAAGATCCGTTCGCCTCGGCCAGTAACTTGAGCCGACAGGAGGCCTACCAACGGATCTTCGGCGAAGCCTACGTCTACACACCGGAATTGGTGGTCGATGGCATGGCGGACATGTCGGGCAACAGTCGCGCTGCCGTGCTTCGTACCATCGCCCAGGCTGCCATCATGCCGCGCGTAAGAGTAACGGTGAGCCGGCGGGACGATGGCGCGCTGGTCGTCTCGGTCGGTGAGGGAGTCTCGGTCGGGGATGACAAGGTATGGCTGGCCGCTTTTGATCGTATGCGCAAGACGCCGGTTGCTCGCGGTGAGAATGGGGGGCGCACCCTTATTAACCACAACATTGTGCGGACGTATCGGGCCATTGGTTCTTGGCAGGGGCAGCCGGTCGACATTGTTGTGCCAGCGGCAGCATGGCAGACAGATTCCCAAGTCGCAGGAGGTTACGCCGCCTGGGTCCAGCCAGCCACGCTGGGACGGATCAAGGGCGCCGGCATGATGACGGTTGATACAGCTCCGGGTGGGGTGAATCCCAGCCGGCGAGATGGTGATAAATCATACATTTCCCGCTAAAACGAGTCCTTGGCGCGACGAATGGCGGCAAAGACCTGGGCGGGGTCCCCCTCCGGCATCCCGAGCGCGTGCCGCAAATCGGCCGTATCGGCTCTCAGAAACGGATTGGCCGCCCGCTCCATGGCAAGGGTCGACGGCACGGTCGGCAGGTGTCGGGCACGGAGCGATTCCGCCTCATCCCGACGGCAACGGAGTACCTGGTTGCCAGGGTCAATGGAGAGGGCGAATTTGATATTGGCCAACGTGTATTCGTGGGCACAGTAGACGCGTGTATCATCGGGCAGTTGGCGCAGCAGGCAAAGACTGTCCCACATCTGGCGCGCGGTGCCCTCAAACAGACGGCCACAGCCAATGGAAAACAGGGTATCGCCGCAAAACAAGGCCGCAGAGTCGGGAAACCAATAGGCTATGTGGCCACTGGTGTGGCCTGGTACGGCAAAGACCTGGGCGACGGCATCGCCCAAAACAACCGTATCGCCGCCGTTAACCGCGATGTCGAGACCGGGAATGCGGCGGCTGTCCGCTTCGGCTCCCACCACCCAGCAGCTGGTCGCCGCTTTCAGCGCCGGGATGCCGCCCACATGGTCGGTATGATGGTGGGTGACCAGGATATGGGTCAACCCCCATCCTCTGGCCGTCAGCGCGTCCATGACGGGTTCGCTCACACCGGGGTCAACGGCGGCCGTGGCTCCGGTGGCGGGATCGTGCAGCAGGGCGATGTAGTTGTCCGACATCACCGGGATCAGCTCAATTTCAAGAACCGGCATTCATGGCCTCCCTTGCGCGAGTCCAAACGTTTATAAAACAGACGAGAACTTGGGGTATAGCCCCGATATGTACTTAATTTCGCGGTCTTGTCCTGCGTCCGTGTTACACTGCATGTCATGTGGAATGACGTCACCGATTTACGCGACTTTTACGCGTCTGGTCTGGGTCAAATGGCGCAGCGCATGATCTGTTGCGCCATGCGGATCGTGTGGCCGGATGTGACGGGGTTGCGGGTAATGGGGCTTGGTTTCGCCACCCCTTATCTGCGGTTGTTCAAGGGCAAGGCGGAACGGACCCTGGCGTTTATGCCGGCATCGCAGGGGGTTATGCCGTGGCCAGAGGACGAACCGGGCTTGGTGGCTCTGACCGATGAGACGGCCTTACCGTTGCCGGACTGTTCCATCGACCGGCTTGTGGTGATACACGCTCTGGAGTCGACCGAGCAAGTTCGTGCCTTGATGCGCGAGCTTTGGCGGGTGCTGGCGGATGGTGGGCGATTGATGGTGGTGGTACCCAACCGGAGTGGCATCTGGGCGCGCCTGGAGCGGACGCCCTTCGGCATCGGGCGTCCCTATACTACGGCCCAGCTTCATTTTCTTCTGCGTGACAGCCTGTTTACGCCGGTACGCAAGGAGACGTCCCTGTTTGTCCCTCCGAGTCGCTCTCGTATGCTATTTCGTTCCGCCCCGGCCTGGGAGAAGTTGGGGCGGCGCTGGTTTCCGACGTTTGCCGGTGTGTTGGTGGTGGAGGCGGTCAAGCAGATCTATGCCGCCCCGCTTAACCGCCAGATGGAGCGGGAGCAACGTCAGGCCAGGGTCGCCGTCCCCGGTGGGGTTCCGTTAGACTCAGCAGATACACCGCCTGGCCACCCAGGAGGTTAGCCAGTCCTCCGGTAGCGGGAAAGGGTTGCACCTTTCCGTTAACGTCCAGACAGAGGCTCCGTTCGATGGAAATGCCCAGTTCCTGGCATAGAACGACGAAATCACGAATCGTGCAAAAGTGAATGTTGGGGGTCTCCCACCATTCATAGGGCATCGCTCCCGTGACCGGCATCCGACCATCTACTAGTAGATGCAAGCGCAGGCGCCAGTGGGCAAAATTGGGAAACGAAACGATGGCGTGACGGCCAATGCGCAACAGTTGTTCGATCACCCCCTTGGGCGCGCGGGTGGCTTGCAGGGTCTGGCTCAGGATCACATAGTCAAAGGAACCCGTCGGATAGTCCTTGAGGTCGGTATCGGCATCCCCCTGAATCACTGACAGGCCATGGCTGACGGCGGTACGCACGCCGCTCATCGATAGTTCTATGCCGCGTCCGTCCACGTCCTTCTCTCGCCCCAGATAGGCCAGCAGAGCGCCATCTCCGCACCCGACATCCAGGACGCGGGATCCCCTGGCCACCA
>JADFXL010000025.1:4386-21204 GCA_015233585.1 Alphaproteobacteria bacterium | reverse complement strand
AATTGAAAATGAGGTTCGGGGCATCGCCCTGAGCGGGGTCGGGGCGGCAGTCCCGTAGTCTCGTCAGCACGCGGTCACGGCCGATAAGAGGCAACAATCCCTTCATCTCCGGGCCATGGTCCAGACCGGTGATGGCCAGCCGCAACGGGTGGAACAGGAGCTTGCCCTTGCGTTCGGTAGCTTCGCGCACCGCCGTGGTCCACTGCCCCCAGGTGCCGGTGTCCCAGGGTTCAGGTGGCAGGAGCGCGGCGGCGGCGGCAACAAAGTCGGCATCCTCGATCACGGACGTAATATCATCCCGACACACGGCCCACCAGATGGCGGCATCGGACAGACGCCCGAGGTTGTGGCGCACGGCTTCCCAGAACGTGGCGTCGATTCCGGTGAGACCAAGGGTGGTGAGCCGGGGCAATGCCTGGGAGGCTGGCAGATCGTGGAGGAAGAGAGCGTTGTGATGCGCCAGTTCCTTGTCGTCGAACCGGGGAGCATGGCGGGCGGTTCCGGCGAAATCGAACCCGGAGACGAAGTTATGGACCGGTGTTCCAAAATTGGTAAGGTAGTCCATCAGCGGTTCCGGCTCGATACCCTGGGTGCGAAGGTCGTCAAGACTGAGCGAACCCAGGCGCTTGGACAGTCCCTGGCCGCTGGCGTCGGTCAACAGGGGGACGTGGCCGAAGGCGCACGGCGTCGCGCCCAGGGCTTCGAAAAGCTGGATCTGGACGGCCGTGTTGGTCACGTGGTCCTCGCCCCGGATGATGTGGGTGATCCCAAGCTCGATGTCGTCCACTACTGAAGGCAGTGTGTACAGCGGGCTGCCGTCGGCGCGCAACAGCACCGGGTCGGACAGATGGGCACCGTTGTAGTGGCAGGGACCGCGCACCATATCGTCCCAGGTCACGTCCTTGTGTTCCAGGAGAAAGCGCCAGTGCGGACGTCGGCCTTCGGCTTCAAGCCGGGCGCGGTCGGCATCGGTGAGGCGGCGCGCGGCGCGGTCGTACACGGGTGGCTGGCCGCGCGCGAGTTGGCGTTTGCGCCGCAGGTCCAGTTCCTCGGGGGTTTCAAGGCAGGGATAAAGGCGGCCGCTTGCCTTCAGCCGATCCGCTGCGGCGGCGTAGCGGTCGAGCCGGTCGGACTGCCTGACCTTCACGTCCCAGCGCACCCCCAGCCAATCCAAATCGTGTTTGATGGCTTCTTCATACTCGGGGCGCGAACGTTCGGTATCGGTATCGTCGATGCGCAAAACGAATCGCCCGTCCTGGGCGCGGGCGAACAGCCAGTTGAGCAGGGCAACGCGGGCATTGCCGACGTGCAGAAGCCCGGTCGGGCTGGGCGCGAAACGCACGGTTACAGGGAAAGTCGCGGGTACAGGGAAAGTCGCGGGTACGGGGGTCATTGCTGGCCTGAATAGGCATTGGTGATGGGATAGCGGCGTTCTCGTCCGAAGGAGCGCTGGGTAATCTTGATGCCGGGCGGAGCCTGACGCCGCTTGTACTCGGCCAGATTCAGCATCCGCCACACCCGGCCGACGGTGGCCGCGTCATGACCACGGCGGATCACGTCGGAAACCCCCAACTCGCCTTCGATGAACAGGTGCAGGATGGCGTCCAGTTCGGCATAGGGGGGCAGAGTGTCCTGGTCGGTCTGGTTGGGTTTCAACTCGGCGGTGGGCGCTTTGGTAATGACGCGCTCCGGCATCACCGCACCCCTGGGGCCTAGCGCACCCGGGGGCCACTGGGTGTTGCGCCAGCGGGAGACGGCGAACACGGCGGTCTTGTAGACATCCTTCAGGACCGAGAACCCACCGCACATATCGCCATACAAGGTGGCGTAGCCGACACTCATTTCCGACTTGTTGCCGGTGGAAAGCACCATGGCGCCGAATTTATTGGACAGCGCCATCAGGGTGATGCCACGGGCGCGGGCCTGTATGTTCTCCTCGGTGGTATCAGGGGCGCGTCCGGCAAAGGGGGCGGCCAGTATGGTGTTGAAAGCGGCCATGGCGGGCTCGATGGACAGCGTGTCCAGGGGCAGGCCCAGCAACGCCGCCACGCTGGCCGCGTCTTCCAGACTCTCGCGGGAGGTATAGGGCGAGGGCAACATGACGCACCGCACCCGCTCCGGCCCCAGGGCGTCCGTCGCCACGGCGGCACTCAGGGCGCTGTCGATGCCGCCGGACAGCCCCAGGATAACGCCGGGAAAGCCATTCTTGTTTACGTAGTCGCGCAGGCCCAGCATCATTGCCTGATAAATTGACTCCGGCTCGCCGGGCAAGGAGGGCAGGGTGGGTGCTTCCGCACACCGCCAGCCGGTGCCGATATTGCGGGTCCACCGGCTGGTCAGGACGGCTTCTTGCCACGATGGCCCTTGCAGGGTTACGCGGCCATCGGCATTCATCACGAACGAAGCGCCGTCGAACACCAGTTCATCCTGGCCACCCACCTGATTGACATAGAGCAGCGGCAGCCGGGTTTCGGCTACGCGAGCGGCTGCGTGCTGGACGCGCTGGTCCGCCTTACCCAGATCGAAGGGCGAGCCGTTGATAACGATCAGGATCTCGGCCCCGGCCTCTTTTAAAGACGCAGCGACATCCCCAAACCACATGTCTTCGCACACCAGAACCCCCAGGCGGGTGCCCCGGAACGCCATCGGCCTCACATCCGAAGCCGGGCCTGGGACGAATACGCGAGCCTCATCGAACACGCCATAATTCGGCAGGTGTTGCTTGTAACGGATCGAGTCAACCCGGCCATCGCAGCAGAGGATGGCGGCATTATGGCGGGCGATTCCAGACTCTTCACGCCATGGGGCGCCCAGCAGCACGGCCGGTCCACCGTCACCGGTCTCGATGGCCAACGCCTCGATCGCAGCCTGCACCAGCTCCATGAAAGAACGACGGTAGACCAGATCTTCCGGCGGATAGCCAGAGGCCACCAGCTCGGCGCACACCACAAGGTCGACTCCGGCGGTGGCGGCTTCGGCCCGGGCGGAGCGGATACGATCCATGTTGGCGGCGACGGCGCCAACCGTTGGGTTGATCTGAGCCAGGGCGATTGTAAAGTTGTCCATCCAACCCGCTCGGCGTGACGCCCAAAAATAAAAAAGGAAGGACGCTGGGACATCACGCCGCAGGCGTGCCTTTGGCTCGTTGCCCCAGATTAGGGTTCGGAGCGGAAGTCCCGCTCCATATCCGTGTCCCCCCTGGCTTATTCCTCGATAACCGCAGCCTCGGCTTCGACTTCGGCGGCTTCGGTCACGGCAGCCTTTTCAGCACTTTCGAGCTGATCGGCGGCGGCCTTGGCCTCGTCTTGCGAGCGAGCCACATTGACGCCGATGGTAACGACCACTTCCGGGTGCAGGGCGACGCGCACCTGATGCTGACCCAGGGTCTTGATCGGTTGAACGAGCTGAACCTGGCTGCGCTGGATGGTGTAGCCCTGGGCCTTGACGGCATCCGCCAGATCCCGGGCTGCGACGGAACCGTAAAGCTGGCCGCTTTCGCCGGCCTGCCGCACGATGACGACACTGATGCCCTTCATTTTGGCGGCAACAGCCTCGGCTTCTTCGCGGCGCTTGAGATTGACGGCTTCAAGCTGGATGCGCTGCAACTTGAAGTACTCAAGGTTTTCCTTGCTGGCGCGCAACGCTTTTTTCTGCGGCAGCAGAAAATTACGGGCGAATCCCGGTTTTACCCGGACAACATCCCCCATCTGACCTAGTTTCTCGATTCGTTCGAGTAGAACGACTTCCATTACACTTCCTCCCGCCAGTTTTCAGCGTGCTCAGGTTATCACGTAGGGCAGCAACGCCAGGAAACGGGCGCGTTTGATGGCCTTGGCCAGTTCGCGCTGTTTCTTGGCGGAGACGGCGGTGATACGACTGGGCACGATCTTGCCGCGCTCGGAGATATAGCGTTGCAACAGGCGCGTATCCTTGTAGTCGATTTTCGGCGCATCGGCTCCCGAGAACGGGCAGGTCTTGCGCCGACGAAAAAACGGACGACGTGTCGTGGCCATCATACACCTCCCTCATTGCGGGGTTCGCTGCGGGGCGGGCGCCCCTCCATAGGCCCATCGTGGCGACGCGGCCCACGATCACCGTCGGCACGGGGGCCAGGACGATCTCCGCGATCCCTGGGGCCGAATCGGCCACCCCGATCTCCTCGATCTCCGCGATCCCCACGGTCGCCGCGATCCCCGCGATCCCCACGTTCGCGATCGCCGCCACGGTTCTGGAGCACGGCCGACGGGCCTTCCTCCAGCGCGTCGACCCGGATGGTGAGATAACGCAGCACGTCTTCATTGATTCGCATCTGCCGTTCCATTTCGAGTACGGCTGGCGCCGGAGCATCGATGTTGAACAGCACGTAGTGGCCCTTGCGATTTTTGCGGATACGGTAGGTCAGGTTGCGAAGCCCCCAATTTTCCCGCTTGGTGACATTGCCGGCACCCTCGGTGATCACGGCCGCCAATTGGTCGGCCAAGGTCTCAACCTGTTGCGCGGACGCATCTTGCCGCGCGATAAAAACAGTCTCATATAATGGCATACTTACCCCTTATGGCTTCTCTCGCCCGCCGTTTCCCACGGAAACAGCGGCCATAGCCGGACACCGGCCGGCAAGGAGCGCGAAGCGGCGCACTATACACGAATCACTTTAGATCGCAAGGGTGCTTGACAGGACGCGAAGCGCCGCTATGACATTAACCGGTGGACGATGGTCAAGGAAGGTTCAAAGAGTGATGACGCGGGCATTTGTTTTTCCGGGACAGGGATCACAGGCAGTTGGCATGGGCCGGGAACTGGCGGACGCCTTTCCCCTGGCGCGTCAGGTGTTCGAGGAAGTGGACGACTCGCTGCGGCAGAATTTGACCCGGCTCATGTTCGAAGGGCCGGACAACGAATTGATTCTGACCGAGAATGCTCAGCCAGCGCTGATGGCCGTCAGCCTGGCGGTCATGCGGGTGCTGGAGAAAGAGGGGGGGGTATCTCCGGCCGCCCACGCCCGTTTTGTCGCCGGGCATTCCCTGGGCGAATACTCGGCGCTCGCTGCGGCCGGCGCCTTGTCTCTGGCCGATGTGGCGTGGCTGCTCAAGACGCGCGGGTGGGCGATGCAAAAGGCGGTGCCGGTGGGTATGGGCGGTATGGCCGCTCTGCTGGGACTGGACCTGGATGTCTGCCACGACGTGGCCATCAAGGCCGCTCAGGGTGAGATATGTACCGCGGCCAACGATAACGCTCCCCAGCAGGTGGTGGTCAGTGGCCACATGACGGCAGTGGCGCGGGCGGTGGCACTGGCGGCGGAATGTGGCGCCAAACGCAGTATCATGCTGCCGGTCAGCGCGCCTTTCCATTGCGCCCTGATGGAGCCAGCCGCCGTGGCCATGGCCGAAGCTTTTGGCCGGGTTGTCTTTAATCGTCCGGCCGTGCCGCTGGTGGCCAACGTCACGGCGGAGGCGGTCGAGGATCCGGCGGTAATCCGACGTCTACTAGTGGAGCAGATCACCGCTGCGGTGCGCTGGCGCGAGAGTGTGCTGTACATGAAGGATCAAGGCGTGACCGAACTCGTGGAAATTGGGGCCGGCAAGGTTCTTACCGGCCTGACCAAGCGCATTTCCCGCGAAATGTCGTGCATCGCCATCAATGGGCCGCGGGATATCGAGGCTTTTCTCAAAGCATTGTAGGCGGGAGGCTCGCGGATGTTCGACCTGACCGGCAAACGGGCGCTCGTGACCGGGGCCTCGGGGGGAATCGGCGGTGCCATCGCCAGGGCGCTCCATGAGGCAGGTGCCACGGTGGGTCTGTCGGGTACCAGAATGGGAGCGCTGGAGTCGCTTGCGGCCGAACTGGGGGGGCGCGTCGCGCTGCTGCCGTGCGATCTGGGCGATTCGGCGGCTGTGGAGGCGCTGGTCGGGCAGGCCGAGGCTGCGTTGGGGCCGCTGGATATTCTCGTCAACAACGCAGGCCTTACCCGGGATGGTTTGGTCGTGCGTATGAAGGACGAGGATTGGCAGACCGTGCTGGATGTCAATCTGACGGCGACCTTCAAGCTGTCGCGGGCGGTCTTGCGCGGCATGATGAAGCGCCGCTTTGGGCGAATCATCGGGATCACCTCCATCGTCGGCGTTACCGGCAATGCGGGGCAGGTCAACTACGCGGCGTCCAAGGCCGGCATGATCGGCATGACCAAGGCAATGGCGGCCGAGGTTGCTTCGCGGAGTATTACCGTCAACTGTGTCGCGCCGGGATTTATCACCACCGCCATGACCGAGGCATTGCCCGAAGCTCAGAAGCGCAAACTGACCGAGGCCGTTCCCGCCGGCCGTCTGGGGGCGCCGGGGGATGTTGCGACGGCGGTCGTATTCCTCGCCAGTGTCGAGGCCGGATATATCACCGGCCAGACTCTGCATGTGAACGGTGGCATGGCAATGATTTGACATCAACGCCGGGCCCGTGATACTGGCCAGCACTGAAAAAGTATGATACGAAGCGTCGCAATTTTAACGGGGGCTGCTTCTGGGCATTGGCATGGTTGCGGAATTGCATTGCCTAGCCTAATCTAGCCCCCTCAATGAACTGAGGATTGACAATATGAGTGACGTTGCCGAGCGGGTTAAGAAAATAGTTGTCGAGCATCTTGGTGTCGAGGAATCGAAGGTGACCGATAACGCCAGCTTTATTGATGATCTTGGTGCCGATAGCCTCGATACCGTTGAACTTGTTATGGCTTTCGAAGAGGAATTCAGTTGCGAAATTCCCGACGATGCCGCCGAAAAGATCCTTACCGTCAAGGATGCCATCGACTTCATTCTGGCAAACGCGGCCTGAAACGGCGGTTGTCGCCGGAGCATTGGCGATTGAAGCCCTCGGTGCTTTGGCATCTGAGCTCTGTCGTCCGTGTCTGAAGTTTATTATCAATGGTTGTTGCCAAATTAGGGGCCAGCACTGGAATGAGACGGGTTGTCGTCACCGGGATGGGGCTTGTGACACCGCTGGGGTGTGGTGTCGCGGCCAACTGGCAGCGTCTTACCAACAACGAATCTGGTATCCGTGCGATCGAACACTTTGATGTGTCCGATCTCCCGGCCAAGATTGCCGGAGTCGTTCCGCGTGGTGCGGAGGGGGGGCATCTTTTCAATCCTGACGATTACGTGCCGCCTAAAGACCGCAAACGGATGGACGACTTCATCGTCTTTGCGATCGCGGCCGCCACGCAGGCCGTCGAGGATTCCGGCTGGAAACCCACCGAGGAAGGGGACCGGGACCGGACTGGCGTCATGATCGGGTCGGGTATCGGCGGATTGTCGAACATAGCCGCATCCGCACTGACTCTGGCGTCGGGAGGGCCTCGCAAGATCAGCCCGTTTTTTATTCCCTCCGCGCTCATCAACCTCGCTTCCGGCCACGTCAGCATCAAATATGGGTTCACGGGGCCGAATCACGCCGTCGTGACCGCTTGTTCAACCGGTGCTCATGCCATCGGGGATGCTTCGCGGTTGATTCGCTACGATGACGTCGATGTCATGGTCGCGGGTGGTGCCGAGGGTGCCGTCTGTCGCCTGGGGCTTGCCGGATTCGCGGCGGCGCGGGCATTGTCGACCGGATTCAATGACCGTCCAACCCAGGGGTCGCGGCCGTGGGATCGGGACCGGGACGGGTTCGTGATGGGTGAGGGGGCGGCCGTTGTCGTGCTGGAAGAACTGGAGCACGCGCGTCGGCGGGGCGCCAGGATCTATGCCGAAGTGGTCGGCTATGGCATGTCCGGGGACGCTCACCACATCACCGCACCGGCGGAGGACGGACGGGGCGCCAAGCGATCCATGAGTATTGCCTTGCGTAGCGCCAATATGAATCCGCAGGATATTGATTACGTCAACGCTCACGGCACATCGACGCCGATGGGAGATGAAATCGAGCTGGGCGCAGTGAAACACGTTTTTGGTGAACACGCCTATAAGCTGTCCATGTCATCGACCAAATCGGCGATTGGGCATTTGCTGGGCGCGGCTGGTGCTGCCGAGGCTATCTTCAGCATCCTGGCAATTCGCGACGGCCTCGCGCCACCGACCTTGAATCTGGATCGGCCATCCGATGGATGCGATCTCGATCTGGTGCCGCACCGGACCAAGGAGCGGAAGATACGTGCGGCACTGTCGAATTCGTTCGGTTTTGGCGGGACCAACGCTACCCTGGTGTTCAAGGCGGCGCCCTGATCGGCGCTCTGATCGGCGCCCTGATCGGCGATTGTCTGAGCAGGTTGTTTGTCGATGATGTTGCCAGTTTCGGTATTCCGTTCGATTGTCAATGGTTTGAAATACGGTCTCAGCACCCCTTTGCGCCGTCGTCTGGTCCTGACCATCGCTATTTTGCTGGTCCTGGGGGCCGTTGGCGTGGAGGGTTACAGGCAATTTTTTCGTCCCGGTCCCTCTACCAGCACCACGACCATTGTTGTTCCGCGTGGCCTAGGTATTAACCGCATTGCCGAGCTTTTTGCCGATCGGGGCCTGCTGCGGGGGGTGGTCGACCGCGCCGTGTTTGTTGTTGGTGTCAAGTTGAGCGGCAACGCCGGCAAGCTCATGGCGGGGGAGTATGAATTTCCAATCGCCGCCAGTATGCGGACGATCATGACCCTCATGATCAACGGTGAAACTGTGGTACACAGCCTCACAATTGCCGAGGGGCTGACCTCGGCGCAGGTCGTGGCTGAAATCCAGCAGGCGGAAGGCCTTGATGGTCCCCTCCCGGTCAAACCGGAGGATGGAACGCTGCTTCCCGAGACGTACCATTACTTGTGGGGCGACAAGCGCCAGGAAGTGCTCGCCCGCATGAGAGGGAAAATGACCGAGGCCGTGGAGGCTCTTTGGAAGGAACGTTCGGCGGGAGCACCGGACGACTGGCACAAGACCATTGTTCTTGCGTCCATCGTCGAAAAGGAAACGGCCCTCGCGACCGAACGTCCGCACATCGCTGCCGTGTTTCTCAACCGCTTGCGACTGGGCATGAAACTTCAGTCCGACCCCACCGTTATTTATTTTCTGAGCAATGGCAGCGGGGTGTTTGGCCGCCCTCTGTCCAAGGTCGATTTGGCGGCTGTTTCGCCTTATAACACCTATCTCAACGCCGGGCTGCCGCCGACACCTATTTGCAATCCTGGTAGGGCTTCCATCGCCGCAGTATTATCGCCGGCTTCCAGTGATGACTTGTATTTCGTTGCCGACGGTACCGGCGGGCATGTGTTCGCAAAATCCATCAAGGACCATAATCGCAACGTCACGAAATGGCGTCAGGTCGAGAAAAATCGTGGTGTCGTGACTCACGGCGAAGTGGTACCGTAACAAATAAACAGGCATCATCAGAACCTGATGGGTTTCCAAAGGCCTCAGGCCTTTGGCGGGTGCGGGCGGAGCCCGCTGTTAAACCAGTAAAGGGCGATCCATGACGAAGGTCAAACAAAAGCGTTCGAGGCCCATGATGGCGGCGGCATTTCTCTCCGTCATGTCTCTCCTGGCGGTCCCAGCCTTGGCGCAGTCCGGTCCAGCCTCAG
Organism: Alphaproteobacteria bacterium; assembly: GCA_015233585.1. Classification (GTDB taxonomy): domain Bacteria; phylum Pseudomonadota; class Alphaproteobacteria; order Rhodospirillales; family Rhodospirillaceae; genus JADFXL01. The sequence continues at coordinate 11,666 of JADFXL010000025.1, read as the reverse complement.
GAGCGCCTGGGTCGTCAGGGCCGCAAACGTTCCCAGGTTCCAGAATTCACGCCAAGCACAGCGGGGCGAATCGGGTCGAGGCCAGGATTGCTGAACTTCACGAGCAATTGCATATTACCGATGCCCAGGCCGGTCCATGGAACGATTTTGCACAAACAATGCGTGACAATGCAAAACACGCTGTGCCTCAGTCAAAGCCGGCTTCCGCGACCGCCGTCGACAATCTCCAGGCTCGCCAGCGAAGTGCCGAGGCTCGGGCTGAGAAAGCAAAGAAACTGACTGCATCGTTCGAACGGCTATACGCCGCCCTGTCCGATGAACAGAAGAAAGCCGCCGACGTTGCCTTTAAAAAGCATAGAAACCGGCGGCCTGCTCCGCAGAAAGCCCCATAGCTGGAATCTTCTGTCTATTCCGTGTGCACGCTCGCGCCCGATGGCGTGCGCTCGATTGCGTAGTTTTGACCGGATTTTGATTTGTAGTGGCGTACGTCTTCGGGAATCTTGTCCCCGTCGATCCATACTTGGCCGTTGATTACGGCGACGCCCTGGATGTCGACGCCCTGGCCAATGCCGCCGACGCTGGCCGAGGCCGTGGCGTTCTGTCCAGTACTGGTGACCGTCATCCCCTGAACATGGGTGCTGCTGGTTTCCGGCGCGGCCGGTAAGGTTGGCATCGTTGGCATCGTTGGCATTTTCGGCATTGTTGGTGGGGTTGGTATCTGGACCTGCACTTGATAGTTGCCGGTGCCGCTGGCGCCCGGTATCGTCGACACATCCGGCGGGGTTGGCATCTGGATGTGAACCTGTGAGCCATTGATGTCGACGATCGTGGTTTGGGCCATGGCCACGGGGACCGACTCGGCCAGAGCCACGGAAGACAGCAGACAGGCCAGAATCGCCTGGGATCGTTTCATGGAAGACCTCCGAACGGGAATAGTGCCGCACTTCTCCAGCATATCCCATCCCAGCACGAAGGGGAACCACCCTCAAGAAAGGGTGACGCCCCGAACCTCATCTGAGGCTTTGAGCTAAAGTTAACCGGAAGAGAAAAGAACGAGGGCCTGAGGCCCTCGTACTCCCCATTAATTTATGAAGGGGGAGCGTGAGGGGCTTAGGTGGTCTCTCGCATGTTTTCTTCTTGTTAGTATCAGGCGTCGTCTAAGCTCCGGCAGAATCAGACGTGGGTGGAGAATCGCCGCCCAGGCAAAATTGGCGCAACGCCTGGATATTGTGGATGGAGATCTTGCGGCCCCGGCAGATAACGCCGTTGTCCCGCAATCGCGCCAAGGCGCGCGACAGGCTTTCCGGCGTAATCCCTACGTGGCTTGCGACCGCTCCTTTGTCTATGGGGAGGTGGATCACGGTGGCTCCGTCCGTTGCGTCGGTCAGGGACAACAGATAAGAACCCAGTCTCTGGCTGGGTGAATTAAGTTTCAACTCGCTCAGGTGCTGCATCAGGCGACGATAGTGGCGGGACAGCGAAGCCAGCAGTTTAAGGGACAATTCCGGTGAACGGGCCAACTCGGCAAGGAATGGTTCTGCGGGGATCTGGATCAGACGGGCATCGGCCAGAACCTCCGCCCCCAGCGGAAACCGGCGAGAGGCGAACATGGCAGCCTCACCGAAGGATTGGCCCGGCGTGAATATTTCAACGATACTCTCGGTTCCTGATTCGGTCGTCTTGATCAGCTTGACGCGCCCATCAAGTACGACAAAGAAACTGTTGGCCATATCCCCTTGCACGAACAGCAAGGTGTTGCGCGGAAGCCATCGGCACGAAGCTCCCCGCAACAGCCGTTTGATTTCATCCACGGTCAGATCGCGGAACAGGTCAACTTTGCCGACCGCTTCGAAATCTTCCCGAGCAAGACCTCCGATGGAACCAGAAACGCTCATGTTATGGCACGCCCTATTCGTTGAAGTCGGACTCGTGACATAGCGCACGCAATCTGGGTACATCCTCGACCCGCAGAAAACCGGTGCCGCTATGAATGCCAATTTCTTTAAGCTTGGCCAACGCCCGCGAGAGGCTTTCCGGGGTCATGCCAAGCTGGCTGGCCAGGATCTTTTTGTCATATGGCAAGTGGATCGTGGCCGTCATCTTTCCTTCCTGGATTTGCCCCAGGAGGTAGCTGCCTAGACGTTGCTCGGTCGTTTTTAGCTTTAACTCGGCGATCTGTTTGACGAGAAACCGCAGATGGCTTGACATGCTGGCCATCATGCGCTGTACAAGGCGGAAATCCTTGGCAAAATTCGCCAGAAAAGGCTCCACGAGAACCCGTATCAGACGTGACGGCTCAAGGACGCGGGCGCTGAACGGAAATAGCCGTTGGTCGAAAATCGCCTCCTCACCAAAGGTTTGTCCCGCTGCTGCAATTTCGATCACGCTTTCCCGTCCGATGTTGTCCGCCACGAGCAAAGAGATGCGACCGCTCATCACGATGTAGAACACTTCGGCACGTTCGCCCTGGCGGAACAAGACCGTATCCCGGTCAAAATCCCGCAGCCGCGCACCGTCGAGCAGCGTTGCAAGCGCTCCCGGACCTAGACCGGCAAACAGTGGCAGCTTGCGGATTTTGTCGAGAATCTCTAGCGTCAGGAAGCGCTCCGCCTCGCTGCCTTGAGACAATAGCGCGACATCATCACCTGGCATCACGTCACCTCCGTATATTTCTTAAAGCTTCTTAAAATGATCTGGATCAAATTGTCTGTAATCGCAAAGCAGTTCTTCGCCATAGGCAATATCACGTATTGAAATTGTATCTTTTTCACAATCTGTATTCGGATTATCACTATGATTCATAAAACGGGCATGGTCCCCATCCAACAAATAAACGTCTCCGCCGACAACTTCCGGATAGGAATACGTGGTAATGAATGAGAGGGTCGGTTGGGGAAGTTCATTACGTTCCGCCCTCGTGAATCGTCGATCAATACGCTCATCGAATCGCCAGATTACGGTGCCCTTGGGGATAGGTTCCGCAGCGAACAAGCCGATTCCGTGAATCGAACTGGCGGAAATATATGTCTTTACCTGCAACATGCAGAATTCCCCCCTTTTTTTCAGAGAACACAACGTTCGTTCTCTGGAACATCTTCACACCAGCATTTGCGCCCAAGTTTGATAATATCCATGTCATGATAATTTAGCGTCAGTTGCTCGCCTTTGTTGATATTTTTTATTGTTTCAACAACCAATAAACCCGCATCGGCCCGGCAGTTTGGTTTGCATGAGTGATTAATGTAATCGATCCCGCTGGTTCCTACGCCAAGATTAGGCATGATAGCGTACAAAATTCCGTCGCTTAGTTTCAAATGAATTGACATACCGCCATCATGGCCGCGCCAGTCGACCTGACCCTGTCCATCAACGGTAAAAATCTCGGCCACGCCGTCGAATACCCCGACTACGGCACCTTCAGGAATGCTCTTCCGGGCGAAGACTCCCGCTTCCCCGCTGATGTTGAGAACTTCGATCAGGTTAAAATTGCTCCAACTCACCGTCCCCTCCCGATCCGCTCACCTTATTGGTCATCTCATGACGTGTGGCTCTGGTCAAGCCGGAGTTCTGATTTTGCGGGCATGTGTGAGGAGGGGGGGCGCGTGGTTTCATGCGCCGGGAAGACGGCTATTGTTTCTGTGGCAAGAAAACGTAATAATGGCTGGATATGCCATCGAGGGCGTGGCGGGGAGGCGCAGGCGGCTTCCCCACAGAGCTGAAGGCGGGGCGGGACGATGTCGGAATCCCTGAATCTGGAAGGAATACCAGAAGACGAACTGGGGCGCTTTCTTGAGTTCCGGGAAAAGGTTGTGGGTTCAAATATTTCAGATAAGACATTGCTGGCTACCGATTATCTTAATCACTTCAATGAAATCATCATGTTGCTCGAAATGGTTGCCGACATGCCGGAGATTTTGGAAGAATGCCGGGCTTGGCAGCCTAAGGATTATTGCAGTCATTTTCAGGATTCGGCCTTTTCCAGCAAGGATCTGGCGATAGCTGCCTATGACTGTGTTCCAACGAAATTTCGTCGGCCGTTTGAGGAAACCATTGACCAGATCAATCGCCTGATTGCTCAGTCCCTGGAGCTTCTGGATGCCGCCGTGGCCACAGGTGAGGTCGAGATCATCCAGATGCGGGCGAGGGCCTGCTCGCGTGGAGTGCAAAAACTCATGGATGTCGCGGGCGCAATTATTCACGGTTCCGATATGACCATGCAACAAGATGAAATCGATGCTTTGCTTGGCGTTTAGGCAGAAAAACCGAACCGACTTCATAGGAGGGTTCGCATGGACGTTACCGGCATTGTTTCCCAGTCACTGAGTCAGTCCAGTCAATTGATGCACCTGAAGCTGGCAATGGCGGCGGTCAAGGCCAATGCCAGTGCTGAACAGGCTTTGGCGGGTGCCGTCGCGCAGGCGACCGCTGCTTCCGGCTCGGGAGGTGCTGCGGCGTCTGGATCCCTGGGCTCGATGGTGGATATCTTCGCTTAAACCGGGGAATAGCCACAGGCTTCGCAGTATTCCCGGTGGCGATATCTTTATCCGCCCTGTAATGGTTTGGCTGGTAAAAGGTGGGCGGTTCGGGTATGAGGCTGCGACCGATGCATGGTATTGTCGCGATCATCGGAAAACAAGCCACGCAACACGGAGACCGGAATGCCATCCATAGACAAGCCAGAACTGGTTGCCGCTGCATTGCAAGCGGCCGCCACCGCTCTAGCCGGCAATGACACTTATGAAACGCCCGACGCCATCGCCAGACTGGCGTATCAGATCCTTGAGGAATGGGACAAGGTTCTCATAAATCGTCCTCATCTGAGCCGCACCGGACGCTCCTGACGGTGTGATTGAAGCCGTCAGGCCCGGCGGGGGTCGCCTAGATTTTGGCCAGGGCAGGAAGCAGGACATGGCCCGTGAGCAGCGCCACACGACGCCGCCAACCTTGGCTGATATCGACGCGATCGCCCGGAGTGTATTGCTGATCCTTCCAGAGGTCTTGCGGCGTCGTGTCACAGGTGTGGTTTTGCGGGTGGAAGAAGTCTGCGATGTGGAAACAGAAACGGAGATGGACCTGGAGTCTCCGTTTGATCTGTTGGGCCTTTATCGTGGCACATCCCTGCCTCGCAGGAGCGTCCTCGACCCCGGCGGTGCGCCCCCCGACATGATATTTCTTTTCCGGCGTCCGATCCTGGATTACTGGTGCGAGAGCGGAGAAGATTTAACTCGCCTGATCCGCCACGTCATGATTCACGAAATCGGCCACCACTTCGGCTTTTCCGACGAGGACATGGAGCGGATTGAAGGAATGGTGTGATCGAGTCGTTACTCGACTGCCTTTAGCCGCGCCTGGAAACGATAGGGGTGGGCCGGGTAGACGCCGATGATTCTCACTTCGTGACTAAAAAAGGCCAGCTCTTCAAGCGCGAGACGCAGATTGCGCTCGCCGGGGTGTCCCTCGACATCGGCATAGAATTGCGCGGCAGTGAAGTTTCCGCCGACCAGATAGCTTTCCAGTTTGGTGATATTGACCCCATTGGTTGCAAATCCGCCTAATGCCTTGTACAAGGCGGCGGGTACATTGCGGACGTTGAAAATAAATGTTGTGACAATCGGTCCGCGCGCTGGGTTGGGGTCAATGGGTTCGCGGGCCATCACCACAAATCGAGTCGTGTTATGGTCGGCATCCTCAATGCTCGATTGGAGCGAAACCAGACCGTATATTTCTCCCGCCAGTTTCGAGGCAATGGCCGCCTGGGTTATGTCGCCGTACCCGGCAATTTCGGCAGCGGCGCCCGCCGTGTCCGTGGCGATCACGGGACGGAGATTAAGTGTACGGATGATGTTCCGGCACTGGCCCAGGGCATGAACGTGACTATGGACCGTGCGGACGGTATCGAGGGTGGCTCCCTTGACCGCCAGCAGATGGTGACACACGCGCTGATAATGTTCTCCGATAATGTGCAATTCACCAAGGGGTAGCAGGTGATGAATGTCGGCCACCCGGCCCGCCAGCGAGTTCTCTATGGGGATCATGGCATAACGAGCCCGGCCATCGCGTACGGCGGCAAAGGCATCCTCGAACTCCGTGCAGGGCAGGGGGGCTAATTCAGGAAACGCGGTGACGCAGGCCAGATGTGAGTAAGCGCCGAGGAGGCCCTGGAAAGATATGGTGCGGTCGGGGTTGGCGAACGGATCGGCCAGATTTGCGGTTTCCATGAGTGGCGAGCATTCCTTGGTGTGTGGGGCGGAACCCGATTCGGATCAAGCGATGAGTATCGGCACTGTGCGTTGCGAAGTCAACGCAAGCGCAAAAGAAGAACATGGCAATCGTTATGAACCATCTACATGACAGCAATGGGCTGCCGCTAATACCTAAACGATGGGTTGTCGCCCATGGACATGCCAAGGTGCCACGAATATCAAACGAACATATACCCAAGATAATTAACCAAAAAAGGCAAGAACGAGGGCCTGAGGCCCTCGTGCTCCCTATTTATCTTATTAACGGGGAGCGCGAGGGGACTAGTCCCCTCGTATCTTTATCTTTCTGCTGATTTACATCCAAAGATATTTTCTGATTTTTTTGTGCCTGGGTAATTACATTTTCAGTTGCGAAACAAACGGGTTCGCCCTGAAAAGAATGGCAGATACGAGAATCTGGCGCCAATCAACTCCGGAGCGTGGTGCCGCAAGTCTTGCAATGATTGAAGTGGACGAAATTGATCGTGCCACACGCAGCGCAAGTCCCATAAAGCTGAAGGCCGCAGTGGTAGCAGAACGATGGTTCAGGCTCGGACGAAATCATCTTGGGTAGCGCGTAGTTGCTGTCGCAAGATGGGCAGCGATGGTCACGAAACGAAGCGACAGCGGCCTCCTCACTGATCGTCTTGGCCCGCTCGGCCGAGGTTAGGAGCAACTCCTGGCGCTTGCGCTCGGCGTAGGCCTGCATTCCACGAATGGCATAGATCCCACCCGCTACCGTCAGGACGATACCAACCACATAACGCAGGTAGCCGCCAAAGTTTGGCAGATACGGAACCACACCGAAGAAAAAGGCATAAACCGAGAACAGAATGTAACCCCAGGCCAGGGCGCCGTACCTGGACTTGCGCCAACGGACGAAGGTAAAGACACCCAGCAGAAGGAAAGGCAGTACGACGGCCATTCGCAAGGCGAACATTTTCAACGTGTACGTTTCCACCTCGCTCTGGTAGTGCTTCTCGGCAGCGTGTGCCTGGTCAAGCTCGGCCGAGTGCAGCGCGTTGATTCGTTGATTGA
>JADFXL010000025.1:0-4376 GCA_015233585.1 Alphaproteobacteria bacterium | reverse complement strand
TCTCGCGCTGTTCCGCTCTTACCCGGTCGAGTCGGTCTGTCCATTCGTGGCGTACGGCCATTTTCTCGTCAAGTTTGTGGACGCGATTCAGAATCTCGGCGTCCTGGTCGGGAGAGCCAACGGTGGTACGTGCCCGCAACCAGTTATTGTAGCTCTCTTTTTGGGTGGCGTAGTCGCGAGCTGCCACGTCATGGGCCGCCTGCACGGACTGGACCTCGGCCTCCTTTTGTTCAAGCACCGCACCTAGCCGGGTGATTTCGGCCTCGGTCGCCTGAGTGTTGCTTCCGTGGGTTAATGCCTGGTGATCTGGCGGGCGGATCCACGACCCCAGATCGCTCATGAACTGATCGGCCAACATGATGAGAAAGGAGGCGAGCAAAAGGGTGACCAGGCGCATCACCAAGGCGGACGCGGTTTCCGGCGAAATCAGGTGTTTGCGTTTCATGGCAAATATCTCTCTGGAGCCTATGTGGTCTCACACATTTACGGAAGAGAGGCCCCTTGGTGGGGTCTCACGCCGCAGGCGTGCCTTTGGCCCGACGCTCCATACGGATATGGACAGCCTCCCATAAATGGCTGGAACCGAACGGCTCAGGGGCAACGTACCTGACAATGGCACATTCCCTGATCTTGGGCTACCGCCCAATTAAGCTGGACAGATCAAACCTACCGGTCCGAAAAAATCTGGGCGACCTCTCCCGAATGGAAGAGCCGTTTTATTTGGCATTCTCAAGTCGCGTGGTAAGGGCCTCCACGGCTTCCCGACCGGTCGCGAAAATATTCTCTTGGCCAATTATTTGAATAAGCCCGGTTCGCTCCATGACATCACGCACCTGATGTTTGAGGTCACAGAAAGTCAGGGTGATTCCGTTGTTACGAAAGCGGAAGATCAAATTGGCCAGCATATCCGCCCCGGAGGCATCCAGCGCATTGATTCCACTGCCTTTGACCAGAACGAAGTTGATTTGTGGATCTTCTCTTTCCAATTTGAGCAGGGCGTTTTCAAAGAACGACACATTGATAAACCGCAACGCCCCGTCAAAACGGATGGCTCCAATCTTTGGGTGCAGACGGGTCAGGTTATGCCGCTGTATGTCGCGAAGGGTTCCGTCCTGGTGCATACCGACCAGTGCAATACGGGGACGCATCATGCGGTAAAGAAGAAGGGATAAGGAAAGGATAATGCCGGTCAAAATCCCATTTTGAATATTGGGCGCGAAAGTCAGTGTCGCCACAAAGGTCAGAATGGCGGCAATACCATCGTCGCGGTTGGCCCGCCAGGCACTGAGGATGATTTTGAAGTTCACGAGTCCCATAACCGCCATCATGATGATGGCCGCCAGAACCGGCTTGGGAAGATGGTACAAAAGGGGTGTCAGGAACAGAAGCGTCAGCAAAACGAACAAGGCCGCAATCACGGACGACAGACCCGTTCGTGCATTCGATGCCAAATTCAAGGCAGAACGGGAAAACGAACCGCTGACAGGCATCGAGTGACAAAATGCCGCCGCTACCTTTGCCAGTCCTTGCCCAATCAGCTCCTTGTTCTCATCCCAGGGTTCGCGGGTCTTTATGGCAATCACTTTAGCGCTCGACATAGCTTCCATGAAGCTGATGAGAGCGATCACGAAACCGGCTGGCACCAATGAGATCGTAGCCCCCCAGTCCAGGGGGGGCAGGCTGAAGGACGGCAATCCCTTGGGCACCGCTCCAACGGTCTGGCCACCGAGTTGAGCATAGCCGACCTCGTAACTCACGATCGTCAATACGACAACCGTAATCAGCACGCCCGGCAGTTTCGGCGCAAATCGTTTGAAAGAATAAAGAATAGCGATCGCGGCAACGCCGAAGGCAAGCGACATACCATTCATCTTGCTGATGTGAAGAATAACCTGAAATATATCAAGGATGAAGTGACTGGACTGATCCGCTTTGATGCCAAGGAATGTTGGCAACTGGGACAGGCCAATGATGATTGCAGCCGCGTTGATAAATCCCATCAGCACGGGGTGGGACAGGAAATTCAATAGGACGCCCATTCGCAGCGCGCCAAAGACGATTTGAAACAGGCCAGACACAAGGGCCAGCAAAATGACGAATGAGTAAAACTGATCGGTTCCAGCGGTCGCGAGCGGTGCCACACTGGCGGCAGTCAGAAGGGATGTCATGGCAACCGGTCCCGTGGACAATTGCCTGGAGGATCCGAATACAGCTCCAATGATCGTTGGGACCAGGGCCGCGTAGAGGCCATAGATGGGGGGAACCCCGGCCAACTGGGCATAGGCGAGCGCTTGCGGAATGGCGACCAGAGATACGGTGATGCCTGCAATCAAGTCATCTTTGAGGAATTCCGGGCGAATCGAAGACAGTTTGAAAACAGGTAGTTTCACAACATAACTTGTCATTATCCGAATCTCCGATCGACATCAACGGACATCCTCACGCCCTTGCGCGTAAGGCTATCGCATCACACAGCCAGGTCAATACGTTATCATACGTAGTTGACCTATCTTGTTTTGCGTAATGCCCCCCCTTCAGGACAACAATCACGGGGCCGCTGTCCCGGCCCGCCCGGGGCGATGCCCCAGACTCCCTTTTTTAGAACACCATTAACCCGCTGCGGCTTTCGCTTTGTTGCGGCGACGATGGTAGCGCCAGGATAGTTCTTCCCATTCAATCTCAAGGTTGCCGCCAGTGGTTTCGTGCTGCCGCTCCCAATTTGTCAGGAGATCGAGGCACGCATGATCGATGTATTCCAGTTCCTCGAAATAAACGCGAACTTCAGTCCCAGGGGGAATTTTTCCAAGCTCAGCAGCTAATAAAGGCAGCCGAACCAGCGTAGCCGCCCCTTTCAGGTGCAAGGCTACAAAACGTTCCTGGGGGTTGTTTTCCACGCGGATCTCCAGATGGGAAAACACGTACAGCAACTTCAGGATTGACAGCAGAAGACCGAACAACACCCCTTCCAGCAGGTCCGTGGCGACGATCATGGCAATGGTGGCGAGGTAGATGGTGGCTTCGGTCTTGCCGTAGTGCAGCAGTTTCGGCACGACCTTGGGATAGGCCAGCTTGTAGCCGGTGAACACCAGCAGGCCGGCCAGGCTGGCCACGGGAATATAGCGCAAGGTGAAGGGCAGCACGGCGACGAACACGACCAGCCACACGCCATGCAGAATCGCCGACAGCCGAGTCTTGCTGCCTGCATCCACGTTGGCGCTGGAACGGACGATCACTCCGGTCATCGGCAACACGCCACACAGTCCGCAAAGCATGTTGCCAACGCCTTGTGCCGATAGTTCCTGGTCGTATTTGGTGCGTGGCCCCTGGTGCATCTGATCCACCGCAGTGGCGCAAAGAAGAGTCTCGGCGCTGGCAATGAAGGCGACCGAAGCAGAGGCCATCAGCACGTCCGTATCGAACACTCGCCGTAACGACTCAAGGGTCGGATACTGGATCACCGACCATATGTTGTTTATATCACTTGGATTTTTCAGCAGGTCGGGAATGTAGTTGATCTTGAGGCCCAGGGTGGAACAAACTGCCACGGCCGCTGCGACCGCGACCAGGGGTGCGGGCAGAATTTTGAGCTTTTTCGGCGCAAAGCTGGACCACAGCACGATGACAACAACGGTCATGGCCCCGATTCCGAACGCGTGAACAGGCTTCCCGCCCATTGAGAAGGCATGGCCAAGGGCGGCGGGAATGGCGAACAGATTGTCAATGCCATTGCCGATGGGCTTGGCATCCAGCATCACATGGAACTGCGAAGCTAAGATCAGTATCCCGATGCCAGCCAGCATTCCGTGGATGACGGCCGGGGATACCGCCCGGAACCACTGTCCGAGCTTCATCAGTCCCGCCGCCAGTTGCATCAACCCGGCAAGCAGCACGATGACGCCGAGCATCGGCACGCCATAATGCTGAACAATCTGCCACACCAGTACGGTCAGACCGGCGGCGGGACCACTTACCTGAAGCGGTGATCCTGCCAGCGTTCCGACCACGATGCCGCCAATTACTCCGGTTATCAGGCCGGCTGTGGGCGGGACTCCAGAAGCAACGGAAATACCCAGGCACAACGGCAACGCAACCAGAAACACGACAATGGACGCCATCATCTCATTGCCAAGGTCTCCTTGGAACCTTGACCTCAAAATACCCAACATTTCTGTTCCCTTCGGTGTCCTTAATCAGCAGAGCAAAGCCCTACCTATCCGGCGGGCTTCCGCCCGCATCCGACCGGGACATCGCGCCGGTGACCCAGCGCGTCCTGCATTACGACGAGTTTGTCGTCCCTCTTTCCCCCGACGACCTGAAGAATCAGGGCGCCCGCTGCATGGACTGCGGCATTCCTTATTGCCATGCTGGCTGTCCGG
>JADFXL010000259.1 GCA_015233585.1 Alphaproteobacteria bacterium | reverse complement strand
GCGTTTTTCAAAGCCGCGTCGAGCACGGCCAGCCCGCTTTCTTCCGAATTCAGCTGGGTCGGAATAATCGCAAACCCGACGATCTCGCCGTCCCGGATGACCACCGATTTCGAGGCCAGAGAGCCGACATCGACTCCGGCATAGATGCCTTTGACCGTTTCTGTACTTGCCATGTTCTTCTCCTGAATTCACGCATGTATGGCGAGTCGCTTGGATACCCGTCGTTCGGCGCGAACGGTTCGATTGACCGAAGCCGGGAGCCCGCAGGAGCGTTCTCCCTCACCATCTTGTTCGTATACCCTATCGAGTTTATAGATTGCAACGGGGATTGAGATTGATGGGTGTGAATTTTCTGATGTCGGTTTCTGATTTTACACTACGTGTATGGTAAAGGCTGGCTTTGTCCGGCTGCGGATGATGGCAATTCGAGTCGCACCCTGGCTATTATACTGATATCATTCTATTAATCTTTTCATTGGCCATTAACGCGGAGCCTTCACCGGCGGTCGCGGTGCCCGAATCCAAGCAATCACCCGGTGGGTCCACTGCGCTTTATCCCGATCTCAGCCCAACAAGCGGCCAGTGCGCCCACCCGCTTCCGAGACATGCGGCAATCCGGAATCACGGGTGAGGCAGGCCGACTACCAGATCAACAAATTGAAAATAAACGAGATTCTCGACATACAAATACACATAAAGTTATGTTAATTATAGCCAACAACGCAATCAGACTGTGTAAATCAGCATTGACATTGTCTATAACACCAGTCTACTTATGGCGCTTGAGGGGCGCCATGAAGGAGCCGCCTCCTACCTAATTTCGCTGAGGAAGGGGATTACAGTGATGAGCGGAATTGAGGCGCGAGATCGATCGAACCGTCGCCGCCCCGGGAACGGCCGGTGCGACTCGTTGATGAGAACTGCGGTCCCGGCAATTCTGCTCGGTTTGGGAATTTGCCCGGTGGCGGCCATGGCGGCCGAAACCGCCGATGGTACGGCCAGGCCGGCGATCGAAGCCGCCAGCACCGGCGAGCAGATTGAAGAAGTGGTGGTCAGCGCGCGCAAGCGTCAGGAAAAACTTCAGGATGTACCCGTCGCTGAAACGAGCTTAGGTGCGCGGGAGTTGGAGCGCGACAATCTGACCAGCCTCGGCACGATCCAATCTAAGTTGCCGGCGTTTTCATTCGTATCCAGCAACCCAAAACAAACCAATGTCGGAATTCGCGGCATCGGCAACAACGGCCAGAACAGCGACGGCATCGATCCCAGTGTTGGGGTATTCGTGGACGGCGTTTATGCGGGCCGTCTGGGAACTGTCAACAACGATTTCAACGACCTGGCTTCGATCGAGTATCTGCGCGGGCCACAGGGGACGCTGTTCGGCAAGAACACCACCGGCGGCGTGATCCAGTTCAATTCCCAAAAACCCAGCTTCACCCCGGAGGCAGACGGCATCGTCACCCTCGGCAACTACAGTGACCGCGAGTTCAAGGCCAATGTCTCCGGTCCGGTTGTCGACGACAACCTCGCGCTCCGTGCATCGGCCTATTACAAAACCCGCGACGGCTTTATAAGCAACCTGAACGACGACCGCACATTCCAGGGCCAGGGCGGGCGGGGCGGGCGCGTTCAGGCGCTGGCGGCGCCCACGGATGACGTCAGCATCCGGGTCATCGCCTCCCATGACGAGCAAAGCTATCACACCGGCGGGGCGACTTTTCTCAGCGTGGTGCCCGGGGCGTCCTCGAACCTGCAAAGCCGGATGGCCGCCCGGGGGCTGACTTTGCAGGGCAATCCGTTCGATCGCACCGTGAACCTCGATCAGGACCCGCACAGCGACACCCGAACCACCACCGCCACCACCCTGATCGATTGGGAGACCAGTTACGGCACGCTGAGTTCGGTCACCGGTTTCCGGCATTGGTATTTCATTCCTTATAACGACCAGGACGCGACCCAGCTCAACGCGATCAGCGATTACGGCACCGACAATGACGTCACCAACCTGTCCCAGGAGTTGCGCTGGGCCTCGCCCAAAGGAAGCGCGCTGGACTCGGTGGTCGGCGTCTATGTCGCCAGCCAGGACCTGAAAGCGCATAACCGCCAGACCTTGGGGCCGGATTACTGGCTTTACGCCAACAAAGCCGCCAACACGGCGGCACAGTACAAAGGACTTCAGACCGGCGACGATTACACGCTGAAGGACGAAACTGAGGCGCTGTTTGGCCATTCGAGCTGGCATGCCACCGACAAATTGTCCTTCAATGCCGGTTTGCGCCAGACTTGGGAACACAAGTCGATGAACTATCTCGGCTATGTGACCGCCAATCCGGGAAAAGCCACCCAGGCTCAGATCGATGGCGCGGTGACGGCGGGCAATATCGGCAGCGCCTCGGGCGCCGTCGACGACAGTTCCCTGGGGGGACAGTTCGGAACCAGTTACAAGATCACCGATGCGGTTCTGACCTACGCCGAGGTCTCGCGCGGCCACAAGGCCAAGGGGCTCAATCCCAACACCCTGACCACCGCCCAACTCACCTATGGTGCCACGCAGAGTGTTGCCGGCGAGCGGGCGGACAGTGTTGAGATCGGCACCAAGAGCGAATGGCTGGATAAACGTCTGCTGGTCAACGTTGCTGCCTATGAGACCATCGTCAAAAATTATCAGAATACCGCGGCGTATTACGCTGCCGCCTTGTCGGCCTCGCCGACCTCGGTCCTGACCAACGTCGGTTACGTGCGCAGCAAAGGCCTCGAGATCGAAGCGACGGCGGTCCCCGTGACGGGACTGCGGATCAACGGCTTCCTCTCCCCCAACCAGGCGACCTATGCGTCGTACCGCAGTGCTCCGTGCTCACAGGCGGCGCTCAACCTGCGGCCGACCGCCACTTGCGACCTGACCGGCCAGCAGGTGCCTTGGACGCCGAAATGGACCTCCGATATCAATGCAGAGTATTCGCATGAAATCATCAATGGTGTCGTCGGTTATATCGTGGCCGATTACAATTGGCGCTCGGCTCAGAACCTGGCGTTAACCCTCGATCCTCTGACCGAGCAAAGCGCCTACGGCATCGTCAACCTGAGATTCGGGGTTAGGCTGTTCGAGGAGGCGGTTGATCTGTCCTTCTTCGTCAACAACCTGTTCAACCAGAATTACTACATCGCGATGAGCGCTGGCACCAACGGCCAACAAATCGTGACCGGCACGCCGGGGGATCCGCTGACCTTCGGCAGCACGCTTCACGTGCGCTTCTGAGGACAAAGGTGACAGAATAAGGGAACTCTAGCATGACACTGAAAACATTGGAACTCATTGCCAGCAAGTTGGCCGGAAGGCCGGAGGCGCTGGCCAGGGAAAGAGCCGCCGGAGCCAAGGTCGTCGGTTTCCAGGGCTACACCCTGCCGGAAGAGGTGATTCTGGCCCTGGGCTTGATCCCGGTCCGGATCGGACTCGGCGGCAGCGACCGCATGGTCGAGCTGGGCGGACGCTACATATCGACCAAGAATTGCGTCTATGTGCGCGAGACGGTCGGGCTGTTTGCCGACAACACCGACCCTTACATTGTCAACGGCGATCTGTTCGCTTTTGATGCCACCTGCTTGCAGGCCTATCGTACGGCCGAAGTGATCCAATACTATTTTAACAGTGAGGCCATCATCCTCGGAGTGCCGCGCAATTTCTACCTCCCCGAAGCTCATACCTATTTCACCGCCGAACTGCGCAACTTCGTGACCAAACTCGAAGCATTCTCCGGCGTCACGCTGACGCGTGAGCGTCTGGCCGAAGCGATCGCGGTCTACGACGGCATCCGGGCTGAGATCGTGACGATCTACGACTATCAGGCGGCCCTGAACGCGGTGATCTCGTGGGAACAGGTCTACGACGTCATCCAGG
>JADFXL010000258.1 GCA_015233585.1 Alphaproteobacteria bacterium | reverse complement strand
AAACTGGAAGGGCTGCTGGAATGACCACCTTTGACGACATCACCCCCAAGACGATTGAGGTACTACGCGCGAATTCGGCGGTGGTCGGTCAACTGGATTGGCTGTTCATAAACCGCGACCTTAACGGACGTGTGCGCTTTATTGTGCCGGAGAGCGTCGAGATGAGCGACGTTTGCCGCGAACAGGTCGAGGCGCTGTACGACGTGTTGGCTGACAGGATCGCGCCACATGCGTATCCGAAGGGGTCTGGAATCCTTTACGAGTCCTCACGGGAGCAGGTTTGCCTAGGGGTGTCAGCGTTCCTGTTTGGCGATTTTACAAATGTTTGGCTCATCGACCGCTTGGCGACCGAGAGCCACTGGGAAACGATCGCCGATGAGGCTCCCGGCGCGCCGCGCATCGTGTTTTTTTCCATTAAGGGCGGCGTGGGGCGATCGACCGCACTGGCGGCTAGTGCATGGACTTTGGCCAGGCAAGGAAAACGGGTCATGGTATTGGACCTGGACCTGGAGTCGCCTGGGCTTTCCAGCGCCTTGCTGCCGCCAGACAGGCAGCCCGAGTACGGCGTTGCCGATTGGCTGGTTGAAGACCTAGTCGATAACGGTGACGCGGTGCTCGACAGCATCTACGCCACCAGCGACTTGCAGACTGCCGGTTCGATTTATCTTATCCCAGCCCACGGCGGGGATCCTGGGGAATATGTGTCCAAGCTTGGAAGGGCCTGGATGCCTAAGGCCACGCACCAAGCAACTCTGGAAACCTGGGCCAACCGCCTCAATCGGTTGGTGAATCGCCTTGAAGATATGCTCAAGCCGGATATCATTCTGATCGATTCCCGAGCCGGCATCGACGAAGTGGCGGCGGCCTGCGTGACGGATCTCGGGGCGCATGCGGTTTTATTGTTTGCGATCGAAGGGCAGCAGACCTGGACAGGCTACCGGGTGCTGTTCTCGCATTGGCAGCAGCGCGGGGTCATCACCCAAATCCGAAATCGCCTGCAATTGGTTGGCGGGCTCGTTCCGGATGATGAACGCAGGACGGAATATCTGACGGCGCTTCGTGGGAATTCCTTTGCGTTGTTTGAGGACACCTATGACGAAGTCGAACCGGGTGAGGTCAGTGACTGGAGTTTCGAAGAAGATGACGACAACGCGCCACATGCTCCTTTGCCGATCCGCTGGAACCGCGGCTGGTATGGCTTGCTGAGCCTACAGCAACGCATGGTGCAAGTTGATGAATCCGAAGTGAATGCGGTTTACGGGGTGCTTCTAAACTTTTTGGGCCGTGACGTTGGGAAGGAGCACATGGAATGACGACTCCGAAAGCTATTCGGCAAGCCATTCTTGCCGCGCCGTTTGAGTTGGATAACACGGGCGAGACTCCTCACCAGGGAACGCTCTACATCCCGCTTGCCCATCGCAAGGCGCTCACTCGCGAAACTGTGCTGGTTGTGGGCGCGCGCGGGGTTGGAAAGTCATTTTGAACCGCGGCCTTGAGCGACGATGTACTACGACGTCAAATTGGGGCGGCTGTGGAGGGTTTGGCTGCCACAACCATCCATGTTGGCCATGCAGCTAAACCAAGCATCCAGAACTATCCTGACCGGGACACCTTTAAAGCTCTGCTTGGCAGTGGATCCGAACCTTATGTTGTTTGGCTCGCGGTGGTATTAAGGTGGTGGTCGGGCATAATCAACCACCAAATTCCTGCGAAGTCCTGCAAAGACACCGTGCAATGGGTGGAGCAGAATCCGGAACAGTTTGCTCAGTTCGCTGAGGCTGCCAATGCACAGTTGGCCACCAACAAAAACTTCGGACTGGTCATATTCGACGCCCTAGACCGCACAAGCGATGATTGGGGGACGATGGACCGCATTGTCCGCGATCTGCTGCGGCTATCCTTGTTGTTGCGCGATTTTTCAAGAATACGCGCAAAGATATTTTTGCGCCCCGATCAGAAGGAGCGGACGGTCACTTCATTCGTTGATGCATCGAAGATATTGGCAACCAGCGCTTCGCTCACCTGGGGTCAGGCTGATTTGCATGCCATGCTTTGGCAACGGCTCATCAATACTCCTGGTGACAACGGTAAATGCCTACGGTCGGTGGTGGCATCCGTCCTGCCATCTTCAGATTCATTGCGCCAGATTGGAGAATTTTGGTTCTTGCCATCGGTATTGACGTCGGAGTCTCTATACCAGCGGCGTTTGTTCGCAGCCCTGGCCGGGGACAAGATGGGGAAAGATGCCCGCCGTGGTGTGCCTTATGTATGGAGTGTCAGTCATCTGGCGGATGGTCATGGCTGGACCTCGCCACGTTCTTTCCTCGCAGCCATTTTGGGCGCTGCGGAAGACAGCACGCAGCGCTACGGCGAGTATCCGTTGGCACTCCACTATGAAAGTCTGAAACGCGGCATTCAGAGGGCATCGCAGATCCGTGTCGAGCAGGTGGCCGAGGACGATCCTTGGGTGCCAGAGGCTATGAAGCCGCTCAAATCGATGAATGTTCCTTGCGACTACGAAGCGATAACGGCCGCTTGGGAGAACGAGTTTCCTCAAGGCCCAAGCGGCATCCCATCCGAACACTTGCCCCCTCAGCATGTTGAAAACTGGGAAGGTGTTCGAAAAGATCTGGAACGTCTCGGCATTTTTGTATTCCGGAAGGATGGTCGGATTGATATGCCCGACCTCTATCGCGTTGGCTTTGGCCTGGGCCGTAAGGGAGGGGTTTCGCCCCGGAAGTGATCTTGATAAGCGCCTGCCAGTTTTTCATTACGACAAAGAGATAGTATTACGGTGCCACCGTACTCATCTTTAACGGCGGCAATTGATCAGATTTGTTCGATTGAGTAGTAGCGATCTCGCCCGGCGCTAACCTGGTATGCGAAATCGACGTGCCTGAACAAGTGTTTTCTTCCAGGGCGATCCCAAGGAACAGAGCCCCCATTACAACCGCGATCCGTCGTGGGCCGACGAGATCGCTGAATTCCCCGACGCCGTGCTGAGGGGCGGCGCCATCCATGCCGGGTCCTCGACCGACGCGCTGGAGACCATGCGTCTGGTCTACCGCATCTACTGCGCCGATCCCGAATGGCGGGACCGCTGGACCCTCACCCATATCCTGCCGGTGCCAAGCCGATGACCAGGATCTTAGGCTGAACTTCCTCCTGTCCAAACGAGCAAGTTGCTGATTTTACAGGATAATCGCCAGAATGGCCACGGAAATGTAGCCATGTAAATGACAAAATACCGCTTGCTTCGCACGAGGTCCATGGCATCATTGATGCCATGTACATCGAATCCGTCCCCAATCGCACGTCGCCGCCGGCCATCCTGCTCCGCGAGTCCTACCGTGACGGCGGCAAGGTCAAGAAGCGGACGCTGGCCAATTTGACCGACTGGCCGACCGAGATCGTCGAGGGGCTGCGGGCGCTACTCAAGGGCGGCAAAGTGGTGTCGGCGGAGGGTGGCGGCATTTCGATCCTGCGGTCGCTGCCGCACGGCCATGTCACGGCGGCGCTGGGGACGTTGCGGGCGATCGGCCTGGAGCGCATCCTGGGGCCAACCGGCAACCGCTGTCGCGATCTGGTGGTGGCGATGGTGGTGAGCCGGCTGATCGGTCCGGCGTCGAAGCTGGCGACGGCCCGCGCGCTGGATCCGGCGACCGCGACGTCCAGCCTGGGCGAGCTGCTGGGGCTCGGCGCCGTCGACGAGGACGAGCTTTACACCGCGCTGGACTGGCTGGGCGAGCGCCAGCCGGCGATCGAGCAAGCCCTGGCCCGGCGGCATCTCAAGGATGGTGTCCTGGTGCTCTACGACGTGTCGTCGAGCTATGTCGAAGGCCGCTGCTGCACGCTGGCCCGGCGGGGCTACTCGCGCGACGGCAAGAAGGGCAAGCTGCAGATCGTCTATGGCCTGCTCTGCGCCGCCGACGGCTGCCCGGTTGCGGTCGAGGTGTTCGAGGGCAACACCGCCGACCCGATGACGC
>JADFXL010000257.1 GCA_015233585.1 Alphaproteobacteria bacterium | reverse complement strand
AACCCGGGTAACTCCGGCGGAGGGAAGGCCCCTGACTTCTGGTGTGCTTTTGACGATGGAGAGGAGGGGGTGATTGGCGATGAGCCTCGAAACACCCGAAAAGATCAGGACCCTTCAGAGAAAGCTCTATGGTAAGGCGAAGGCGGAACCTGAATACCGCTACTACCTGCTCTACGACAAGATTTGTCGGGAGGATATCCTTTTCCATGCCTATCGGCTGGCCCGCGCCAATGCGGGTGCGCCGGGAGTGGACGGGATGACTTTCGCACGGATCGAGGCGGAGGGCTTGGACGCATGGCTGGCGAGCCTGCGAGAGGACCTCGTCTCGAAGACCTACCGGCCGGCGCCGGTGCGGCGGGTGATGATCCCGAAGCCGGGGGGCGGCGAACGTCCTCTGGGTATCCCGACGATCCGGGATCGGGTGGCGCAGACCGCCGCCAAGCTCGTGCTGGAACCGATCTTCGAGGCGGATTTCGAGGATGGTGCCTATGGTTACCGGCCCGGCCGCAGCGCGGTCGATGCTATCAAGGAAGTGCACCGGCTGATCTGCCGGGGTTATACCGATGTCGTTGACGCCGACTTGTCGAAATACTTCGACACGATCCCGCACGCGGACCTCCTGAAATCGGTGGCCCGCCGCGTCTCCGACCGGCATGTGCTGTGGCTGGT
Organism: Alphaproteobacteria bacterium; assembly: GCA_015233585.1. Lineage (GTDB taxonomy): Bacteria > Pseudomonadota > Alphaproteobacteria > Rhodospirillales > Rhodospirillaceae > JADFXL01. The sequence goes on along the minus strand of JADFXL010000257.1, from coordinate 3,328 downwards.
CAAGCTATGGCTGAAAGCACCGGTTGAAGAGCGGGGTGACGACGGAAAGCGGCGCATGAGTGGCGGCAAGGACAGCAAATGCGGCACGCCACAGGGCGGTGTCATGGCTCCCTGAACGCAAAAGGTAACTTCGTGTTTGAGCGCACGGTGGTGCTCGACCGTTCGCGTTCCGTGCTTGACATGCGCCATAAACGGTAATATTCAAATGACGCATGCCGCGATCGACCGATACGCAGAAGACCGAACGCCTCAACGCTGCTCATGGGTTGCTCGTGCGCGGGCTCAGCGTCGCGGAGGCTTGTGTGTCGCTGTCAGGTCAGTTCGCCATGTCCCGGCGCCAGGCTTACCGGTATGTCCAGGAAGCGCAGTCGCTGGCAGCGCCCCTGCCGGTGATGGAACCGGCCACGGCGGTCACGTTCAAGTTGCCGCCCAGCCTGGTGAAGGCCATCCGCGCCCGAGCCGCTGCCGACGGGGCGACGATCAGCGAGACGGTGACCATGGCGCTATCCGCTTGGCTTGCTGGGGCCGGCGGCCATGGCTCATAGACGCGATGGCAAACCTCCGGTTGTTCAACTCGAATACGGCTTCGACCGCCTGCTCGGCCGCAAGCTTGAGCAGGCCTACGGCATCCTGGTGCCCGAGCAGGTCCGCGCCGCCGGCGTGGGATTGCGGGTGCCCGAATGCGGAGTGAAGGAGAGATGCGATGAAGACTGCCGCGATCTACGCCCGGGTGTCGTCGGACAAACAGAAGGACGACAATACGATCGCCAGCCAGACGGCGGCACTGAAAGAATTCGCGCGCGCCCAAGGGTTCGACGTGCCTGAGGATCGGGTGTTCGAGGACGAGGGCTACAGCGGCGCCATCCTGGTCCGCCCCGGTCTGGAGCGCGTCCGCGATCTCGCTGCCGAGGGCCACATTCAGGCCGTCCTGGTCTACTCGCCGGATCGCCTGAGCCGCAAATATGCCTATCAGGTCCTGCTGATGGAGGAGTTCGCCCGCCACGGCGTCGAGACCGTGTTCATCAAGGCACCGCAGTCGGCCACGCCGGAAGACCAGCTTGTCCTGCAGTTTCAGGGAATGATCGCCGAATATGAGCGCGCGCAAATCCTCGAGCGAACCCGACGGGGCAAACGGCACCACGCCAAGGCCGGCGATGTCGCCGTGCTGAGCGGCGCGCCCTACGGCTACCGCTACGTCAAGAAAACCGACGAGGCGCCGGCCCGGTTCGATATCATCGCCGCCGAGGCTGAGGTGGTCCGGATGATCTTCGAGAAATACACCGTCGCGGGGTTGTCCATCGGCGCCATTGCCCGCCTGTTGAACGAGCAGACGGTGCCGACACGCCGTCTGGCCCCGCGGTGGGAGCGGTCCACGGTTTGGGGCATGCTACGCAACCCGGCGTACAAAGGCACCGCCTGCTTCGGGAAGACGGAGAAGGCGCCGCGCCAGCGGGTCACCCGGCCGTTGCGCCTCTCGGGTCGCTCGAGACGGGGCGAGACCACCGGCCGGGAGCGGCCGCGCGCCGAGTGGATCGAGATTCCCATCCCACCCCTCGTGTCCGAGGACATGTTCGCGCTCGCGGCGGAACGGCTTGTGGATAACAAGCGCTTCGCGCCCCGACGGACCATCGAACCCAGCTTGGTGCAGGGGATGGTCTCTTGCAAGAAATGCGGCTACGCCTTGTCCAGAACATCGACGCGGAGTACTGCCCGCACCATCCACTATTATCGTTGCATCGGATCGGATGCCTGGCGCCGACTGGGCGGGCCGGTCTGCGACAACCGACCCATCCGTCAGGACCTGCTCGACAGCGTGGTGTGGACCGAGGTGGTCCGGTTGCTGGAGGACCCGTCCCTGATCACCACCGAACTCGATCGCCGCCTGGCCGCGGCCCGCGCCGCGGAACCGACGCGGCGTCGGCAGGAGTCGCTGGAACGCGAACTGGTCCGGGTGACCAAGAGCGTGGAACGGCTGGTGACCGCCTATCAAGAAGACCTCCTGTCACTGGAGGAGCTTCGCCATCGTCTGCCCGACGTTCGGCGGCGTGAACAGGGAATACGAGCCGAATTGCAGGCGCTCGTCGACCAGGCCGCCGACCGTACGGCCACTCTGCGCCTCGCCGAGACCCTGTCGGCCTTCCTCACGCGCCTGCGCTCGACAGCCCAAACGCTTGACATCGTTGAACGACAACGCATCGTTCGCCTGCTGGTCAAAGACGTGCTGGTGGCTGACGGCAACATCGTTATCCGCCACTCGATCCCGGTTGTCCAGACACCGCCGTCAAGCCCCGATGACCAGCCACCCCCACCCGAGGGCCGAAGTCCCTCGGGGGACAAAAGTTACCTTTTGCGTCCGGGGCGCCACAACACCTCCTTGCGGAGAGCCCTGGGTCGCGTGGCGCAGGAGACCGTCTTCCAGGACCCCCGCTTTCAGCCATTTATCGATCATCCGTCGGATGACGCCATCCGTGACTCGCTGGTCGAGGAACGATCGGAGGTGGTTGTGCGACAGACTATCGAAGAATTTTCGTATGTCCACATCCAGCACCCACCGCAGCCTCTGTTCCATGATGCCATAACGCAGAGCATGCAGGGCTTGGTGGGCCGAGCGGCCGGGCCGGAAGCCAAAGGAGCAGGTCAGAAAGTCCTGCTCGTAGATTGCCTCCAGGACCATGACGATCGCCCGCTGCGCCACTTTGTCCTCGAAGGTCGGAATGCCAAGCGGCCGTTGTGAGCCGTCCGCTTTCGGAATGTAGACCCGACGTACCGGCGGCGCGTGATAGCGGCCGTTCTTGATGCGATCCAGGAGGTCACGCAAGTTGGCCTCAAGGTTCGTCTCGTAAACGGCAGCCGTCACGCCGTCGATGCCTGGGGCTCCATCCTTGCGGGTCAGCCGGTAGGCCGCCAGCATCCACTCCAGATCGATGACGTGGTGCAGCGAGGACAGAGCCTCCCCCGGTCTCGTCCGCGCCAGTTCGGCTATCCATTGTCGTTTCGTGAACAGGTTTGCGAAGCTCAGTGTCTTCTCCCGTGTTTCCCGTCAATGGCTCTCTCTCCGTGGTACCTCCCTTCCCTCCCCCGGGTCCCGGCGAGCCCGGTTCCCCGTCATCATCGGTACTATGAAGGTACTACGACTTCCTGCGTGCGCATTCCCGGTTGCTTTATTTGTTTCGCTTCCGGGCACCATGGCGACCCTCCTATGCTTCGTGCCTCGCCGCAGCGCTCCCCGGCGGCAGGAGGGGGCCGCCGAGGCCAGGGTCGGTTGTTCAGCCGGCGACCCGCTTCCGGCATCTTCTTGCCATGGACGCTCGCAGGATATCTCAGGTTT
>JADFXL010000256.1 GCA_015233585.1 Alphaproteobacteria bacterium | reverse complement strand
TGCGCAACAAACCGGCGAGGCTACCCAGGCTGGTGGCGGCCTGACCCAGTTGCCCGGTACTGACGGCGGTTTGCTGGCTGGCCTGGTAGATTTCGCGCAAGGCCTGGGTCAATTGCTCAAGGCCGATCTGTTGCTGGTTGGTGGCGCCGACAATCTGTTGAAAGGCGTTGACGCTTTCCTGAATACTGTCGGCCATGTTGTGGATGGTATGCTCGGCCACATCAGTTTTCTCGCGGCCCAGTTCGACCCGTTTCACCGCCTCCTCGGTCAGCAAGACCGAGGTGGTAATGCCCTTTTGGATCTCTTCAAGGATCGAGCGCACCTGACCGGTCGCCTCCTTGGCCTGATCGGCCAGATTTTTGATTTCGTTGGCCACCACGGAGAAGCGGCGTCCCTCCTCCCTGGCGCCCGCCGCCTCAATGGCCGCGTTGAGAGCCACCAGATTGGATTGCTCGGCAATGTCGTTGACCGTGGCGATGATTACGCCGACGGCCTGAGTTTTTTCGCTCAGCGCCACGATGTGCTCGGCCACGGTGCCCGCCTGCTCCCGGATCGCCTCCATGGCCCGGCCAATGTCGCGCATGGCTTCCAGCCCCTTGCCGCCGGTGCCGGAGGCGGTGGCGGCGGTACTCGCGACCTCGCGCGCCCGCTCGGAGACCTGCATCCCCGAGCGGCTGATTTCCTCGACGGTCGAGGTAATTTGCTGCACCGCTACCGCCTGTTCCTTGGTGGCGGAGGCCTGGTGCTGGATGGTGGCGACGATCTCGGCCGCTGCGGTGTGCAGATTTTCGGTGATGTTGTGGGTCTGTCCGGCCATGGCGCGCATGGCATCGAGCATCTGGTTGAAGGGGTTTGAGAGCTGACCGATTTCATCGGCCGAAGTGACGGCCAGTTTCGGCACATTCAGGTTTCCAGCCGCGATGTTCCTCGCCATTTCGACACAGGAGGCCAGCGGACCGCCGATCCCACGGGCGATGGCGAGACTGGTGATGACGCCCAGCATGACCCCCATTAGTGCGATGCCAAGCTCCCAGTCGATCGTGGCCGACATCCTGGCGTCGGACTGGGCGTCCAGGGCCTTGGTCAGATCGTTGGCCGCGTCCAGCAGTTCGTCGCCAATGGCAGCGGCTTCCGCCAGGCGTTCGGCTCGTCCCGCATCGCCGGGCGGAAGTTTGAGGAGGGCGTTCACCGTCTGCTCCAGTCGTCTCGACAACCCGCGCTGCGTCGATAATCGTTGCCCGGCATCCGGCAGGGTGGACGCCGGCATCATCACTTTATGCCCGGTGGCTAGGTTGTCGGTCACCTGACCTCCGTTCAGCAGAGCCGCCAGCGTGGTGTCGAACACCTTCCAGGTGGCGGCGTAATCGGTCTTGATGCCAGTCGTGGCCATCGTGACTTCCCGCAGATACTGCTGGGTCAGCATACGTTGCCGCCCGGCCATATCGATGGTGAGGGCCTCGGACTCCTGCTGTTTCAGCATCACCACCGTAAAGCCGACAATAGCGGCCATGAAGACGGTGAAGCCGACCACGATCAGGGCCAGCTTTTGCGCCACGGAGAGCCGTTTCAGGAGAGAAAATTGTTGCGCCGTTGTCATCCTGGGTTCCCTTTACCATCGCGTCGTCTTGTCGTCGCCAAACCCGGCTGCCTCCAGTACCGCAGCAGGATCAAGCAAAATCAGCGCGTCCGCCGTCACGGCGCGCACGAACCGGCCAGGAAAGCCGGGCGCGGCCTCGGCCGCTTCGATCCTGCGCACCCGGTCCAGGGTTTCGACCCACAGGCCGACATCCACCGGCCGCTTTCTCACGAATACGACATAGCCCCCGGTACGCATCCCCGGTGCCGCCAGCCCCAGAAGCTGGGCCAGGTCCACGACCGGGCGTATGTGTCCGCGCTGGTTGATGACCCCGAGCAGGTGGGGCGGGGTGCCCGGCACCTTGGCGCAGCGGGGAAACAGGGCTACTTCGGCCAGACGATCGAGTTCGATGGCGTACGTTTCGCTCCCCAGGCAAAATGTGAGTGCGGCTACGCCTCTCGGCTCCAGGTCCGCCAGATCCCGGACCCGCAGACGGGCGGCGCGCCGGATAAGGGTAGCTCGGACCAGGTCGGGATTGGGCGTGAGCGCCAGCGCCAGCGCCTGGGTGCTCATGGCCAGCCGCTGTTTTACCTCGTTCCAGTCTATGATACGAATATTGGCGGTCGAGTGATATGGGGCGGTGGTCATCCGTTATCCCCCTCGATTTGCAGGCGCGCCAAAGCGGCCAGTTCATGGGCGGTCATGCCGTCCCCATGGTCAAGGACCGCTCCCTCGTCCAGCCGGGCCAGCACCTTGCAGGCATTCCTGAACGACTTCAGGGCAGAGGATCGTTCGCCCTGTCGTTGCAGAAACAGGCCCAGGTGATAGTGGACCAGGGGGTCGGAGCGGTCCAGATAAATGGCGCGTTGCAGCGCCTGCAAGGCCTCGGGCGCCCGATCCAGGGACTCCAGCGCCAGCGCATAATAAAGATGAAGCGATGGATCGAGCGCATTCTTCTTCCGCAATGTTTCGCATAGGCTCGCGGCCTGACGCCACTTGCCCTGGTCCACCAGCGTTCGCACTTCGGCCAATCCCGGGGTGGTGGGCGGCTCCGGAGCGATCGGGGGCGGTGTTCGGGAAGCTCGTGCCGGTGGCGGGATTTCCGGGCCGTGGGGATGGGGCCGCCATGGGGCGGATGAGGTTTTCGCCACTTCGAGAGTGGTCAGCCCTTCCTTGCGGTAGAGGACGGCACCCGGCACGTTGACGGTGGTGAAATTCCTGAACAAGGCCGCGCTGGCCTCGGAATGGCCGGCAATCAGCCATCCTTTGTCGCTCAGCGCGTCGTACAATCCCGCGACGACATGGCGGGCGCGGTCGGCATCGAAGTAGATGGTCACGTTCCGGCATACGATGAGGTCAAAGAACCCCGAAGCCCCCCCCGGTATGGGGACTTTGTCATCGACCAGATTATGGTGCAGGAAGCGCACCATTTCGCGGTACTGGGGCTTCAGCCGCCAGGTTTTGCCACCCTCACTGTCAAAGCAGTCGGTTCGGATGTCGTCCGGCACGTTTCGCAGCGCCCAGGTCTGGAACCATCCTTCCCGTGCCTGGGCCAGGAACTTCCGATTGATGTCGGTGCCAAGAATCTCGATGGACCAGCCAGCGGTCAGGGCGGCGAATCCGCGCTTGAGCAGAATGGCGATGGTGTACGGCTCCGGCCCGGTGGCGCATCCGGCGCTCCAGATGCGCAGACGGCGCTGGGCCTGATTTTTGACGATGAGTTCCGGGAGGACTCGTTGCTCCAGCGCGTCGAACTGTTCGCGGTGGCGAAAGAAATAGGTCTCACCGATGGTCAGCTCGCCAATGAGGATGTCGAGTTCCCGCCGTCCGGCCCCGGTCCCGGTCCCGAGAATGCCAAGATAGGCGGCGCAATTGTCAACCGTCAGCGCTGCCAGCCGGTGTTCGATCACGTGGCACAGCTCGGCATCGCGATCCCGGTAGAACACCATGCCGGTGGCTTCGATGATCAGGGATTTCAGACGCGAATAGTCGGGATCGGCGGAGGGAACCAGCCGGAAGGTTGGGAGTACGGAGGGCCGTTGCGGCAGGGAGCTGGCGGGAATCATGCGTCCTCCCCGGTTTCGGCGACCCGTTTTTGACGCGCCGTGATCTCGCGCTGGAACGCCGCGATACGCTGCCGTTCCAGGACCAGCAAAATCCGGTCAATGGCCAGCAGGGAAGCGGCGGCATCACCCGCGCCAGCCACCCCGGCCACGCATCCGTTCAGCGTTTCCCCTGCCATTACCGGGTGTATGGCGGCCGTAGCGACGCCGAGCACCTGATCGACCATCAGCGCCATCCGATCCCCCCCGGCAGCCGTCACCACCAGCGGGGTGTACAGTTCGACCGGCGCACCGTTCAACCCCATCAGCCGATCAAGTCTCAACACGGGCATGATTTCTCCGGCCAGATCGAGAAACCCCTCCACAA
>JADFXL010000255.1 GCA_015233585.1 Alphaproteobacteria bacterium | reverse complement strand
GATCAATCATCTGGCCGACCACCGGGCCTATGGACGAGTCACCGGCGTTCGGGGGATGCTGGTTGAAGCGGGCGGAATGCAAGGGTCGGTGTCGGTGGGCGACCGCAGCACGATAATGGCTCGCGGGGAGCGTCCGGTTCTGTGCGAAGTCGTTGGTTTCCGCGACGGCCGCGCCTTGTTGATGCCATTTGAATCGCTGGATGGGGTGGGGCTGGGCTGCCGGGCCGTGGTAGCGGAGTCGGGAATGGCCATCTATCCCCATGCCTCGTGGCTTGGGCGCGTGATCGACGCCATGGGACGGCCCATAGACGGTGCTGGTCCCCTGGCCAATGGCGATGTGGCCTATCCGGTTCGCACGCAACCGCCACCGGCTCACACCCGTCGACGCGTCGCGGGCAAGATTGATCTGGGCGTGCGGGCCATCAACACGTTTCTCACCTGCTGCCAAGGCCAGCGCATGGGCATTTTCGCCGGTTCCGGCGTGGGCAAGTCGACGTTGATGGCGATGATGGCTCGCCATACTTCCCTGGATGTCAACGTATTGGGGCTGGTGGGCGAACGAGGGCGCGAAGGCCGCGAATTTATCGAGGATGACCTGGCAAAAGACGGTATGGCGCGCAGCGTGGTGGTCATGGCGACCTCCGACCAAAGCCCGTTGATGCGCAGACAGGCCGCCTATACCTCTCTGGCGGTGTCCGAGTATTTCCGGGATCAGGGCCACCACGTCCTGTGCATGATGGACAGTGTTACCCGCTTCGCCATGGCGCAGCGCGAAATCAGTCTGGCCGCCGGCGAGCCGCCGGCCACTAAAGGCTACACGCCGAGCGTATTTGCCGAGTTGCCACGGCTGCTGGAGCGCGCCGGTCCCGGCACCGAGCAAAAGGGAGGGAGCATCACCGGCCTGTTCACGGTACTGGTTGACGGTGACGACCACAACGAACCTATTGCTGACGCCGTCCGTTCCATCCTGGATGGCCACATCGTGCTCGACCGCAGCATCGGTGAGCGCGGCCGTTACCCCGCGATCAACATTCTGCGCAGCGTTTCGCGCACCATGCCCGCCTGCAACACCCAGGAGGAAAACGTACTCGTCAGTACCGCCCGCCAACTGTTGTCCACCTATGAGGACATGGCCGAATTGATCCGCCTTGGCGCCTACCGCAAGGGCAGCAACCCGGATGTGGACGTTGCCGTCCACTACTACCCGCAACTGGAAGCTTTCCTGAGCCAGCGCAAGGATGAAAAGGCGGACCTCGCAACCTGTTACGCAACACTAGGCTCCATCCTGAAACCAGCAGGGCAGTAATACCGTGGGCAAGGATCTCAACGCGCTGATCCGCTACACCAAATGGGGTGTGGACGAGAAACGCCGCGTCATGGCCGATCTGCAACGGCGCGAGGATGAAATCATCGCCCAGCAACGACAGCTTGAGGAAGAAATCGTTGCCGAACAGCGTCTGGTGGTCAAGGCGGAAACCGAGATTGGCTTCGCCTATGGCGCCTACGCGATCCGTTGCATCCAGCGGCGCGCGGATCTGGTTCGCGCCCTCGAAAATGCCCACGTTCTGGTAGAACAGGCCCAGGAGGAACTGGCCGAAGCCTATCGCGAACTGAAGACTTACGAAATCACCCAGGCCAACCGCGAACGCCGCGAACGCCAGGAACAGGAACGGCTGGATCAGGTGGCTACCGACGAAATCAGCCAGAATCTGTTCCGCCGCAGCCAGGCCGAGGAGGCGGAGAGGCATGGGTAAGGATGCAAGGTGTCTTCTGCTGAAAAATTGAACTGAGGGCGTGCATGACGGTCGGAAATGTGCGAACATTTCTGGTCGTTGGAGTAGTTCCACAGGCTCTCATCACGGGAAGGTACGATCATGTCCAAGGGCGAACAGAAGAGCAATCGTGAGAAAAAGAAGCCGAAAGCCGTGAAGCCGAAGACAATCGCGGCGGCGCCATCAACCAAAGGCACGCCGTCACCCAAGGCGAAGTGAGACCACCCGAGACAAAATGAATGGGTAGTCCAGACAGGAACGATGGGCTGCCGCCCATGCCCGCTTGGGGCCTGAGGCCCCAACCCCCCGTGAATGGGTTTCCAAAGGCCCCCGGCCTTTGGCGGGTGTGTGGCAGCGCCCACATCGTTCCAATACGATTGCCCTGGCGGCATCCTGTTTGCGGTTGACGTTTGCGGTTGACGGGGGTTCGTGTCCTAAGCCATATCTTGATTATTGAACGCACCCTTGCGACGTGGAGGTCTGTCAGGCCATGAAATCCGGTGGATCCCTCACACCGCCGCTGTCTCCGGTATTGCTGGCCGGAATGATCGCGCGTCCGCTTCCGCTTGCTCCGTTGCAGCCGGTCATGGCCATGACCCTGGCAGCGTTGTTGCGGCGGCATCCGCGCATGTTTGAGGCCTTGCGCCAACTGGGCAGTCCGGCATTCGTGATCGAACCGCTCGACCTGCCGTTCGTGTTCCATCTCCAGACCGGGCCAGACGAACCTTCGTTGCGGGTCGTGCGCGATGCTACGGGACTGAGCCCCGCCGCCACGATACGCGGCCCGCTGTTGCTGCTGATCGACCTGATGGAAGGCCGCATCGATGGCGACGCCATGTTTTTTTCGCGTGAACTGGGCATTTCCGGCGATACCGAGGCCGTGGTTGCCTTGCGTAATGCCGTGGACGGGGCTGGCGTCGACGTGAGAGCCGACCTGGGGTCTTTTCTCGGGCCGTTGCGGCAACCGGTGGAAACGGCGTTCGGCTTCCTGGCCGGGTTGGGACAGCGCATGGCCCTCGACCTGGAAACGGTACGCGCCGCCGCTATCGCCCCCAGTCTGCGCCGCAGCGATGCCCTGGCCGCCCGCCTGCGGACGCTGGAAGAACGCCTTGCCGCCCAACAGCCGCGCGGCCGCGCCAAGACTCCGGGGGCGGCATGAGCCAGACGCTGGAACTGGTGTGCCCGGCGGGAACGCCAGCCGCGCTCAAGGCTGCGGTCGATGCCGGTGCCGACGCCGTCTATCTCGGGTTTCGTGATGCGACCAACGCCCGTAACTTTCCCGGCCTGAACTTCAGCCGCGAAGACCTGAAGGAGGGGTTGGACTACGCCCACCGCCGGGGCCGCAAGGTTTTCGTGGCCATCAACACCTTTCCCACCGCCGGGAATCCAGAGCCATGGCACCGCGCGGTCGATGACTCGGCGGCACTTGGGGCCGATGCCGTCATTCTGGCCGATGTCGGGTTGCTGGACTACGCCACCCGTCGCCACCCGGATTTGCGCCGTCATCTCTCGGTGCAGGCTTCGGCTTCCAGCCCCGAGGCCCTGGCCTTCTACAAACGGGAATTCGGCATCCTGCGCGCCGTGTTGCCCAGAGTGCTGACCGTGGGCGAGATTGAAACCCTCAACCGGACGGCGGGCGTGGAGACGGAAATCTTCGCTTTCGGCGGCTTGTGCGTCATGGCGGAGGGCCGGTGCTCCCTGTCCTCTTATGTCACCGGCGAGGCTCCCAACACGTCGGGCGTATGCTCCCCCGCCAGCCATGTGCGGTACGAGGACACCGGCGAGTCGTTGATCTCGCGGCTGGGCGATATCACCGTCAACGTGTTCTCCCACGACGAGTCCGCAGGCTATCCCACCCTGTGCAAGGGACGATACCTGGCAGGCGGGCGCGCCGCTTACCTGTTCGAAGAACCCACCAGCCTTAACACGATGAACATTCTTACCGACCTCATGAAAGCCGGCGTGACCGCGATCAAGATCGAGGGACGCCAGCGAGGCCGCGCTTATGTTGCCCAGGTCGTGGCGGCTTTCCGCGCCGCCGTCGACGCCGCCGCACGCGGCGAGGCCGTAAAAACAAACGGGCTGGATGGTATCACCGAGGGCGGACGGCAAACGTCCGGCGCCTATAGCAAGAGCTGGCATTGACGGAGATGCTGAAAATGAATCGATACGGCACGGATCGGCAGGCTGCCGCCCGCACCCGCTCGGGGCGATGCCCCGAACCCCCTTTCTAATTAATAAGAAGGGGGTTT
>JADFXL010000254.1 GCA_015233585.1 Alphaproteobacteria bacterium | reverse complement strand
GCGCCGGCGCCATCTCGCCGGCCCGGTCATCGTCAGACTGACGGAGCACCCGGCGCGCACCTTCGCCGACGCGGCGGCCTGGCAGGCGCATCTCGACCAGCTCGGCATCTCCGGCCAGGGGGGGGTAACGGTCCATCCCGACCCGGTGATGGTCGCCACCGAGGGCGCGTTGTGGGGCGCCGTCATCGCCCATGGCTTTCTCGACGGCACGGTCATCGTTTCCGACGATGCCGGGCAATTCAACGTCGGCGACCATGCCCTGTGCTGGGTCCATGCCGAGCGGCTGGTCCACAAGCTCGAAGCCTTCACCGCCGCCGCCCGCGCCGCCAAAGAGATGGTCCGCTGCCTGATCTGGTGGCTCTACGCCGACCTCAAGGCCTATCGCGCCGCGCCCAATCCACGCCAGGGGGGCCCGCGCCGCAAGGCCGAATTGAAGGCCCGCTTCGACCGCATCTTCAAACGCACAACCGGCTTCGCCACCCTCGACCGCCTGCTCACCCAGCTTCACGCCAACAAGGCGGAATTGCTCCGCGTCCTCGACCATCCCGAAATCCCGCTGCACACCAACGGCTCCGAGAACGACATCCGCTCCCAGGTCATCCGCCGCAAAGTCAGCGGCACAACCCGCAGCGATAACGGCCGCGACTGCCGCGATGCCTTCCTCAGCCTCGCCAAAACCTGCCGAAAACTCGGGATACCGTTTTGGAACTATCTGGGCGCCCGCCTCGGAGCCATCGACGCCGATCCCGTTCCGACCCTCCACGACATCGTCGCAGCACGCTGCTCGGCCTGAACGCCCGGGCTTTTGCCCCTGTTACAAATCCCGCAGTCCATTTTGCCCTATGGCGGCTCGGGCAAATTATGCGTTTACGATCGCCACAAAGTCGAGGCGTTCTTTGAACGTCTCATGGGAACCACGGTCGCCGCATTAATCGCCGCGGCGAGTGGGGAGGTGAAACGGCCTCGCGGTCGCCCACGGAAGGCTCCTGTCCGCCCCGTGTAACTGGGGCGGACCACATGGCTATCACGCCGATCCAGCGGCGCCTAGTCGAGGCGGCGTCAAAAGACGCCGCTCTCGAGCTGGGATTCCTGCACTCAGTCATGTGCCAGGTCTGCCTGCCGTACCGTAACCCCGGCGACGATGTGCGCAGGTGGGAGCGGCGAAGCGGCGCTGCTGTTCTGCTGCTTGACGCCGGGGACGCGCTTGATCCCCAAACGGCCCAGGTAGTCCCGATGCCGCTACCCTGGGGAGCAAAAGCCCGCATGGTGTTGTTGTACCTGAACGCCCAAGCGGTTCGGCAGGGTACTCCCGTGATCGAAACGGGGGACACCATGACCGCATTCATGAGGAAGGTATTGGGGTTCCAGCCAAATGGTCATGTGCGCCGCTCTTTTCGAGGCCGAACACATGACCGTACCCGACCACGTTGCCCAGCGTCATAAATTTCCCTTGCGCCCCAGCGGTTGTCCACACATGACTTGGCCGATCTGTGAAAAGTTCTTGCGCGGTCGTCCATGGGAGGCTATACGGGCGTGCCCGAGGCAAGGTCCCCTTCGTCTAGAGGCCCAGGACACCGCCCTCTCACGGCGGTAACAGGGGTTCGAATCCCCTAGGGGACGCCAGTTTTCTTGATTTTCCGGGACAATTCCGGGACACTCACCCTCGCCGGGACAATCGGGCGAGGGTGCCATGGCGACGATTTTCGAGCGGACGAACGACCAGGGCCAGGTGATCGGCTATCAGGCCAAGGTGCGTCGCCGCGGTTTTCCGACTCAGTCCAAGACGTTCGAGCGCAAAGGTGACGCCGAGCGTTGGGGGCGGAAGATCGAGAGTGAGATGGAGCAGGGACACTTCGTGTCCCGCACCGCCGCCGAGCGCACGACCCTCGCTGAACTGATCGACCGTTACCGTGAGGAGGTCACGCCCGGTCACAAAGGCGCGAAGCAGGAGCTGATTCGCCTCACCCAGATGCGCGCGTACCCCATCGCCTGCCGGATCATCGCCACGTTAAAGAGCAAGGACTTTGCCCAGTGGCGGAACGAGCGGCTGAAAGCCGCGGCGCCCGCGACGACCACCCGGGAGCTGAACCTCTGGCACGCGGTCATCGAGACCGCACGGCGCGAATGGGACATTAACCTTCACGAAAACCCAGTTCACATGGTCCGTCGGCCGCAGGCTGATCCGGCGCGAGAACGCCGGCTTGTCGGCGATGAGGAGGTGCGCCTTCTCGACGCCTGTGACGCCGACCGCGATTCCTGGATGGGCGCAATCGTGCGTCTGGCTATCGAGACCGGGATGCGGCAGGGGGAAATCTGTGAGCTGCGGTGGGGGGACATCGACCTTGGCAAATCGATCGCCGTTCTCCGTGATACCAAGAACGGGGAGATGCGCGTCGTTCCATTGTCCAGCCGCGCCAAGGCGGTCCTTGAACCGCTCCCGCGCGCTTCTGAGTGGCGTGGTGTTTCCAGTGGACCAGAACGCCTTCAAGATGCGTTTCCGCCGCGTCTGCAAGCGGGCGGGCATTGAAGGTCTCCGCTTTCATGACCTTCGCCACGAGGCGACCAGCCGGTTCTTCGAGAGAGGGCTTGGCATAATGGAGGTAGCATCAATCACCGGACATAAGACATTGGCGATGCTTAAACGGTATACACACATGCAGGCGGTGGACTTGGCTAAGAAACTCGGGTAAGGTCAAGGCTAAGACGATGGTTCAATATTTCCGTTATTGCTGCGCCTCTCAGACAACTCTTGAGCGCGCCTTCTCTTTTTCATTCCAGCTATGATGGCTGTCTTACGGGTTCCCATACCATCAACTCCTAGGTCAAATCCTCGCTTTGGTGGGCGCTCTTTAAGGTTCACGCGCTTGATGATGCCCGTATGTTCGTCAACTCTAATCGCATGGTGGCATTTATCGATGGCTATCCATTCCCATCCAGGCTTGAATGACACAATAAATCTATCCTGTCCATCAAGAAAAACATCATCATCTCTATCAAGAGTAGAATAGCAGTAGTCTTCATGAAACCCACGCATGTCGGCCGCATATTTCGGCCAAATCTTGTCAAAATTGGGCGACTTCATGGCTACTTCCCGAAATGCACTCCAATTTCTAGCATAATATATCATTAGGTCGTCGTAATATGAACGGCATTCATTGACCCCCAATAGGGATCCTAGGTGCGCAACTGGATACCAATACATAAATCTATCTCGAGTTATACAATCATTGAATGATAGACCAGAATAATTATCAAATATCTTTCCGAATTTCATCTCAACAAGATGCCGCATGTGAAAAATAAGATCACGTGCATATTGGTCAGCAATATACGATAGTGTATTTATGCTCTTTCCATCCCACCGATTTGCGCTTAGCAGAAGGCTCTTCGTCTTGGGGTATTCTAAGAATATTATATCCTTATCCAACTCTCTCTCCTCCACACGGCGGATCGTCCACGTCGAGCGCTTCGGTCAGCCGAGCGACGACATAATCTGTGATCATCATCTCATGTGACACGCAGTAGGTTTTGAGGCGCAGATGGAGTTTCGGAGGAATGTCGATGGATAGCCGCTTCAGGCCCTCTCGGTCTCTCTTTGGCGGGCTTCTCGTCACTGCCTGACTCCCTCGTGGATCGAGCCCAAGGTACTGCAAGCACCGCAGATGGTCAACCACAGAGCCTCACGACCACACCGCCACATTTGTGGCTGTAGTTCAGGCGGCACAAAGTTATGCTCCTCCGTGATGGCGCGACGACCTGACGCGCGCAAACCTATGGGAGAGATAAAATGTCGATCATTGGTCACATGATGCACAAGATCAGCGCAGGCGACATAGTGATTCTGGACGATGGCTCGCCGTACCGTATCGATGCGATCAATAAATCCGGAGCAACGGGGCGCTATTTCACACTGGGCGGCGTTGTCTACTTTTTAGATCAGGCCGTCTACCGGGCTATGATCAGCCATAGGCGCCTGGCCGAAGCCGTTTATCTAGGCCAGTCTCCTTGCGGAGCTTGTCCTGGTAGCAAGCGATGCGCGCGACCCTACA
>JADFXL010000253.1 GCA_015233585.1 Alphaproteobacteria bacterium | reverse complement strand
CATCCGCTCCATCGAGCTCGAAGCCTGCTCCGACGAGGCCGCCTGTTCGGAAACGCCCTGGGACAGGGTCTCGGTGCTGGCGGACAACTGCTCGCTGCCGGCGGCGACGTTCTCGGCGGCGGAGGTGACATTGGCCACCACCTCGCGCAGGCGTTCGACCATCGTCTCGAGGGCGATGCCCAGGACGTCCTTGTCGGAGAGACGCTTGGTTTGAACCCCGAGATTGCCTCTCGACACCTCCTCGGCGACCGCCGCGGTGGCGCGCAGGTTGGTCAGCATGGTCTCGAGGGCGATGCCGAGCGCGTCCTTGTCCGAGAGGCGCCTGGCCTGGACGGCGAGGTTGCCCTTGGAGACCTCTTCGGCGAGACCGGCGGTGCCGCGCAGGTTGGCGCACATCGTGTTCATCGCCGCGATCAGGTCGCCGATTTCCTCGCGGCTCTGGTAGGTGAGGGTCTGGCTGACATCGCCTTCAGCCACGGCGCGGGCCAGCCCGCCGGCACGGGCCAGCCCGCGGCTGATCAGCAGCGACATCCAAACCGCGATGCCGATGCCGATGACCAGCGAGACCAGGGTCATGACCCAGGGCACCCGGCGATGGCTGTACACACCGCGCGGCTATGGCACGAAGGATCGCCCATGACCATTCACTTCATCGGCGCCGGGCCGGGCGCCCCCGATCTTATCACCGTGCGTGGGCTGCGGTGGATCGAATGCTGTCCCGTGGTGCTGTACGCGGGTTCGCTGGTGCCTGTGGAACTGGTGGCAGCGGCGGCACCCGGTGCCCGCGTGATCGATACCGCGCCGCTCACCCTTGACGCCATCATCGCCGAAATGGTCCAGGCTCATGCGGCTGGCCACGATGTGGCGCGGGTTCATTCCGGCGATCCCTCGCTTTACGGGGCCATTGCCGAGCAAATGCGCAGACTGGATGCGCTGGCCATCCCCTATGACGTGACGCCGGGGGTACCGGCGTTTGCGGCGGCGGCGGCGGTGCTCGGGTGTGAACTGACTTTGCCTGAAATCAGTCAGACGGTGATTCTGACCCGTACCGCCGTGCGGACCTCCGCCATGCCAGAGGGCCAGGATCTCGCTGCCCTCGCCCAGGCCAGGGCGACGCTGGCAATTCACCTGTCGGTCAACAATCTGGCCGTCGTGGTGCGCGATCTGGTGCCGTCTTACGGGGCTGATTGTCCGGTGGCCGTGGTCTACCGTGCGAGCTGGCCCGACCAGGCGATCGTGCGCGGCACGCTGGCCGATATCCAGGCCAAGGTGAAAGCGGCGGGCTTCACCCGCACCGCCCTTATTCTGGTCGGTCCTGTGCTTGGCGGCGCTGCGTTCAGCGATAGCCGTCTTTATGCTCCGGATCATACCCATGTTCTGCGGCCGGGGGATGGGGACGGGCGGGAGTAGACTTGGATAAATTAACCAGAAGATTATAGATGCGAGGGGCCTGAGGCCCCTCGCGCTCCCCCCTTGATAAGATAACATGGGGAGCACGAGGGCCGTTATGCCACAGGCATGTTACCCATGATTGGGTCTCGTTACCCCCGTCGTAACAAACAGGCATCCCCATACGAATAAAACCGATACCCCGCACCAATAGCATGACGATACGCTGCCGTCATACGCTCCATGCCCGCAAACGCGCACACCAGCATGAACAACGTCGAGCGCGGCAAATGGAAATTGGTCAACAATCCGTCAACCCCTCGGAAGCGGTAGCCGGGTGTAATGAAAATAGCGGTCTCGCCGCGAAACGGATGGAGTTGCCCGCTTTCATCCGTGGCTGTCTCCAGCAGGCGCAAGCTGGTGGTGCCGACGGCCACTACCCGGCCACCGGCCGCCCGCGCGGCATTGATCGCTTCGGCAACGGCGGGGGTAATGATGCCGAACTCGGAATGCATCTTGTGATCGCGGGTATCTTCGACCTTGACCGGGAGAAAGGTTCCGGCGCCGACATGCAAGGTCACGGCGACGAGGTCAACCCCCCGCGCCGCCAGGGCCGCCACCAGCTCCGGCGTGAAATGCAACCCGGCGGTCGGGGCCGCCACCGCGCCGTCATGGGTGGCGAACAGCGTCTGGTAGTCCTGGCGGTCGCGCTCGTCGCCGGGGCGCTTCATGTAAGGGGGCAGCGGCATGGTGCCAAGGCGTTGAAGCGCCGCCATCAGGTCGGCCCCCCCCCGGTCGAAGCGAAGGGTCACTTCGCCGCCCTCGCCCCTGGCCATTACCTCCGCTGTCAGTTCCGGGTCGAACTCGATGGACTCGCCCGGCCGCAACCGGCGTGCGGGACGGGCGAAGGCCCGCCAGGTATCGAGGCTTTCGGCCTGATGCAAGGTGACCTCCACCCGCGCCATCCCTCTTCGCCCCGTCAGTCGGGCCGGGATGACCCTCGTGTCATTAACCACAAGAATGTCGCCGGACGAAAACAAACCGGGCAACTCGCGCAGCCCCCGATCCCGAACCCCGTTCTGGGTGACCTCAAGCAGGCGTGCGGCATCCCTTGGTACCGCCGGTCTGGCGGCAACAAGGCCCGGCGGCAAATCGAAATCGAAAGCGTCAACCTTCATCGGGGAGACTCATGTACCTTGAAACGTCAGGATGATGACGCCCTGGGCGCCCTGCCTGGATATACCCCGGTCCCCTTCATCCATGGAATCGGTTTCTTCGTTCTCGCCCCGGCTCCCAAAATTACCGCCTGTCTAAAAACCCTATAAACAATGGGGTATAGACTGCGCCGGAATTAACTCTTAAATGCAACTGCGCTTGATAAACGAGGGTTGGGATATGAACTTGTCTTCGAAGGTGACGGTGTTTTTCATTATCATCGCGGCCAGCCTGGTTGCGGTCGTTGTCGCGATCAACCTCTACGCCTGCCAGACATTTTCCATCGCTTCTTCCACCGAGCATTTGCGCACCTCCGCTGAAATCGTGCGCGTACACCTGACCGAGTCGATGATTAACGGCGTCATTGACAAGCGGGAAAGCTTTTTGCGGCGGCTGATGGAGGTCAAGGGGCTGACCTCGGCACAGGTCGTGCGGTCACCGCTGGTGGTGGAACAATTCGGCAAGGGGATCGGCGATGAATCGGCGATCGACGAAATGGAACGTCAGGTCATGCTCGACGCCAAGCCTCAGTACCGGGTGATCGAAATCGCCGGCGACACCCTCTTTCGCGGCACCATTCCCTTCGTCGCCAGCGCTCACGGGACTCCCAACTGTATGCAATGCCACCACGTATCGGAAGGCCAGGTATTGGGGGCGGTCAGTCTGGCGGTGTCCATTGGGGGCCTGAAGCACAAGGCGATACTTACCATTGCGGGCATCGTCGGCATCGTGACGCTGTTTGCTGCCGTTACCCTCTTATTGGTGCGTCGTCTGATCCAGCCCATCACCGCCCCGGCCCACAGCGTCGAGGCCGCCGTGAAACGGGTGGTAAATGGTGACTTCTCAGTACTGATCGAGCCTCAGGCCTCCAACGACGAGCTTGGCAAGATCGCCTCCGACATGAACCGTCTGCTGAAATTTCTGGACCAGGGACTGAGCCGGATCGGCGACAATGTTTCCCGTCTTACCGGTCGCCCGTCGGCACCCGACGAAAACCGGCTTACCGCCACGATCGACATGGTTGATGGCCTCGTTCGCGCCGCTCACTTCAAAAAGGCGATCGAGGAGGATGAAACCAATAGCGAAATACACCTTCGCCTGTCCCACACGCTGGCGCAGGAGTTCGGCGTTTACGCGTTTTCCCTGTATGAAGTCGTCAGCAAAAAGAATCTGATGATACCGCTATTCATCGACGGCCAGCCGGACAGCTCGTGCCGTTGGTGCGATCCTCAGATTTTGGTGCGCAGCGAGGCATGTCGGGCGCGGCGGACGGGCCACTCGGTTGATGGCATCGCCAATCCGGGCATTTGTTATGCTTTCGCACCCCCGCGAGAGAACGCCGACTGGAAACATGTCTGCCTGCCGATCATCCTTTCCGGCTCGGTTGGTGCGGTGCTCCAGCTCGTGGCCAAACCAGGCGACGAACAACACCTGTCGTCTCAGGTTCCATTCATC
>JADFXL010000252.1 GCA_015233585.1 Alphaproteobacteria bacterium | reverse complement strand
AGCATACGTTCAGGGCATCTCGACCCGCTCGGTCGACGATCTGGTCAAGGCGCTGGGACTGGAGGGCATTTCCAAGAGCGAGGTCAGCCGCCTGTGTGCCGACCTGGACGTCAAGGTGAACACCTTCCTGGATCGCCCAATCGAGGGCGACTGGCCCTATGTGTGGATCGACGCCACCTACGTCAAATGCCGCGAAGACCACCACATCCGGTCGACGGCGGTGATAATCGCCGTGGGTGTATCTGCCGACGGCCACCGGGAAGTGCTGGGCATGGCGACCGGGCCCTCCGAGGCCGAGCCGTTCTGGACCGAATTCCTGCGCGGGCTCAAGCGGCGGGGCCTGCGCGGCACCAAGCTGGTGATCTCGGATTCCCACGAGGGTCTGAAGAAGGCGGCAGCCAAAGTGTTGGCCTGTACTTGGCAGCGCTGTCGCGTCCATTTCATGCGCAATGCCATGGCCCATGTCGGCCCCAGCCAGCGGCCCATGGTCATCGCGCTGTTGAAGACCATCTTCGTCGAAGAGACCTTGGAGGCTGCCAAAGCCCGTTGGCGCGAAGTCACCGACCGCCTGCGAGAAAAATTTTCCCGGCTGGCCGCTATGATGGACCAGGCCGAGGACGACGTCCTGGCCTACATGGCCTTTCCCAAGGCCCATTGGACCAAGATTTACTCCACCAATCCCATCGAGCGCCTCAACGCCGAGGTCAAGCGCCGCACCGACGTCGTCGGTATATTTCCCAACAGCAGCGCCCTCGTCCGCCTGGTGGGGGCAATCCTCATGGAGCAATCCGATGAATGGCTGATCCAACGCCGCTACATGCCCCTGGAAGGGCTCGCCGCGATCAGCGATAATCCCGACCGACTGCTCCCAGTGGGCGCGGTCTGAACCGGAGCCTCACGCCGACGGAAGCGACAACGATGGCGTCGCTCCTACACCACCACCTGGGACACGATCCTGGCTTATGAGCGGATCGCCAAAGAAGGTCGGAAATTCGGCCTCTCGCTGGTCATAGCCAGCCAGCGCCCAAGCGAAATCAGCCCGACAATCATCAGCCAGTGCGCGAATTTCATCAGCCATCGGCTTCAGAACCCGGACGACATTGACCATTTCCGCCGCATCATCCCGATGCAGGCGCGACGGCTCCTCGATCAGGTGACGATCCTCGCCTCCGGCGAGGCTATTGTCTTCGGCAGCGCGTTTCATGTGCCGACTCGTGTCCAATTCGACCGTCCCGAGCCCGGCCCCTATAGCCAGACTGCGGCTCCGTTTCACGAATGGAGTACGGAACAGGAACCGTTCCCGCTTGCTGAAGTCATCAAGGCTTGGGGGCTCCATCAACCTACCGAAACAGTTACGGCTCAGCCGGGTTCGTCAGCCTGTGTGAAGGTCTTGGATGCTCCGCCTGCCCCCCTTGACGACGAAATATCGTTCTGACGTTCATCGCCTGCCGCCATGGCGACTTATTGAACTGACCGGGGCGTGCGTCTTCCTTGAGCGGGAACAACGTCGCCTATGCGGCCTTCGACTCCGCGCATGGGGTGCAGTGCAGCACTGCGAGTTGGCGCCATGAGCCGCCTTCCACAAGGGATGCACCCCTCGGGATCGCCACCGCCATCTGTCCGAAATTTGCAGGCATTTTTCCGACACATCACAGCGGCCTTGCTTTTTGTCCGAAACTTGTATACATTTATCGGACTGGAGATGCCATGCGCGACCATAGCTCTGATCTCAAGACGCAGATAGCCGCTCGAATCCAGGCAGCGCCGGACGATGTCTGGACGCCGGTCGATTTTCTCGATCTCGGCTCGCGCGAGGCCGTGGATAAGACGCTGCAACGACTCACCCTTGCGACCCAGATTCGGCGCCTCGATCGCGGCCTCTATGACCAGCCGCAGTTCAACCGGCTGACCGGTCAGATGTCCGTCCCCGATTATCGCCGTGTGATCCAGGCTGTGGCGCGGCGCGATCAAACCCGGATGCTGATCGACGGGATGACAGCCGCCAACGATCTTGGCCTGAGTGATGCCGTGCCCGGTCAGATCGTCGTGCATACGGATGCCCGTCTGCGCTCCATCAAGCTCGGAAAACAGGTCATCGCCTTCCGACTGACGGCGCCAAGCAAGCTGTTCTGGGCTGGACGACCGGCCATGCGGATTGTCCAAGCGCTGCACTGGCTGCGCGACATCCTCACCGATCCCGACGACAGCCGGCGCATCCTGCGGCGGCTGCGCGCGATCCTCGCCGACAAGGATCAGGGTCCAGTCCTTACGGCTGATCTGGCCGATGGCCTGCCGACACTGCCGACATGGATGCAAGACGTGGTGCGTCGGCTGCTTGCCGATGGCGATGCCGCCGCCGCCGTCACCCGTCGCCCGCAGCAAGGTGAGCAGGAAGGTCACGGGGCGCAGCTATGAATCCGGATTTCAACCGCCTCCTCTCGGCCTCGGCTGCCGATCGCCTCGGCCTCTTCCTCGCCACGGCGGCGCGGCTTGGCACGACGGTGCAGAATGTTGAGAAGGACTTTTGGGTTTGCTGGACGCTGGACGCGCTGTTCAACGGGTTGCAACCTGGCGGACCGCGCCTGCTGTTCAAGGGCGGCACGTCGCTGTCGAAGGGCTATGGGCTGATCGAGCGTTTCTCCGAAGACATCGATATCACTGTCTTTCGTGCCGACATCGACGCTCCGGCCTCGGTCGAAAAGCTGGAAGCTTTGGGCCGCAAGCAACGCGACAAACAGCTCGAAGCCATCAGAACCGCATGCCAGACCTTCATCGGCGGCCCGCTCAAGACTCAACTGGAAGAACTGGCCGCCTCTCTGCCAAGCATCGGCGGTCCGCTCCGCGTGGAGCTGGATGCCGACGATGCCGACGGACAGAGCCTGTTGCTTCGCTATCCGGCGGTATCGGACGAAGACGGCTATGTCCGCCCGGCGGTGAAGATCGAGGCCGGGGCCAAATCGGCGCTGGACCCGCATGAGCCGCTGTCCATACGGCCCTACGTGGCTGGCGAATTGACGGATTTCGATTTGACGGTGCTGAACGTCACGACGATCAATCCCGTGCGGACCTTCTGGGACAAGGTGCTCATCCTGCACAGCCTGCGGCGCTCGTTCGAAGATCGCGGCAGGCTACGCGGCGGCGGGCAGCGAGTCTCGCGGCACTACTACGATGTAGACCGGGTGCTGCGCACGGAAATCGGTCGCCGCGCGGTCGCCGATCTGGCAATGGCCGAAGACTGCGTGCGCCATGAGCGCATGTTCTTCAAACGCCCCGGTCAGGACACGGCAGTACCGGGAAGCTTCGCCCTCGTGCCGCCGCCCGCTATGCTGAGTCAAGTTCGGCTCGATTACGAGGCAATGCAGGTCATGATCTTCGGCGAGGTGCCCGCTTTCGATGCGGTAATGGACAGCATTGCAGCCTTGGAAGACACGGTGAACCGGAGAGCTGAAGCTTGACCGGTGCTGCGGACATAGGAGCCGCCAGTCTGCGCTCCTATGCTGGTCATCTTGCAACGGACTTCACGCCGCGCGAAAGAAGCCGATCGCCTGAAGGCACCGTTCCAGTTGCGCGGCGGCTTGGACGGCGCTTTCATCGAGCGATAGTTCGGCCAGCGCCAGGCCCATGACTTCGGCCATCAGGTCCCAGGCGCGGGCGAAGGCGGAGTCCGGCCCGACGACGATGGTGTCGCGCCTCGTCAGGTCTACCGTGAGGTACGCGATAGCGAGGTATTGAACGCCGATCACCTGGTCGGCAATCGCCGTCATCGCGTCCCTGGTCGCCCGCTTTGCCCGCCTGACGATCTTGTTCGCGCGACCGGGAGGCATGTCGTCGATGGGCTCCTTCAACGCCTCGGTCAGCAATTCGGCGACGGGATCGAACGGAGCGGCGTCAATACCAAGGTCCTTGCGCATGGCCAGGTCGAACACGCCGATCAGGCTATCGCCCTGGCGGATGCGGCCGTCGAGGAAGGACAGCGGCTTGCCGGGCTCGACCGTCTCGATCCATAGCGCGACCTTGCACAACTCGACCGCCAGCGGGTTGCGATCGACGCCGTAGAGGCAATGGCG
>JADFXL010000251.1 GCA_015233585.1 Alphaproteobacteria bacterium | reverse complement strand
CACGCGGTAGAACCTGCACTGAGACCGACGTGCGCGCGTATGGCACGGCGTGGATGGCCGTGACAAGCACGGCCATGACGGTCATAAGGAATGTGGGTGAATCCTTATGCTCGCTGGTTCTCTAATCGGTGTATTACATAGTGTCCAAGAAGGACCGGCGATGGCTGTGATTACTATTGGAAAATAGGTTTCTGTCGTTTGGGCTGTAGGGAACGTGGGCGATCCTCCTGTTTCTGTGAACGATAGGCACTGTCGGCCCAGACCTCCTGGCTGTCATTGACGGCTGGATTGCTCAGGGTCGCCAACCCCAAGACACCGGCCCAACCTGCGGCGTCGCGCAACGACATGCGACCGCGTTGGATCGCCTTGTGCTCGATTGCCAACCGATCAAGGCCGAGATCGGCTGGCAGACGGGCCAAAAATACGGGAAACTCGACGACAGGAAACGATGCTGGGTTTTGCATCTGCCTTTAGAATCATGCTGATTCGTGCCGTTACTTTAGCGCCTATGGGGCATAGCCCCAGAAAGGGTCGGGGCGATAGCCCCGATGGATCTGGACCCATTGTATTTCCGGCGTCGCCTAATTGCTATTCGCCGCCTCGTTGCCCTCTTCGCTATCAGCCGCGATTTTGGCGTGGATCTCGGCCATATCGAGAGCTTTGACCTGACCGATGATCTCGTCAAGCGCAGCGGCGGGCAGGGCGCCGGCTTGGCTGAACAGCAGCACACGCTCGCGGAAGATGGCCAGTGTCGGGATGGAGCGGATACCGAAATGGGAAGCGAGATCCCGCTCCTTTTCGGTGTCGCACTTGGCGAACACGACACCGGGGTGGGCCACGGAAGCCTTCTCGAACACGGGACCGAACATCTTGCACGGCCCACACCAATCGGCCCAGAAGTCGATGAGAACGATATCGTTGTCGGTGATGGTACTCTCGAAGTTATCCAGGCCTAATTCGATGGTCGCCATTGGGTGGATCCTTTCTTCCAGCCGGGGTGGTGTTGCGGGGTTCGCCGAAGCCGCCCCATGCCACGAAATCGGCTGGCAGAGTGCGGCCGTTTGTCCGATCCTACAAGCCTTAATATCACAGCCCGCGCAGAAAACCGGGTCTTACCCCGATCCCGCCGAACTGAGCCTGGCCGATGGCGCTGAGGAGCCGTTCCCGATCCTTGGGCAAGGTACCGGCCAACGGCAGGGCGTTGGAGGCGTGATTAGAGCGGAAGATGATCGGTGACGGCGGATTCAGACCTGCAATCAGGCGGGTTTGCTCATGCAAGATGGCAAAGTCGTCCAGAGGCTCGAACGGCTCGCCCCAACGGGCCAGAAATCCAGGTTCCTCCGCCCGTCCCAGATCCAGTTGCAGGGTGGAGAGGTACGTCGGCGGCGCCTTGTTGACCAGGGCGATGGTGGCGTCAATGTGCTGCCCCGATAGGGCACGCCCTCCCAGGCCCAGGATCACCATGGCGGAAACCCGGATATTGGCATCGTGGGCACGGGTAATGGCCTTGGCGATGCCGCCCGGCGACGCACCTTTGGCGATACGCTTCAGGATTTCACCATCTCCAGATTCGATACCGAGATAAATCAGCGACAACTTGCGCGCCCGCAGACTGGCCAGTTCGTCGGCCGACTTGCGGTTGACGTTGTCGGGTGTGGCGTAAGCCGTCACCCGAGTCAGTTCGGGCAGACTGGCGTGGAGCTTGTCCAGAATGCGGTGAAGATGGTCGGTTGGCAGCATGAAAGCGTCGCCGTCGGCCAGAAACACGCGGTCGGCCTCGGGCCACTCGCGCCGCGCCACGTCGATGTCATGAAACACTTCCTCCAGCGGACGCATCTGGAAGTGTTTGCTCGCATAATTGGAGCAGAACGAACATCGATTATAGCTACACCCGATCGTCGCCTGAATAATCAGATTCCGCCCCTCGGACGGCGGGCGCCACAGAGGCATGTCATAGTAAATCGGCATCTGTCCATTTCCTTCGGTGAAGGGCCCAGCTTGGCGCGCCGGAGACGAGATGTCAATTCCGTGTCTGGATTTGTTTATTTCTGGGTACCCCTTGTACCCGTTTTCACCCTGCTTCCCGCGAAATCTAGGGGCAAAATCGGCTCGCACTCATCCCACGTCGCCAACGGCTCTCCAGCAATATTACGATTTATCAGGAAAAATCTGGTAGAGGAACTGGCCAATCTGCGGGGCGCAGCACGCACGGGGGATGGCGAATTGACATTGCGTTGCGATATTCCCACACGAGCGACGCCGACCGGAAAATTGCCGCCAATACCCTGAACTCGGCATTGCGACCGGCCGCGACACAAAAGGTTGTTCCCCTTCACAAGCGCGGTGGCGCATGATGCGTCAAGCAGCGCTTGATATCACGGATTTTCCCGATACATCATTCAAGATATGATACGCACGTTTCGCAGCAAAGCGCTTCGGACCTATTTCGAGACGGGAAGCGCCAAGGGCCTGAGTGTCCCCAATGCGGAACGGGTGGGCCGCATGTTGGCCGTACTGGACAATACCATCCGGCCGGAAGACGCCGACCTGCCGGGATATCGCTTCCACGGCTTGCAAGGCGAACGGCGCTGGTCAATCCGGGTTAGCGGCAATTGGCGCCTCACCTTCGGCTGGGATGGCTCTGATGTCGTGGATATCGATTTGGAGGATTACTATTGAGGAACGCACGCATGAACGAGAGGCAATTGCCGCCAATGCACCCCGGAGCCTTGCTCCGAGAGGACATTATTCCGGCCCTCGACCGGCCGCTGGGGGCCATTGCCCAACTTCTCGGCATATCGCGCCAGACGCTGCATTCCATCTTAAGTGAGCGGCACCCGTTACCCCGCTGATGGCCCTCAAGCTGGGCAAGCTTTGCGGTAACGGTCCTGATCTATGGATACGCCTGCAAGCGCGCTGGGATCTGGAAAAGGTGGGCCGGGAGCGGCGTGCAGAAATCGACGCGGTGCCGACCTTGGCCGTGGAATGAACACGGGGGTGCGGATATGAATGAAGAACCGATTCTGCCGCATTGCCAGCAATCGGTGAAGGGACCGACGGGCCACCGTCCGCGTGGGTAACTGAGCGTGCTGCGGAGGGGAACCGTCTTGTTCAGGAAGCGGTCGATGCATATCGCTCGGAGTGGGGCAGGTCGCTTGGAGCGGGGCAGGCCGTCGGAAGGTGTCCGAGTGGATGAAGAAAAACCGCTAAGGCCCGCAATTGGGCGCCAGGAAATGTAGGCGGAATGCAGGCAATGCAGGCCGACTCGGGATGGGCGTACCCCGTACCGACGACGGCATAGCAGCAGACATGGCGAACGTGTCTGACCGATGGACGATCCGGGGCGTTCCAATGTGGTGGCGTGGTGCTGCGACCGGATGCGCTGGCACATGACCGCTGCGTGGTCGACACGCTGATTCGTGGTGGTGACCTGAACAAGTCTACTTGCCGACCGCCGCAATCTTGGTGGGTATCAGTGCGTTGACAGTCTGGCGCTGTTCGTCCAAGCGTGCGTCGACACGGATCAAACGTTCTTTCACGTCGACCTGACCAGCTTCAAGGCGAGCCACTCCGGATTCAAGGCGAGCATGACCAGCTTCAAGGTGAGCATGACCAGCTTCAAGGTGAGCATGACCAGCTTCAAGGTGAGCCTGTCCAGCTTCAAGGCGGGCCTGTCCAGCTTCAAGGCGGGCCTGTCCAGTTTCAACCTTGTCCATACGCTTGCTGAGTTCGGCCTGCCCAGCTTTCAGTTCGGCCTGCCCGTCTTTCAGTTCGGCCAATTCACGGGCAACCGCGACACCCAATTGATTGATGGCTGCGAGAATTTCAGCGTTATCGTCCATGCGGGCCTCTCTGTCGTCACCAATCTACACCTGTTCGCTATCGGGAGTCGATAGCCGCAACCGCACGCCAGCGATCAGGACGACGCGGGAAGGCTCCCTTTCATCATCCGTTTTCACCCAGCGTCACGCGAAAATGGGGGACAAAATCGGCCAAATCATCTCGCAAACAATTCGCATCGCTAACCCGGATATCTCACCCCCCCCTTGACATAACCTCGACGTGGAGCGGCGGCAGGGTTTCATTAAGCCGCC
>JADFXL010000250.1 GCA_015233585.1 Alphaproteobacteria bacterium | reverse complement strand
GTAATAGATTAACCTGATAAGTATGGATGACGCCTTGTTGTAGACACGCCGGTTTGTCGCGGAGTGAATTTGCAACAATTTATACTCTATTTTTTCTAACGCAGTCTGAGTGTTGGGCGTCAACATTCTCACATCCGTGAACCCTGCGCGTTTTAGCATCGCGGCGTATTCCCAATTATGATATGCATGTTCATTGCCGCCATAATGACCAACTCCGGCAGGATCTGTCTCCAGAAGAGAAGCGTATTTGGCCTTCGTCACCCACGGGCGGAGAAAATTCTCATTTACAAGGAAAATTTGCCCATTTGGCTTCAGGCTGTTTTTGGCAAGGTGCAAGGCTTTCTCTGGGTCATCACAGTGGTGAAAGCTGGAATTGAAGAACACCGCATCAAAAGTGACGCCGATCTTGTCTATATCCTCCGCTACGCCATGACAGGCATTGATTGGAAGACCTAATTTGCGCGCAAATTGATCAAGAATTGAGCAAAATTAACCAACAGGCTCAATTGAAAATACGGTGTGGCCTTTGCTCGCAAGAAAAACACTGCTTTGGCCTACGCCTACGCCGACATCAAGTATAGTTAGTGGGCGATCGTTACGTAGATGCGGTAACAATGCAGCGTAACTTGCGGGCGCAGACGATACGCCAGTCAAGGAAGATTTCATATATTCTTCGGCACTGGCGCATTCCAACAGGGACAAATCGCCCGCACATGATTTTTCGAACACCTCAATTTCCGCAGCAACGCCAGGGCTAAATTCGGTTGTGATCTTCATACTTCACCTCGTTTGTTGAACCAGAAATCAGGTGCGCCATGGACGATTCGATCGGCTATTCCGGCGTATGAGGCTGTGCCGAAGCCCTCCATCTATCATTTATGTGCTTGAGACACACCCCTATTCCTACATTTTTTGAGGTTTCCAGGGTGTCCCGCTCACGAACGAGACCGCGCCGCCGGGCAATGGGCGCTGAACCTCATTGAAATCGGGTTGAACCCTGATATACCTCATCCTCACCCCGCTTGAAAGCGCCCTTGCGGTTCGCCCGTCAAGCATCCACCATCGCGGAAGCAGGCTCATGTCACGCCAACTCATCGTTCTCATCGCATTGTGCGCCGCGCTCAACGTTGCCTTGGGCGGAATTGTCTACCTGATCAAGCTTCCGATCTATCTGGACATGGTTGGAACGATGTTGTGTGCGTTGCTCCTGGCCGGTCAGTGCAAGCGGGCGTTCGTCGCTGCGGCCATTGCCGGCGTTTTGAGTGTCGTCGTCAGCGTGGTGTTCAATCCCTTTCTGCCGTGGTTCTCGCTTACGGTCGTCACCATCGCGGCTCTTACGGCGTTCGCAACCTCGCAATCGGACGATATCTTGCGGACAGCGCCGGTAACCAGCGTCTCTTTCATCGGTCGTGTGGTGGGGTTCGGCGTTCTTACCGGCATCTTCTCCGCCGTGGTTTCCGCACCGGTGGCGGTCTATCTGTTCGGCGGCGTAACCGGCAGCGGGACGGCCCTTCTGATCGCTTTTTTCATAAAGACGGGTAATCACCTGCTCAACGCGGCACTGTTGACGGGGCTTACCGCAGAACCCATCGACAAGACGCTCCAGTTGCTGCTGGCCGTGTTGCTGTATCGCGCGACTCCGCAGTCCTTGATCGAGCGTTTCCGCGCCGGGTCAGCGACATGACACCCAACGGATCGCTGCTATTTCTCGCGCTCACCATCGGCGATCTGTTTTTCCCCACGCGGTTTACGCTTCCTCTGTTTGCGGCGGCGCCGGTATTGGCGCTCGTGCTTTCCCTGCCGCCGGCAAGCATGTACCGGGCGGCGCGGCAGGCGGTCGTCATTACCGCGCCGCTGTTTGCCTTTCTGCTCATCGTCTGGGTGATCGTGGTCCAGGCGGCGCCGGTATCCGTGCTGTTCGTCTCAAGCCAGGTGACCCTGACCCCGATCGGATACGTCAGCGGTGTGGCGTCGCGTCTTTTACTTTTTAGCCTCCTCGTTGCTGCCGTGGTGCAGCGGTTCGCGCCGTCGGGAGTGGTGGCCTTCGTGCAGGCGATTTCGCTGCCGGCTTCCGCCAAAACCCTCGTGCTGATAACCCTTAGCCTGAGGCACACCATCGCCCAGGCGGCCCAACGCGCCCACACGGCGCTGGTGGCTGCCCAGGTGCTGACGGCACGCGCATCGTGGGCCAACCTGGGGCAAGGCTGGCGTCTGGTCCAGGGCGTGTGGATGGCCACGCTCAACATGTCCCTGGAGCGACTCGACACCAAGTGGCAGATGGAGGGACTCCCGGAGGGGTTTGTGCTGCACGGTGCGGTGCGTTCCTGGTGCCGGGCAGATCTCCTGTGGATGATGCTTCCGGCTCTGGCACTTATGCTGGCCCTCGTTTTCGGCTGAAAGGCTTGTGAATGGTCGTCTGGTCACGTTTTACGGGTGGGAACTTCTCCGGCCGCAGCACAGCAGTGCAAACAGAACTCAAAGCCCGTTGCGGCCCCCGGCAAACCGCCTTTCTTGGGCCGTTTGCCGAGACGTGCCTGAGTGGGTTCGCCGTCACACCACAGGACGAGATGCTTCTCTACGGCCAGTCCGCTCCGACCGGACCATGGGCGGACCTGTTCACTCGCAAACGGTATCAACCGATCAGCACGCTTTCCGGTGGGGAACAGGTCATGCTGGCGCTGACCGTTCTGTCCGGCCGCAAGGATGTGCAAGGCGCCGCTGTCGATTGCGCATTGGAGCAACTGGATCCCGACAACAGCCGGCTGGGTCTCGATGTGCTGGACCATCAGGTGCGGGATATCATTTATCTGGTCGACCATCGCCTCCGGCCGGAGGATTTGGCAGCAAGCGAGATGCGAACTCCACAGCCGCCTTCGCAACGCCGCTACGCCTTTGGACCGTCCGCCGCCGGGGGAGAAAATATCCCGCTGTTCCCAAACCTTCCGTGGCGTCTTAAAGACCACCGCCATGATTCAGAAAGATCGGCGGCATCTGCCGGCAACATCGAATTGCGGGATCTCGATTACGCCTATGACAATGCAGAGCCTGTATTTCGAAAATATTCGCTCCGCCTCGAACCAGGACGCGTTTATCGCCTCCAGGGCCCCAACGGGTCCGGGAAAAGCACCTTGTTCAAGTTGCTCTGCGGGATCCTGCGGCCCCTGTCCGGTGCGATGCTGGTGGATGGCGAGGACTACCATCCGTTCACCAATGGCAATGCCCTGGTGGCTTACGCGATGCAGAACCCGGACGAACAATGGGTGGCAACCTCCCTGTCTGCGGACCTGAGCCTGCGCCTGACGCGACAGGGGCGGGCTTTGGCAGAGGGGGAAGGCGCCCTATGGGCACAGTACTTCCGTATGTTCGATGTTGATCTGGATCGGCCAATGCATGTGCTCGATTTCCCTCGTGCCCTGCGCAAACGGCTGTCGTGGTATTGGGCCTTGAGCGGCGTCATGCCGTGGAGCGTACTGGACGAACCCACCCTCGGGCAGGACGACGCGACCGTGTCGGCCCTTGCCGAACGAATTCGTGAGCTGACGGCAGTGGGGCGCGGTGTGGTGATCGTCACGCATGACAAGAGATTAATTGATGCGTTGCAACCTGTTACGTTGCGTCTTGGCATCTGTCACGCATTAAGCAGCAAGCGTTCAACGATGCCGCCACCGATGAAATGAGTCTGGATAATCTCGTCGAGATCTTCTCGGCTCTCAAAGTGATACCAGACCCCCTGCGGATAGACCACCATGACGGGCCCCGCGCTGCACATGCCCAGGCACGAGGATGTCCCGATCTGAAGATCAGGGAGGTTTAACGCCGATGCTTTTTCCCACAAGTAATTGATCAGATCTCCAGAACCCCGTCCCCCGCAGCTTGGGCGGGGGTGGGTCGGCGGACGCTGAGCGGCACAACAGAAGGCATGATATTTCGTGACCAACTTAAGTTCCTGCGTCATGACCCTTAACCCTTTGAATAGAGAAAGACGGGGACCAAGCCCCGCCTTTCTGACCAAGATGCGCCTTTCTGACCAAGATGCGTCTTTGGTAACATGTTGCAGCGATTACTTTACAGCTCGCCGAGAATGATTTCGCACGCCGC
>JADFXL010000024.1 GCA_015233585.1 Alphaproteobacteria bacterium | reverse complement strand
CGTGTTCATGAGCCAGATCAAAGACTCACGCACCGAATCGTCATCGTCGACGATATGCACCACAGGGTCATTCATGGTGGTCAGCCCTTTCAGCCCTATTATGAGCCAGCCTCCCTACGAAACGGTATTGTAAACGCAAAAGTTGATCCGGAGGGTCCGGTCGCGTCCAGCCACAATTTGCCTCCGTGGGCCTCCACGATCGTCGTGCAGATGGACAGCCCCATGCCGAGGCCGCCGGGCTTGGTCGTGAAAAAGGATTCGAACAGGTGAGTCAAGGCTTTCCCGGACAGGCCCGCCCCCTGATCGGCCACCGTTACCTGGACGCCGTCCCCGGAACCCGCCCCGGCAAGGGTCCGGGTCGCGATGACCACGCGACGGTTCTTTCGCGGGATCGCGGCCATGGCTTCCATGGCGTTCAGGACCAGGTTCATGAGCACCTGCTGAAGCTGCACGGAATCGCCCCGGACATCCGGCAGGCCCAGGGCCAGATCCGTGGTGAGGACCACGCCCCAGGCCCGGCCCTCCGCCGCCAGAATGGCCATCGAGTCGAGGATGAGGCGGTTGAGGTTGCAGACCTGAATGACGCCCTTTTGCCCGCGCAGCAACGTTCGGATCCTGGTGATGATGCCGCTCGCCCGGAGGGCGTTGTCATTGATCATCTCCAACACCCGCTCCGTTTCCGCCCGCGTCAGGTTGCGGTTGTGCGCCAGCCTGAGACTGCCCTGGGCATAGGTCGAGATGGCCGATAGCGGCTGATTGATCTCGTGCGCCAGCATGGTGGTCATCTCCCCCAGGGTATGGACGCGCAGGACATGGGCGAGTTCGGCCTGGCGCTGTTGAACTTCGGCTTCCAGGGCCTTGCGCCGGGAAACGTCGGTGATAATCGCCATGATCTTGGCGCGACCCTGAATAGTGACCGGACTCTGGAAGATTTCGGCTTCAAACTCGGAACCATCCCGGCGGCGGAGGCGGCGGCTGATGACCACCGGGGCGTTCTGGGTTTCGGCCGTAAATCGCTTGAAATTGGCCAAAGTGGCGTCAGGATCGGTGGAAACATCCTGCGGCCCCAGCCTCCCCAATTTATCGTAGTCAAGACCGAACATGGCGAGCGCCTGGGGATTGGCGTCCACGAACCGCAGGGTTTCAAGATCCACCACCATAACGCCCGCCTGCGCCCCCTCAAACAGGGCACGGTATTTCGCCTCGCTGTCCTCCAGAGCACGCCTGGAGGCGTTCAGTTTTTTATTGGGCACGTCCAGAAACCTCGCGATCGTGGCAGGGCAAGAATGGGCTGCCGCCCATACCCGCCTGGGGCCATTGGCCCCAGACCCCATGAATGGGTTTCCAAAGGCCCCCGGCCTTTGGCAGGTGTGGGCAGCGCCCACGCTTTTCAAATGCAACCGCCCCCGAACCTTCCTGAATTAACCTGGGATCTCCACCATATTTATGGTACCATGGGAAAATGGTATAATGGCAGTTTTTCTGGCATGAGGGCAGCAACCATGAGTATCTCGCCGAGTGTGGGTTCCGATGTGGTCAAGCCGGGACAGCAGGTCCGCCTGATCTCCTTGTTCAACATCACCCCGTCGCCGTCGAATCCGGCCTACCTGATCGTCTCGGGCCTGGACCGCAGCGAGTACACGGCCGCCAACACCGGCGTCATGGGAAACCTCAGCGGCAACGGCGTCACCCAGAATTTCACCCGCGTGCCCAATGATACCGACGGCAATTCGGTGGGCATCGTCTTTACCTACAACGCTGCCACCGGCCAGTACACCAATGCCACCTACGGTAACCTTGCCGGCCTGACCTATACGGCATCGGCCAACACCAACGAAAACGTCAGTCTGTCGATCTTCGGCACCAATTACCTCCCGGATGCCAACGCCTATGTCAACGACCCGTACACCCTAAGCCAGAACCCGCAGTACTTTTCGTATGGGGGCACCGTGTCGGTGGTGACCCAGCCGAACTTTGCCGGGCCGGTGCCAACCCAGGCCACGGCGAGTTCCGTCTGTGCGGCCGCCGCCAGTTTCGTCGGCAAGGCCTGGAACCAGAACGGCTGCTGGGTTCTGGCCAGCAATATCGCGGCCGAGGCAGGGGCCTCGCTCCCCATGAGCAGCACCGCCGTTGGCCTCTCCGGCACGGCCAACGGCGAATGGATCGTTGCCTATGACGGCCCGACCAAAAGTGCCGGGTCGAACTGGTGGCAGCAGGTTACGGCGGGCGAGATCGTCTGCTTTGGCACGGGGGGCGGCGCGGGCCATATCACCACCGTCGTCTCCGGCTCGGGCAGCAATGCCCAGCTCATCGACAACATCATCTACACGAACAGCAAAGGCGTGGTCACCAACGCGGCCAACGACGGCTCGGCCAACGACATCATCATCGCCGCCGCCCACTCGGCCAGCCAGGAATTCGCGGGTACCGACGGCTCCCAGGCCGTCATCTATGAACTGGACGCGCCGGTCATCACCCCCACGGCCAGCTCCGTCACCATCGGCGCCAAAGCCAGCGCCGCCCTCGCCCCGATGTTCTCGGCCGTCAACCCGCTGGCGACCCAGGCCATCACCCAGTACCAGATCTACGACACCGCCGCGAGCTGCACCTTTTCCATCAGCGGCGTCACCCAGTCCGCCATCACCGCCGCCACCGCCATCACCTTCAACGCCAGCGCGCTGAGCACCGCCACGTTCCTGACCGGGACCGTCGCCGGGAGCACCACCATCGACGTGCGGGCCTATAACGGCAGTTACTGGGGCGACTGGCAGGCCGTGTCCGTCGTTCTGTCCGGCAAACAGGCCCCGCCGGCTGCGGTAAAGATCGCGCCCCCCACGGTCACGGCCCAGACCGCCAACCAGACCTGGACCCAAGGGCAGACCGTCAGGTTCGCCCTGGCCGCCAACACCTTCACCGATCCCCAGGGGCAGGCCCTGAGCTACACCGCCGCCCAGTCCAGCGGTGCGGCGCTGCCAGGCTGGCTCAGCTTCAACACCGCCACCGAGACGTTTACCGGCACCGTCCCCGCCGGAGCGGCCAGCCTGTCCCTCAAGGTCACCGCCACCGACACCTCCGGCCTTGCGGCCTCGGAAGCCTTCAATGTCACCGTACCGCTGGTGGCTCCCACCGTCACGGCCCAGACCGCCAACCAGACCTGGACACAGGGCCAGACGGTCAAATTCGCCCTGGCCGCCAACACCTTCACCGATCCCCAGGGGCAGGCCCTGACCTATACCGCCACGCTGTCAGGCGGCGCGGCGCTGCCGGGCTGGCTCAGCTTCAACGCCGCCACCGAGACGTTTACCGGCACGGTGCCCACGGGCGCCGCCGGCCTTACCGTTCAGGTGACCGCCAAGGATTTCAGCGGCCTTACCGTTTCCGAAACCTTCGCGGTCAAGACCCCGGCGGCGCTCGCCGCACCAAAGATCTCGGCGCAGACCGCCAGCCAGACCTGGTCACAGGGCCAGTCCATCAGCTTTGCCCTGCCGGCGGGCACCTTCACCGACCCCCAGGGGCAGGCCATGACCTATACCGCGGCACAGACCGGCGGCGCGGCGCTGCCAAGCTGGCTCAGCTTCAACGCCAGGACCAATACCTTCACCGGCCTCGTGCCCGCCGGCGTCTCCGGCCTCAATCTTCAGGTAACGGCGCAGGACACCAGCGGCCTCTCGACCCCCGAGACCTTTTCGGTCCAGACCCCGCTGCCTCCCGCGCCAAAGGTGACGGTGCAGACGGCCACCCAGACCTGGACCCAGGGCAAGGCGGTCACCTTCGCCCTGGCCGCCAACACCTTCACCGATCCGCTGGGCGAGTCCCTGACCTATACCGCCTATCAGATCCTGAACAAGGGCGCCGCCGCCGCCACCTGGTTAAGCTTCAACGGCAAGACCGACACCTTCAGCGGCACCGTCCCCGGCACCGCGTCCGGCAGCCTCACCCTGGAGGTGGACGCCACCAACGCCGGCGGCAAGACCGTCAGCGAGACCTTCAACGTCAACTTCCAGAGCGTCACGGGCCTGAAGGTGGGCGCGATCTCGCTCCTGCCGGCGACGCCCTCCGGCACAACCCAGAAGAGCCAGATCGTCGGCCATTCGTGATTTAATTGAATTCGAATCCGGCGGTTGACCCTTGGGGCTGCCGCCCCAAACCCCGCCTGGAGCGAGGCTCCAGACCTCCTTATTTCTTGATTTTAAAAGTAAAAATGGGGTTCGGGGCTTGGCCCCGGACGGGTGCGGGCGGTAGCCCGCCGTTCACCCTGAGGGTGAGTGACCTCACCCGCCGCCGCCATTTTTTGAGACCTCCCTCAAGATCGTGACCGCGATCGGTCCAGGTTCCGAGGAAAGCTGACCGTTTGCGCTGGCATAAGGCGCGAGGCAGGCCACGCTGGCGGGCGACAGGGTATGCAGGTTCAAACCGAAAATACGCCGGGGCGGATGCTGCAAGCCCAGGCGGAAGAGCGCGCAATTCCATAAATAGGCTTTGCTCACGTCGCCCAGAGCCTCCCTGTTCGCGTCTCCGAAGGTAAACGGCGCGCCAAGGGAAGGGGCATCGACCAACATGGTCAACACAAGGGATTCGTTGACGCCAACAGCGACGACATCCTGGGCCGGATCGAAACGAGCCTGTTGCAATCTGATCTCCAGATCGCGCTGAAGTTGCGCGAGGTACGGAGAAACGTGTTGGCCGCGCAAGTAGCTGGGGTGGTTCAGTTCAACCGTCTCGCTCCGTGCCTGTCTCAACTGTGGGGCATTGAGGATAAAAATAGTTGTTGCGAGGATCAGAACCGCGGATGGCAGCATCCAGCACGCAATTCGCCCCGCCCGCAGATCGTCTGCCAGCAAAAGGCCGATGCCCAGGAACAACGGCCCCAGATTACACACGCTTTGCGCAAAAAAAACCGCCATTGGAGCCGGTAAATGGCAGAAGACATATCCCGAAAAAGAATACGAACCTGGCGACCTCGCGCCACGCCGCCGCAAGATCGACCGGCGCCGGAAACGCCCGGCGCAAGAACGGATAACGAACGGAGAGCAGGCGTAGCAATCGCTCGTACAGAAGAGCCGTGGCGACGCACCCATACATCACACCAAAGCTGCGCGGCCAGTGGGCGAATGGATAATCAAAGTCAACGTGGGGCGTCATAAGAAAACTATCGCTCGTGACGACATAGCCATGAATAAAATCATGGACGTTCGGCACGATAGCAAAAAACAAGATCACGGCGAGCATAAACAACACGCCCCATCCATAAACATGAGGAAGGCGCAAACGCCAGATCAACATACCGTATCCTGACGTCAGAATCATTCCGCCAATTAAAACCTTGATAAGTTGGAATAAATTTCGAGCCAATACGAATTTTAATTGGTTTATTGCGCCTGCCAGCACCGAAAGAAGCTTGAAGTGATTGGCATAATCGTAACCGGCACTATGAAACACGCCGAGCCAGGCCACGGTCGTCAGGACCACCAGGGCCGCATAACCTAAAGTTACGCTAACGCGTTTGCCCGCTACCAGATAAACCATCCCGGAAAACACCAGAAGAAAAGCAGCCTCCGGCATCCGGCTCAGGAAGATGAACGCGAGACAGAGCGAGCCGGCCAGCAACAGAACGACGGCACGACGTGCCCCCCCCGTCTTCAGACTGGCCAGCACCACGGCTGCGAAAAAATTACAAAAAGAGACCGAAATCGTATAATAATTAAGGACTTGTGCCATGCCTGCGACATAATAGAACCATACTCCAAGCATCCCAAGGGCCACCGCACTTTTCCACGCCAGACGTTCTCGCGTTTCCGGGGGAAACCAGGGTCGCGCTGCAGCCGCAAGCGCCGTGAAAGAAGTCAGCAGAAAGGCCAGACTAAGCCACTTCAAATGCACAACGGTCCAGTCAAAATGCGCCATCAGACGCCCAAAAACCGCATGATCCATTGTAACATAGGGGGTGTCTGGACGATGCATCAGATAGAGTTCAATGGCTTCATCGCAAAAAACCAGAACTCTTGATGCAGAATATTGAAAGCTCACCAGTAATAATATTACGGTAGCCGTCAGAATGACGCCAACACCGATTTCATACTTCGCTGTCCGACCAAGACATAGGCGACCAGGTACGATCTCAGGTTGATCGCTTATTGTCATTGTCCGTGTCCCCTGTCACGATTATCTTGAATTACAGCCGCTCCCAACGGGCAATAAAGGTATTGTGGAAATGCTTTCCTGGCAACCTGTCCCACAGCCGTTCCAAGACGATCAAAGGTGCCGAGATGAGGTTCTTGACCCCCAGGGGAACCCGCAGGATCATGCTTTGCAACACGACAAAATAGGCAGGCCCCCCGGAATATTTGACTCGCTGTGGCTTGAACCACGGCTCCCCGATGCGGGCCAGTTCGTCCATATCCAGGGCCGCTTCGTTGCCGGCGTCAAACAGACCATCCTTCCGGTACCATAACTGACGCGCGCTCTCCAGGAAGAAACAGGCGTTAGGCTCCTGCATCAGAAACAGGCCCCCCGGTTTGAGAATGCGGCCAACATTCTCCAAAGCCTGTCTGAGATCGCGGACGCAGTGATGCAAGCCACCAACGATGAACACGACATCAAAACCGGTCTCGCCTTGCCACGGCAAGGTGATATCGGCCTCGTACGCGGGCATTCCGGTGTTGGCCGCATAATCCTGGCACGCCGCCGCCGAGATATCGAAGCCCACGACCTGAGCCTGTGGTGCCTTGGCCAGGATCGACAGCGTGTTGTGGCCGGAGCCGCACGCAAGTTCGGCAATCCTGAGACCGTTGAGGTCCAGATCCCCCCATAGCGGGCCATAAATAAATTCGTTCCGGTATTTCATGCTCCACTTGTCATAATAGTGGGCCTCGTAGCGGGCGTGAAGCGCCTCGAAATGGGCTTTCTGGGTATTGGTGTTTTCGGTCATCGGGATATCTTTGCGCACATCTGACTGTCCTCAATAAGGTCCAGGTCATTTTTCAACATAACGTATCGTAGTCCGTGGGCCTCGAATTTGCCGTTGAACCGGAATCCGCAGGAGCCGTAAAACTGCAAGGTGTCGTCTTTTCCATCCTCGGCCCGGACGTAATAGCAGCGCACGCCCTGCTGCCGCAATTGGGTCTCCACCTCCTTCAGCAGAGACCGGGCCAGCCCCTTGCGCCGGTGCCCGGGATGGGTCAGGAGCATGACGACCTCCGGGATATCCGCCATCTGGGCCACGAGCTGTCGCATCTCAGGCGTTCCCGCTCCGGCCACCACCTCCCAGATCGCCTGCCAGAGCCACGGAGACAAAATATGACGAACGGCGAAAAAAGCCAACGGCGTGCGCGTTGCCAACCGGCGGGTCAGACTACCGGGATGATAAGACAGCGAGCAGGCGGCGGCGATGCTGTCGTCCGCAGCGCGGCGAACGAAGACCCTTTCCTCGACCGCCGTATCGGCATAGCGCCAATAGGCCGCCGCACAGGAACGGCCGACACGGGATATCAACGAACCCGGCAGGATCGAGCCTTGCAGCTCGGCCAGGCACGCGATGTCCTTGGCCGACAGGCTGGCTTCGCGCTTTGAGCGGCGGTTGCCCGTGACCAACAGGCGCGACAGAAGAAAATGGGGTGGCGTGATGACCATCAGAACCAGGACTGGCGCCCAGGCCCCTGGCACCTTCAGCAACTCGACCGTCAAGCCAAGGACGGTCACGAAGACTCCGCTATAGGCGCAATTATAAGCCCCATACCCAAGGACTTGCCCCACGCTGTACTGTTGACGGAACACAAGGCGGATATTGATCGAGAGCGTCGCAATCAGACCAACGATGAAAGCCGCCAGATAGGCCAGACGATACCCGGAAACCGGCAGCAACAGCTCATAGACAATGAAGGTCAGGATGGTGTTGAAGCCACTGGACAACAGAAAGCGCAAAGCCTGGCCAAAAAGGATGGTGCGGTTAAATCGGGGCATCGGTCGCAATTCGGTAAGCGTTGGCCATCATTGGCAAGGCGACCGTGGTCGCCGGGATCGAAGGCAGTACGGCGCCGTCCACCAGATGCACCCGCTCCCACCCGGATGGTCGGCCCAGCAGGTCGGTATGATTGAACATACCTGGCGTTTCACGCATGGGAAAGGCTCCGCCGAAGTGGTTACCGCCGCCGATATCGCTAATCGTGACCATCGGCAGCACCAGGGTGCGACCGCGCAGACTTTTGGCCATCATCCGCCGAACGGTGCGATGGATGGTCGGCTCCGTCGCTGGATTGCGCACCTGCGTCAGGATCATGGCGCCGGGGCCGTCGTCGTCCGCCTTGCGCAGGGACGCGACAAAGCCGTTCGAGAGGCTCGAATGCAGGCCGCACCAGGCGATCATCAGCCGTTCCAGACCGAACCGCAACCACTGCCAGCGCGTCCCTCCCGGCTCCTGCAAGCCGAAACGGCCGAGCACGAAGTTATTCATGGTAGATACCTGCATATGCACCCAATGCGGGCTGATCGACGGCAGGCGGGCCTCCAGGAACAACGACGGCAGGGTATTCACGTCCGGCCACTCGATGGGCGAGCTTTGCCAACGCACCAACGGTACGATGAACTTCTGGCTGTCGAGAAAGGTTACCGGTGTGTCGTAGCGCCCCATGGACTCAAGCAGGATACGCGCCGAATTGAGCGCCCCCGCCGCCAGGAACAGACGCGCGAAGCTCTCACTGCCGGCCGTGTGAGTGGCCGGGGACAGCCAATGGACCCGTACCCCCGTGGCCTCCTCCACCAGATGGCGGACCACGACCCCAGGGCGGTACTCGATGGAACCGTCCGCGACCATGCGCCGCAGATCCCTGTCAAAGGTATGAATCGAGTGGTAAACACAGCCATTCAGGCACAGACCGCAATAACGGCAGCCCTGGCCCATCGCCGCATCGGCCGCGCGGAGGGCGAGGCGGGACTGGCCGCAGAGAATGGTATCGCCGCCGGAACCGGACGGTGGATGGTGCGCGAAATCGGCGGCAAAGGCCGCCGCCTGGCGCGGCAGGCGGATCGCCCTATCCGGTTCCCGGTACAACGGAAACTCGGATTCCAACCCATCGTGTACGGCCGAGAACGGGAGGTCGGCGAGGACTTGTCGATAGGCTGGCTCCAGCCGGGCACGACCGAAGGGCCAATCCACCATGTCACACTCCGCCGTCGGCAGCATGGCGCCACCCCAGGCCATGCTGAAGCCGCCACAGGCCAGAGTCGGCACCGCCGCCACCGATGGCTC
This sequence comes from Alphaproteobacteria bacterium, assembly GCA_015233585.1. Lineage (GTDB taxonomy): Bacteria > Pseudomonadota > Alphaproteobacteria > Rhodospirillales > Rhodospirillaceae > JADFXL01. Next base: position 12,213 of record JADFXL010000024.1, on the reverse strand, counting down.
CGCCACGATGGGGGCGCGTTGATCGTTACGGGCATAAATATAGTCCGACCCGAAGACCAGCTTCTTCGGAACGCCGCGCCCGAAGACCGTCGGGTTTTCCGTCAGCGTCTGCCTGTCCGGGGCGGACCATTGTTTGTGGTCCTGGGCGCCCAGCCGATCCACCAGACTTTGGCGCCGGGCATCAAGCTGGTCCCCAACGTCCAGCAGCACCACCCTGACGCCACGGCGCACCAGCGCCTTGGCACAGGCTATTCCCGAAGGCCCCGAACCGACAACGGCTACCTGCGGCTCATTTGCCAAAGTACGCACGGATCACCTTGATGGTTTTGTCGATCTCGTCCGCACCATACCGGGGATAGGCAGGTAAATAGATCAAGGAGTCGGCGGTCGCCTGGGCATTCGGGCAACTGCGGGCGAATTCCGCAAAACAGGGCAGGGCCGCGCAGTTGCGATGATAACTTTCGGTGATGTCGCGGCAGTGGCGCATCGCGAACGCAACCAGGTCATGCCGGCGATCATACTGGATGGGGAAATACCAGTAGACATGCGAGCCGTCACTGCGCAGCGGCGGCAGGATCAGATCCTTGATATCACTGAGACCCTCATGCCAGCGCCGTGCGGCGGCAATGCGTTGCTGGTTTATGGCCTCGACCCCATCCAGTTGGCGAAGGATCAGCCGGGCCTGCAATGGCGTCATGTTGATCTTGTATGATTCCGGCAACTGGTGTTTCAGCTCCGGGGCGATATCGATCTTCAGCTTGTTGTTGATGGCATCCACGTTATTGAGGAACGCCCAGCGGAAGAGCCAGAAGAACAGGGTGCGGAAAAACAAGGGATGGGTGACGCCATCGATCGTTATGGCGGAAAAGACTTTTTTGGCATAGCCATCGGCCGGCTGGAACGGCCAGTCCGCAATCTCACGACGGATGCGCCCGGCCAGGTCCGCATCCCCGGTGACCACCATGCCGCCAAAGAACGCGTTGACGTTTTTGTACATACCGAAGCTGTAGATACCTGCAACCCCAAACGTGCCGGCGGGTTTGCCATTCTGGCGAGCCTCGAAGGACTGCGCCGCATCCTCGACCAGCGGGACCCCCTTGGCCTGACACACCGCGGCAATTCGCTCGATATCGCACATCAACCCGTAAAAATGGGTCACCAGCACCGCGCCGGTGGACTCCGTTATCAGAGCCTCGACCGCTGCGGCGCTGATGTTGCACGTTTCGCGGTCAATATCGGCGAAAACCGGGACGCCACCTGCGCATACCACCATGTTGATGACATCGGCTATGGTATAAGGCGACAGGATCACCTCCTGACCCGGCTTGATCAGGCTCTTGATCGTGGCATAAATGCCGACGCGGGCCAGCGGCATGGCGATGGCGTGGCCAATGTCAAAATGACGCTCAATGCGGCGTTCCAGTACGCTCACGTCCTCGCCCTGCCTCATCTGGCGACCAAGGATCTCGCCCAGGACGTGCCGGTAGTGGGCCGCACAAGTATAGAGCATGAGCCGTGGCATTGGCGCTATCTTGTCAAGCATCAACAGTCCCCTTTTTAGATACGGAGTATTACGGTAACCACCTTCCGCCAGTCATTCGCCATCCTGGGCAACATCTGGTCGGATCGTCTGGGCAGCAACCCCTCAGACCGCCACCTTCGCCCAGCCCGGCACCCCCTGCAAGGCGAGCCAGCTCCACAGGAACAGCCGTTCATCGGAATGGCCGGTCCGGTGTCGGCCCCATCGCTGCGTCACGGCGTCCGCCCGGATCCCGTGAACCGGTCGCATCGGCACCTGCCGGGGGGTGGTTCGCAACCAATCCGAGACCGGCATCCCGAACCCTTTCTTTTTCCGATTGATTATGTCATCGGGCAAAATGCCGTGTAACGCCCGTTTCAGAAGATACTTGCGCTCCCCATTCCGGAATTTGAACCGGTTGGGTAACCGCTGGCAGAATTCGGCCAGATCGTTGTCGAGGAAAATCGCCCGGGATTCCAGCGAACACATCATCGTCGCCCGGTCGACCTTGGTCAGAATGTCGTCCGGGAGATAAAGGTGGGTGAAGAAATTCAGCATCCGGTCAACGGGATCGTTGCCGGAAGTTTCCCAGATCGTAATGGCTTCCTCGTAAACATCCTCGATCCGCATCGGCTGGTCAAACACCTCGCCGAATTGCGCCGGGTCCAGGGGCGCCATCCACACCGGCCCCCACAACTTTTCCGGATACGACAAGCCCATGAGCGTTCGCTTGAGCTTGAAATCCAGGCTCATGTTCCGGCCGGATCGCGGCATCCTGCCGGCCATGTGGCGAAGCAGACGGTGCAAGGGTTTCGGCATGAACCGCGCGTAATACCCCGCCGGGGCCAGCGCCAGCATCGGATCATAGCCGGCAAACAGTTCGTCGCCTCCGTCCCCCGACAGGGCCACCGTGACGTGGCGGCGGGCGAACCGGCTCAGCATATACGTCGGGATGATGGACGGGTCCCCCAGCGGCTCGTCCATGCGCGGCAGAACCGTGTCCATCAGATTGCGGGCGGTCTCCAGATCGAGAATTTCCTCCCGGTGGCGGGTTCCGAAATGGGTGGCGACCCGGCGCGCAGGCCCGGATTCGTCATAGCTTGGCTCCTGAAAGCCGATGGTGAAGGTGTTGATTTCGGAAGGCGCGACATGGCGAACCGCTGCCGCGAGCACGGCACTGGAATCAAGACCGCCGCTCAGAAAAACACCCACCGGAACATCGCTCAACAACCGCCGCCGCGTGGCCTCGGACAAAAGATGCCGGAGTTCCTCGACCAGACGCGGCTCATCGCGGTCGCCAAGCCGCTCGTCCGGCGTCAGCCGGAACCTCCAGTAGGGGGAGACGGAAAGATTTTCAGAGGCGATCTCATACACGAGGCTGTGCCCGGCGGGCAGTTTCCGGGTGCCTTCATAGAGCGCGTGGGGGGCGGGAATATAGCCGTAGCCGAAATACTTTTGCAGGGCGGTGTTGCTCAAGCGCCGCTCGATCCGGGGATGTTCCGCCAAAGCTCCCAGTTCGCTGGCAAAGACCAGAAGCCCGTTACGTTGGGCGTAAAACAGGGGCTTTTCCCCGAAACGGTCGCGGGCCAGAAACATCCGGCGGCGACGGCGGTCGAAGATGGCAAAGGCGAACATGCCGTTGAGCCGCAACGGCAGGTCCGCGCCCCATTCCTCATAGCCGTGGACCAGAACTTCGGTATCGGAATGACTGGTCTTGAAGACATGGCCGGCCCGGATCAGGATCTCGCGCAGTTCGGCACAATTGTAGATTTCACCGTTGAAGACGATCTGCACCTGTCCGTCTTCGTTCTCCATGGGCTGGTGACCGCCCTGGAGGTCCAGAATGGCAAGCCGCCGATGGCCGAGAAACACCGCGTTCTCCGCATCGGTGTAATACCCGTCGCCGTCCGGCCCCCGGTGGATCAGTCGGGCCGCCATGGCGGCAAGGTCGCGGTCATTCCCGTGGCCGACGAACCCAACAATACCACACATCAATCGTTACCGAAGTTGATACGTTCGCGAACCAGATAGGAACTGCGTCCACTGGATTCATAAAACGTACGAACAATCATTTCGGACAATATTCCCATCAGCAGCGACATGGCCGCCACGAGGAACGTCATGACCGTAAGCAGTGGCAGGGGTGTGAGAACAAACGAGATGCCGTTAACGAATTTGAGCCAGAGAGCCAACGTCCCTGACAAAATCGACAGCACCAGCGAGAACAGGCCAAAGCCTCCGAACACGTAGATCGGTTTGACGAAATGGCGGTCAAGGAACTTGACGATCAGCAGATCGAGAATAACTTTGAAAATACGACTGAGGCCGTATTTGGAAACCCCAAATTTACGCGCATGGTGACCAACCGGAATCTCGCAGATCTTCGCCCCCATCCACGACGCATAAATCGGTATGAACCGGTGCATCTCGCCATAAAGGCGGACATCCTTGATCACATCGTGATGATAGGCCTTCAGCGTGCAGCCATAGTCATGCAGCGTGACGCCGGATATTCTGGAGATGACCCGATTGGCAATACGGCTGACAAAGTTGCGCCGGATCGCCGCGTCCTGCCGGTTGGTTCGCCACCCCGACACGACATCGTACCCTTCGGCGATTTTTTCCAGCAATTTCGGGATGTCTCGCGGGTCGTTCTGCAAGTCCGCGTCGATCGAGATGAGGACCTCGCCCGAAGCATGATCGATCCCCGCCATCATCGCCGCCGTCTGGCCGTAATTGCGGCGGAAGTTGACGACCTTGAGTTGAGGCCGTGCAGCGGCCTCACGTCGCAACACCGCCAGCGAACCATCGCTGCTGCCGTCGTTGACCGCGATCACTTCGAACGACTGGCCTAAAGACTCCATCACCTCGAACAGGCTTCGGCAGAGAAGCGGGATGTTGTCTTCCTCGTTGAAAACAGGCACAATCACGGAAAGCATGAGACGTATCGGAGGGCTGGGGGCGGCGGATTTCTCCATCCCGGAAACTACTGTATCGGAGTTATCCATAATCCCTCTCACACCAGGCGCCCGAAACGCGGCACCTTATCGCATACATACAGGCCTGATTCCACTAATTTCACCTGGCGCATCCGGTGCGACGATGCCCCGTGCCGGGGCCGTGACCGGACCAGGGGGGGGATGGCGGTAACGCGGGTCACGCAGCAGATGACCCCGGCAGGTACGCCTGAACCGGGGATACCGGCTCCTCAGGCGACCTCACCGGGATGGCGACCTCGCCGGGATGAATCGCGGCGGCAGATCAGTTTTCTTCCATCCGCCCCGTGGTCAGGACCAGGATCAGGATCAGGAATGTCGGGGCCAGCCCCAGTCCCAGATAAAACAGGAAGTGCGCGCCAAGGACGTAAGCGCTGAGATAAACGATCAGCCCGACCAGGGCAATAACGAGGATTCCAAGGGTTTGGGCGGTTGTGGACATCGCAGCCTCTCAGGACGGTTCCAGGGGGTTGATATGATTTGTATGTATGGATCACATAACGGGCGTTGTCCAGCACGGCCATGGCCTTGGCATTATAATAATTAGCAACTGCCCAGGCCCCCCATAAATCAGAAAATATCCATGATGGAAAATCAACCAGAAGATAAAGATGCGAGAGGCCTCAGGCCCCTCGCGCTCCCCCTTCATAAGATAATAAATGGGGAGCACGAGGGCCTCAGGCCCTCGTTCTTACCACTTTCGGTTAATTATCCTGAATAATTATAGCGAAGTGCCTCTGTTCGCATCGGGCTGCTGCCCGTTTCCACCGGCCTTCTGTTAGGGTGTCGGCTCTAAAACAATCCGTTGCCGGGGAACTGGTGGCCAAGAATTCGTTTCGTCAGCTTCAACGCACGGTCGCCCTGTCCCAGGTCCTCCAGCACCATGTAATAGCTTTGCACCGTCAGGGACGCCGACTCGGCCAAAGTGCTGTTGGGGTCATTGGTGCGCATATCCAGGATTTCCCGAAGATTCTGCAACGACAGCGCCAGTTTGTTGAGCGCGCGCGCGGCGGCGTCGTCCAGCGTGTTGCGGGCGAGCTGGGCTTCCTTGCGGAAGCGTTCGCTGTCGGCCCTGGCCTCGCTCAGGTCTTTGCGCAGACCCAGGTTCTGGGTCTGGAGGGCGATGGCCTCGTTCAGGATCTGGTGAAAGCGGTCACTCAACTCGCGCATCTCACGCCGGGTCTCGGCCAGCAGGCGCCCGGCGTCGGGGAACTCGCCGCGTTTGATGGCGCGCATCCGCCGGTAGGCGATGACATAGGGTGCGATGGACTCGTGCTGCAGGCTTACCCCTTCGTACAAGCGGGCCGTCTTCAGCCGCAGCGCCGTATCCGATTTGCGGAACAAAAGCCGGATGGCGGTAGGGATGATGGTCTTCAGAGCATCGTCGTCGAACCCCTCGCAAATGACGGTCCAGGCGACAATGGTGCCGGGCGAGCGCGGATCGCCCAGGTTCTGGCCCTCCCCACACGCCGCCAGCAGCCGCTTTACAAAGGTTCCGGCGTCGAGGGAGGGGCCAGCCGTCGGCACGTCAATGCCTCCCCCGGCTGCGGCCGACCTGGTCTTCCAGTTCGACAATATAGCGGATGGCGTCGTCGAGCTGTTTTTTGTAGGGCTCGTTTTCCTGGGTCAGCGCATTGACCCTGGCCTCGGCACGGGCCAGTCGCTGCATCATGATGCTGGCGCCCCAATCCCCCGGACGCTCCTCCAGGGAGGGGGGCTCCGGCGCGGGGGTGACGGAGGGCAGGAGGGGCTGACTTGGACGGCGAACCACGTCGGCAATGTCATCAAACGACCCTCCGGCCTCGCGCAACATGCGTCCGGCCATGCGCAAGGCCGACGCGGCTTCGTTTTCCTGCGTCGACAGCGCCATTGCCATCAACTTGGCAAACCGATCAATCTTGAACAGGTTCCAGTCCACGCCGCCCCGTATCCCTGACCCACCTGATACTCAGGCTTCAAGCCCCGGTGAACTTAGCAGATCTTTCCGGCGAAGCAATTTTTATACGGTGCTGGCAAGCATAGGCGGCCGCCCCATACCTGCCTGGGGCCTCAGGCCCTAACCCCCGTTAATAAAAATATGGGTTTCCAAAGGCCCCCGGCCTTTGGCGGGTGTGGGCAGAGCCCACCCTTTGACGGTTGCCCACATTGTTCATCTCAAGCCCCCCACCTTTGGCCGCATCGCGATGCCATCCAGGAAGTTGACCCCGGCGATGGTGGCCATTTCGGCGATGGCGGGGGTTCCGACCCCATGGAGGTAGGCTTTGAGGCGATTGCTCTGGGCGTTGGCGACGAAGTTGGTGAGATAAGGATTGACCGTGGCGGCTGGCCAGGGTTTGTCCATCAGGGGCAGGCTGACGCCATGATAGTTGCAGGTGCCGAAAATCCTGAGGTCCGTTATTTTGGGCGATATGCGCCCGATGTAGCCCCGGCAGAACAGAAAAAGAATAATCGCAATGTCGTCAAGATACGACATGCGTACCGTGTCGGCGATGTTGGTGACCTCGAATATCAGCATCGCCTTGATCTCGTCCTCAATCCGGCGGCAGGCGTTGGTAAAGGCGCCAACGATCTCCTTGCGGGTGAGCGCCATGCCGTTGATGGGAACAAGGATGGTGGCGGCGGCCTCGCCCCTGTTGAACAGCCTGCGCCCCAGGGAGACCGCGCCGTCCAGGGTGCGTATCATGTTGGTGCTGACCAGTTTTTCGTTCACGGCCCGATCTTCCAGCCCCTCGCTGAGGAGGATGTCCTCGGCCACGAGGGTGCCGTCGGCCTTGACCCGTTTCGGCCGGCAGTACCAGGTGGTGAAGGCTTGCTCCCCGGTGTCGAAGACCGGAATATATTCGACGCCGGACGGCGCGGGTTGCTGGCCGGCGGAGGGGGGAACCTGACTCTTTGGCGGATTGATCTTCAACGGATCCGGTTGTGCCGTCATGGCTGTCCCGACGAAAAGGTGAAGGCGTTGGTCAGGTCGTTGGCGGCAGCATCGCGCGTGCCCAGCGGGGCCAGATCAAAACGGTGTTCGATGAATTTCAGTATGGAAGTCGTATCGTAAAGCGTGTGATCAATATAGCCTTTTTTGGCATAAGGCGAAATGATGAGGGTTGGGACGCGCGTACCCGGTCCCCAGCGGTCGACCTTCGGCGGGGCCACATGGTCCCACAGGCCGCCATTCTCGTCATAGGTGAGGATGATGGCCGTCTCGTGCCAGTACCGGCTTTTTCTGATCCGCTCGATCAGGTTGGCGGCCACCTCGTCGCCCTTGGCGACGGTGGCATAGCCGGGATGCTGGTTTTCCGATCCGAGGGGCTTGAAGAACACCACCTTGGGCAGCCGCCCGTTGGCGATGTCGGCGTTCAGGTCCGCCCCGTCCCGGAGGTGCCGCCGTCTTTTGGCGGTGCCGTCGGCGAATTGCTCGAAATAGGCCAGCGGCTGGTGGTGGAACTGGAACGAGGGGTCCGGCTTGCCTTTGATCGCATCGTTCCAGCCGCCGGAATACCACGCCCAGGTGACCCCCTTGGCCGTCAACCGGTCGCCGATGGTGTCGCCTTTTTGTGGCGGCAGCAGGCGGCGGGGGTCGGTGATGGCGGAACTATGCGGCATATGCACCGACTGGGTGGTGTTGACCGCGTAGCCATCGGGGGTGATCTGCCGCTCCTTGACCGGCAGGCCTTTGGCGTCCAGCTCGCTGACCATGTCGGGCGGCGCGTTCTCATAACGCGGCATACAGGCGCACACCATCCAGAAATGGTTCGAGAACGAACCGCCGAACGAGGCGTGGAAGAAGTTGTCGGCCAGGGTGTATTTCTGAGCGTAACGCCACAACAGGGACTGGCTGCCGTCATAATAGCCCATGGTCATGGCTCCGGCATTGCTCCAGGCCACATACTTGTCCATCTTCCCGCCATCGATCTGCATTTGCTCGTTATAGAAATTATGCACCAGATCGCCGTGGGCCTGGTCTGCGGGTACGTATTGGTCGATGCGGAACGGGGCATTGGGGAGCTGGAGCGGAAAGCGGGTATCGACCACCGGCGGATTGACCTGGATGTCCAGCACCGGCGGCAGGGTCTTGTAGGGTGTGCCGTCCTTCTCCACCTGGGTGGCGGCCGCGCCAGCCCGGGACAGGCCATTGGCGCCGGGAAACAGGCCATAAAGGTTATCGAAGCTGCGATTTTCCATGTAGATGACAACGATGTGCCTGATCTTGTGCAGATCTGCGGATGCCTTGGGTTCCGCCGCCGATCCCGTCGCCGACCAAAGAACCGCCGCGACCAGGAACCAGACACTCACGCCGATTTTCTGAAACTTGTTGTCCGTTGCCATATCCCGTTCCTAAACTCGTCTATGAGGCTGCCGCCCTTGCCTGCAGGGGGGACGCCAACCATATTGCCTAAGCCGCCCCCTTGGCGGCAAGATCCATGATGATCCGGATCTGGTCCCACATCCGTTGCATGTCCTGGCGCAGGTCGGGCGGCATGGACCGGCCACCGTGAATCAGCGGATCGAGGTTCACGGCGTGAAACCACAGATGCCGGGCCTCGTCCTCAACCAGACTGACCCGGCAGGGCAGAAACACGGCGTAGGCGCTGTTCCATGCCGCAAGCCGCTGACTCAACTGGGCGTCGCCGAAGGTAAAGTCGTGGATGCGGCGGGAGGCTGCCGCCTGGGGTGGCGTTGTCGGGATTGCCACCTGGGGTGGCGTTGTCGGGATTGCCACCTGGGGTGGCGTTGTCGGGGTTGCCGCCTGAGGTGGCGGGACCTGGGGCGGCGGCTCGTCAAGGAACGAAAGGTTGTGAGATTGGGCCTGGGCTTTCAACGCGGCCGTGGCGACATCGGCGCTGATGCCGTCTTTCACCCGCACCGAGTGAACCATGGACTCGACAGGGTTGCCGCCGCGCCACAGATCCTTTGCGAACGTGGCATAGGTGGCTCCCGCTTGCGGGTCAAGCCGGGCGGCGGCGTTGAACCGCCAGTAACTTATTCCCCCGATCCCTATCAGGAACAGACCGACGATCGCCAGAACCCCTCTGAGGAAGCCCATCCCTTCTATCCTTTCTTCAGCCCCAGCCCTATCATACCCGCACTGGTTTCATCCCGCGCGGGAAAAACGCCCGGTTCCGCCACGAAATAAAGTATAGCCCCTTGACCCGGAGCGGGATGGGGTTTTATCTGAACCTGTTTCCTTTTGTTTCGATAACACAATTCCGGCCTCAATATTCCGATCTGGCCAGGGAGTCAATTATGGCAGATGATCCCCAACGCTCAAGGCGCTTGCGTACCCGCCAGGTTCGCGGCGGACTGGACCGCTCGAAATTCTGCGAGACCGCCGAGGCGCTGTATCTGACCTCGGGCTATGTCTATGACAGCGCGGAGGAAGCCGAGGAGTCGTTTGATGGCCGACGAAACCGCTATGTCTATTCGCGGTTCAAGAACCCGACCATCCGCACCTTCGAGGTCCGGCTGACCGGGATGGAAGAAGGGGCCGTCGATTGCCGCGCCACCGCCTCAGGCATGGCCGCCGTGTTCGCCGCCCTGATGTGCATGTTGAAGACCGGCGACCGGGTGGTGTCGTCACGGGCGCTGTTCAGCTCGTGCGCCTATATCGTTGCCGATTATCTGCCCCGGTTCGGCATTACCTCGGTCCTGGTCGATGGCACCGACCTGGACCAGTGGGCGGCGGCGCTGGCCGTGCCCACGGCCGCCGTGTTCCTGGAGACCCCCTCCAATCCCACCTTGCAGATTGTCGATCTGCCCAAAGTGTGCGAGCTGGCGCACCAGGCCGGCGCGCTGGTGATCGTGGACAATGTTCTGGCCTCGCCGATCTTGCAGCATCCGCTGACCCTTGGCGCCGATGTGGTCTGTTATTCGGCGACCAAGCATATCGACGGCCAGGGCCGCACCCTGGGCGGCGCGGTGCTGGTCAAGGATCAGGTGTGGATGGACGAGAAACTGGCCATGTTCCTGCGCCAGACCGGCCCGGCCTTAAGTCCGTTCAATGCCTGGGTGCACCTGAAGGGACTGGAAACCCTGGATTTGCGTATGGAGCGCCATTGTGAAAACGCTCTGGCGGTGGCCCGGTTCCTGGAAGCGCATCCGGCGATTGCGCGGGTGTTCTACCCCGGCCTGCCCAGCCACCCCCAGCACGAACTGGCCATGCGGCAGATGAGCCACGGCGGCAGCGTCATCGCCTTTGAAATCGCCGTGCCGCCGCCGGAAAACCCGCGCGAGCGGACGTATCGCTTTCTTGATGCGCTGCGCCTGATTGATATCTCCAACAATCTGGGCGATGCCAAGTCGCTGATTACCCACCCCCTTACGACAACCCACCAACGATTGTCGGCGGATGAAAAAGCGCGCCAGGGCATTACGGAGGAACTGGTGCGCCTGTCGGTGGGACTGGAGGATGTCGCCGATCTGATCGAAGATCTGGGAGAGGCCCTTACGGCGTGATCGGGGGCGCATCGGTCGGGCTGCCGCCCGAACCCGCTTGGAGCGGTGCTCCAAACCTCCTTTTTATTAAAAAACAAGGGGATCGGGGAATGTTTCCCCGAGCGGGCGTGGGCGGCAGCCCACTGGCGACGCCAAAGACAGCACCAGCGTACTGGACAAAAGCTTCCGGCATTCCGTATCATTGCCGCCAGACAGCAGGAATTCCAGATCAACGCGAAGCCCCGGACCCGGTACCCATGTATACCGAAACGACCCATGATATCAAGGTGACGGTGAACCCATTCTACCTGGCTGCGCAGTCATCCCCTGATAACAACCATTACGTATGGGCGTACAAGATCCAGATCGAGAACCTGTCGGATGTCACCGTGCAACTGATTCGCCGCCACTGGCGCATCACCGACGCTTTCGGGCGGGTGCAGGAGGTTCGCGGCGTTGGCGTGATCGGCGAGCAGCCCGTGTTGAAACCGGGCGAAATCTTTGAGTATTCCAGCGGCACCCCACTGCCGACCCCCTCGGGGATCATGAACGGCAGCTATGAAATGGTGCGCCCGGATGGCTCCCATCTTGACGTGCAAATTCCAGCATTTTCCCTCGATAGCCCCCATGAGACCTCGCTCCCCAATTGACGGCCCAATGGACGGAATAGGAGCTTTGCATTGACCATTCCCCCTCCCGGTTCTCCCGTCCGTCCCAGTCGCGAACAGGCCGAAGCAGCCGTGCGAACGCTGATTCTCTGGGCCGGCGACGATCCGGCACGGGAAGGACTGCTGGACACGCCAAAACGGGTCGCCCGCGCGTTTGATGAGTATTTCTCCGGCTATGGCCAGGATCCGGTGGAAATTCTGCGCCGCACCTTTGAGGAGGTTGATGGCTATGACGAGGTCGTGGCGCTGCGTGACATCCGGTTTGAATCCCATTGCGAACACCACCTGGCGCCGATCATCGGCAAGGCCCACGTCGCCTATCTGCCCGATCGCCGCGTGGTCGGCATCTCCAAGCTGGCGCGGCTGGTCGAGGTCTATGCCCACCGGCTCCAGATCCAGGAGAAACTTACCGCACAGATCGCCAACACCATCAACGAGGTGTTGCAGCCAAAGGGCGTCGCGGTGGTGATCGAGGCGGCGCACCAGTGCATGACCACCCGCGGCGTCCACAAGCCGGGGGTGACCATGGTGACCAGCAAGATGCTGGGCGCTTTCCGCGACAGTCCCACCACCCGGCGCGAGTTCTTCGGCCTCATCCACT
>JADFXL010000249.1 GCA_015233585.1 Alphaproteobacteria bacterium | reverse complement strand
ACAGCAATTCGGCGCTACCACCATTCTGGTCCGCACCGGCTATGGCGCCAAGGAGGAACAGCGCGGCAAGGTCAATCCCGACCATGTGGTCGACTCGCTGGCGGAGGCGGCCGAGGTCATCGCGGGGCGGATTAATTAGCCCCCCCGGAAATCAATGATCACGGGGCTGCCGCCCCGGCCCTGCTCGGGGCGATGCCCCGAACCCCCTTTGTTTCAATTAATAAAAATGGGGGGTTGGGGCATCGTGCCGTAGGCACGCCTTTGGCATGACGCTCCAAGCGGGTTTGGGGTGCAGCTCAATACTTATCCCCCAATACTCACCCCAACGCCTGAACAATCTGTTCCGTCATCTTCTTGGCATCCCCAAACAGCATCATGGTATTGGGGCCGAAGAACAGCGGATTGTCGACTCCGGCATAGCCGGACGCCATGGAGCGTTTGACGAACAATACGGTCTTGGCCTTCTCCACGTCGAGAATGGGCATTCCGAAGATCGGGCTGGAAGGATCGGTTTTGGCCGATGGGTTGGTCACGTCGTTGGCGCCGATGACATAGACGGCGTCGGCGGTGGAAAATTCGTGATTGATTTCGTCGAGTTCAAATACTTCATCGTATGGGACGTTGGCTTCGGCCAGCAGCACATTCATGTGGCCGGGCATCCGGCCGGCGACGGGGTGGATGGCGTACTTGACCTCGACGCCTTCCCGCTTCAGCAGATCGGCCATCTCGCGCAGGGCATGTTGGGCCTGGGCCACGGCCATGCCATAGCCGGGTACGATGATGACCTTGGCGGCGTTTTTCATGATGAAGGCGGCATCGTCGGCCGAACCCGACTTGACGGTTCGGTCCCCCGCGGGTCCCCCTGCGGCGCCAGCGGCTGTCTCCCCGCCGAAGCCGCCCAGAATGACGTTGAAGATGGAGCGGTTCATGCCCTTGCACATGATGTAGGACAGAATCGCACCCGAAGAACCAACCAGTGCGCCGGTAACGATCAGCAGGCTATTGGCCAGGGTGAAGCCGATGCCACAAGCAGCCCACCCCGAATAGGAGTTGAGCATCGAAATAACCACCGGCATGTCAGCTCCGCCAATGGGCAGGATCAACAGGAAGCCGAGCGCAAACGCCAGCAGGGTCAGCAGGAAAAACGCCGCATAGGACTCCGAACTGGCGAACCAGACGATCAGCAGCACCAGGGCGATACCCAGAGCGGCGTTGATCTGGTGCTGCATGGGAAAAACCAGCGGCTTGCCGGTTATCAATCCCTGGAGCTTGCCGAACGCGACCACCGAACCCGAGAAGGTAATGGCACCGACGGCCGTACCCAGCGACATCTCCACCAGACTGCCGCCATGGATATGGCCGGCGCTGCCGATGCCATAAGCTTCCGGCGTGAACAGGGCCGCTCCGGCCACCAGCACCGCCGCCATGCCGACCAGGCTGTGGAATGCGGCAACCAGTTGGGGCAACGCGGTCATCTCGATCTTTTTGGCGATGATGGTGCCCGCCGAGCCGCCAATGACAATGGCAATCACGATCCAGACATAGCTGGAGACCACCGGCGACATCAGCGTGGTGATGACGGCGAGTACCATCCCGGCAATGCCGAACATATTGCCGTTGCGGGCGGTCTCCGGGCTGGACAGCCCGCGCAAAGCCATGATGAAACAGACGGAGGCGATCAGATAGGCGAGTGTGGTTGCGCTTGCAGCAGTCATCTTGACCCCCTATCTGACCTTTTTCTTGAACATCGCCAACATACGCTGGGTCACGATGAACCCGCCGAAGATGTTCACCGACGCCAGAATCACGGCGAAGAATCCCAGCGTTTTCGAGACGCCGAAATCGGCCGGTCCCGCCGCCAGCAGCGCGCCGACAATGATAACCGACGAAATGGCGTTGGTGACCGCCATCAGCGGCGAGTGCAGCGCCGGAGTGACTCGCCATACCACGTAATAACCAACAAAACAGGCCAGCACGAAGACGGTCAACAATGACAGAAACGCGCCTTCATGCGCCCCACCCGCATCCGCGGCGGAATGCCCCGCCGCCGTCGCCTGAGCGGCCAGGATTTTGGCGTTGGCAGCCAGCGCCGCCGCCTGCTCGGCCAGACGGCTGGCGCCCTGAATCACTGGGTCCATCACTTTCCTCCTTCCCCGGCCAGCGCCGGATGCACGACCTTGCCCTCATGGGTGACGCAGGTGCCCTTGACCGTATCGTCGGCCCAGTCGATTTTCAGGGTCTTGCTCTGCTTGTCGACCATGGGCGTCAGGAAATTAAGCAGATTTTTGGCAAACAGCGAACTGGCGTCGGTGCTGATGGTGGACGGCAGATTGGCTGGCCCGATCAGCTTGACGCCGTGCTTGACCACGGTCTTGCCGAACTCGCTCAAGGGACAGTTGCCACCGGCTTCGACCGCCAGATCGACGATCACCGAGCCTGGCCGCATGTCTTTGACCATCTCCTCGGTAATGAGCACCGGGGCCGGGCGACCGGGAATGAGCGCGGTGGATATGGCGATATCGGTTTTCTTCAAGGTCTCATGAATCGCAGCGGCCTGTTTTTTCTTGAAATCTTCGTCCATTTCCTTGGCGTAGCCGCCTTTGGTTTCAGCCTGTTTCATGGCGGCTTCATCGACCACGATGAACTTGCCGCCCAACGACTCGACCTGTTCCTTCACCGCCGCGCGAACGTCGAACGCAAAGACGATCGCCCCCAGGCGCTTGGCGGTGGCGATGGCCTGAAGCCCGGCAACCCCCGCCCCCAGCACCAGCACCTTGGCGGGTGCCACGGTTCCGGCCGCCGTCATCATCATGGGCAGCGCGCGCGAAAAGGCGGCGGCCGCGTCGACCACCGCCTTGTATCCGGCAAGGTTGCTTTGCGAGGACAGGATGTCCATGCTTTGCGCACGCGAGATGCGAGGCATCAACTCCATGGCAAACGCGGTGATACCAGCGGCGGCATAGACTTCGACATCGGCCCGGTTGGTGAGAGCCGCAAGCCCGGCGATCAGAATCGCACCCTTTTTCAGCAGAGCGATTTCGTCGGTGCCCTCGGCGGCGGTTAGCGGCCGCTGGATTTTTAGAACGATATCTGCGTTTTTCAGAGTGGCTGCGGCATCTTCGGCGATGTGCGCTCCCGCTGCCGAGAAGGCCTCATCGGTGAAGCTGGCGCCATCGCCGGCCCCGGTCTCGACGATCACGTCAAAGCCGAGTCCGACGAATTTCTTGACGGTGTCGGGCGATGCCGACACCCTCAACTCATGATCCCGCCGTTCCTTCGGTATGGCAATCTGCATCAGATCGGCCCCCTCTCATAGCGTTACGCTGCACGACAACAAATGGTTACACAGACACCAAATCAACCTTCGGCATGGCCTAATCCCGGCGGACAACCAGACAGGTGTCGCCCTTTTCCCGCAATTTGACGCAGGCGGCGCGGGCGGATTCGATGTCGAATGGCCCCGCCATCACCCGATAGAGAACCTCTTTGTTGCGTAACGTGAAAGGTTCCACGGAGGGATTTACGGCGCTCAGTTCGTCGGAGTGGCGCTTTTGCAAACGGTGCCATTCCTTGATGGCAACCGCTTCTGACTGCACCGAGGCAATCTGAATCATCGCATGAGGCCCGGGTGCCGAAGGCGCCGAGCCGGGAAGCGCGTCTGGAGCCGGACTGGAAGATTGAGGCGTATTGCCTGCGGGCGCGACTGGTGGTGGTGGTGGTGGTGGTGGTGGTGGTTCGTGAATCCCCAATGCTTCAAGAAAGGCAAGCGCGTTCTTGGCCTCAAGGTCGCCGTGCCCTTCCGCCAGACGGAACCATTTGGCGGCCTCGCTCAAATCCTGCGGCACACCGTCGCCATTGCTGTACAGCACGCCCACCTCGTACTGAGCCGTCGGATTGCCCGCATTGGCAAGCGGCAAGAGGTGGGACATCGCCGTGGAAAAATCCTGGATTCGAACCGCGCGCAACCCCGCATCCAGATCTGCGTGTGCCGGCAGATTTTGCGCGAAAACAAAGGGCATTACCAATGCCAGGAGTCGCAGGTGGTTTCTCACATTCCCTCGCATTGCGACAGGACGAACGGGAATTTCAGGCATCCCGC
>JADFXL010000248.1 GCA_015233585.1 Alphaproteobacteria bacterium | reverse complement strand
CGCAGCCAAAGCCAGCCGCGTGCGTTCGCCAAAAGAACCACTCAACGCCCGCATCGACAGGTCATCGGTCAACAACAGGCCGTCAAATCCGATGCGTTCGCGGATCACTGTCTTGACGACGAAAGGTGACAAGGTTGCCGGACGCTCGGGGTCGAGCGCAAGATAAACCACATGTGCCGTCATGGCCCACGGCGCGTCCCGCAACGCCCGAAACGGCGCGAAATCCGTTTCCTCTAGCACCGAGGCCGGCGCATCCACCACCGGCAGGTCGAGATGACTGTCGGAAAGCGCGCGACCATGGCCGGGAATATGCTTGATTACCGGCAGCACTCCCCCATCCAGCAGTCCGTCACACATGGCACGGCCAAGCGGCGCCACCCTCTCGGGACTGCGGCCATAGGCACGGTCGCCGATGATATCGTGAGCCCCCTCTACCGGCACATCCAGCACCGGCGCACCGTTCACGTCAATGCCGAGATTCCGCAGATCTTCGGCCAGCAGTCGTGCGTTGAGACGCGCGCCAGCCAGACCACGGGCCTTACCGGCGGCGACCAGATCGGCAAACACGGCGGCGGGTGGAACCTTACGCCAATGCGGCGGCCCCAGCCGCTGGACCCGCCCCCCCTCCTGATCGATCAGCACAGGGGCATCGGCGCGCTCCACCGTTGCACGCAGATCGTTTACCAGAGCCCGTACCTGCTCGGGCGTGCCGATGTTGCGCCCAAACAGGATGAACCCGAGCGGATTGCTGGCGGCAAAGAAGCGTTTCTCTTCGTCACTCAGCACCAGGCCCGAGCAGCCGAAAATGACCGCCGCAGGCTGCGAGCTATTTTTTGACAATCATGCATCCTATTTTACGTTGCTCAAGACCAGAGCACAGCGTCTTCGCCGCATCGACATCGGACAACGGCCCGGCATAAATACGGTAGTAAATTCCCTTTTCCCCAAGATCGACCTGCACAACCTTATGCTTCAAGCCGCCGAGCAGATCGCCGTTCCTGGAAGCCATATGTTCCCAGGTTTTTTCGGCGAGATCGGCGGCGCGCAATGAACCTAGCTGCACCTTCACCCCGGCAAGGTCCGCCCCACCCTTGGCGGGAGGCGCCACGGGCGCGGGCGCGGGCGCGGGAACATTGGCAACCTTGGCCGGGGGATGTGGCTTGGTGGCTGCGGCGCTGGGTGCGGAATGCTGGGCCTCGGTCGCCTGCGTCTCTGCGGCCGGGGCGTGGTGGGATGCGACCGTGACCGGAGCCATGGGAGGCGGCACGGGAGCAACGCCAATCGGGGCCACCAGGGGCGCGATGGCCATGGGAGTGGAAGCGGCGACAGGTGGCACGGCCGTCCTTAGCGGAGGAACCGGTACCGACACGCCCCCGTTTTCCAGCGGCGCGGTGCCCACCGAACGATGAGATAGCGGCGCTTCGTTCGCCTTGACCACGGGCGGAACGGTTTCAGCGACCCGCGCCGGCGAAGCCGGCGCCGGCACCGCTACCAGCGGCGGCGGCACCTTGGCTTCGGGCGGTTTCAGTGGCGATTCGGCGGCTGGCAACAGCCGTTCCTCTTCTGGCGGCAAGTTACCCTCGCCCATCTGCTGGTAGATCAGCTTGTCACGGTTGGGTACATCCATGCCGCCAGGATTTTCAGGCTTGACCTTGATACGGTCGGTCTCTGCCTTGATCAAAGGAATTTCCGATCCCTTCGGTACGGTCTTGGGCATAATCCGGCTATAGGCATACCAACCGATCCCCCCGGCGACCCCGACCCCGATCAGGATACCGATCACGATGGCAAGCGGGCTGCGTTTGACGCTGGGATGATCCTCTTCCTCGTCGTCCTCGGGATCATCCGAGAGGAAAGCCTCACGACTGATATTGATGTAACTATCGGGGGTTGCCCGATCCCGGGGGCCACCATAGCGTTCGTCACGATCAGGTATCATCACCGCATCTCCTCAAGTGGCTCGACGCCAAAAACGGCCAGCCCGGATGTCACGACCGTCACCAGTCCCTGAACCAGGGCAAGGCGGGCCATGGAAAGTTCGGTATCCGCCGGGACCAGGAAGCGCAGAGAAGCTTCGTCATTACCTTTATGCCATAAACCGTGGAACAGTGCAGCGAGGTCATACAGATAATAGGCCAGCCGATGCGGCTCGTGCGCCAGGGCCGCACTTTCCACCACCCGTGGCCACGAAGCCAGCATCTTGATTAAATCAAGCTCCATCGGATTGGTCAAACGATCCAGCGGCGCACCGGCAAGACCCGGTGGGGTAAGGTCCGCGTCGGGAAACAGGATCACGGCGTGGCGTTGCACCGAAGAGGCCCGCGCGTGCGCATATTGCACGTAAAACACCGGATTGTCGCGGGACTGTTCCATCACCTTGATGAAATCGAAGTCCAGATGGGCGTCGTTTTTGCGGGTCAGCATGATGAACCGCACCAC
The DNA here is from genome assembly GCA_015233585.1 of Alphaproteobacteria bacterium. Classification (GTDB taxonomy): domain Bacteria; phylum Pseudomonadota; class Alphaproteobacteria; order Rhodospirillales; family Rhodospirillaceae; genus JADFXL01. The sequence goes on along the minus strand of JADFXL010000248.1, from coordinate 1,668 downwards.
GCTTTTGCCGACGCGGTCGATGACCTCGCGCAAGGTAACGAAGGTGCCCGCCCGTTTCGACATGCGCACCGGCTCCCCGCCTTCGAGCAGGTTGACCATCTGACACAGCTTCACGTCCAAGGTGGCCCCGTCCCCGGTCAACGCCCTCACCGCCGCCTGGACCCGCTTGACATAGCCGCCGTGATCGGCGCCCCACACGTCGATCAGGTTCGGGTAGCCACGACGAAATTTGTCCAGATGATAAGCTGCGTCGGAGGCAAAATAGGTCCAGCTTCCATCGGATTTTTTGAAAGGCCGGTCAACGTCGTCGCCAAAGCTGGTGGAACGGAACAGCGTTTGCGGCCGAGGCTCCCAGTCGTCGGGCAACTTGCCCTTGGGGGGGTCCAGCACGCCCTCATAAACCAGACCCCGCTCGGCCAGAAGTTCCAGCGCCGCATCGACCCGCCCCGATTCGACCAGCGCGCGCTCCGAGGAAAAAACGTCGTGAACCACGCCGACCGCCGCCAGATCTTCCCGGATCATCGCCATCATCGCTTCGATGGTGAACGCGCGAACCAAAGGCAGCCACGCCGCCTCCGCCTGATGCAGCAGCGAGTCTCCATGGCGTTCGGCCAGCGCCTGGCCCACCGGCTTCAGATACTCGCCGGGATAAAGCCCCTCGGGCATGGGGCCGATATCCTCCCCCAGAGCCTCGCGGTACCGCAGAAAGGCAGAACGCGCCAGAATATCCACCTGAGCCCCGGCATCGTTGACGTAATACTCCCGCGTCACGTCATACCCCGCCTTTGTCAGCAGGGAGGCCAGGGCATCACCAAACACCGCCCCGCGACCATGGCCCACATGCATGGGGCCGGTCGGATTGGCGGAGACGAACTCCACGTTGACCTTGCTGCCGCGTCCGATGGCCGAGGCGCCGTATTCTATCCCCGCTCCCAGGATTTCCCGCAGACGGTCGCGCCAGAAGGCGTCGGCCAGTTTCAGGTTGATGAATCCTGGCCCCGCCACATCCACCGCCACCACGTCCGCATCCTGCTTCAGTTCCTCCGCCAGCATTTCCGCCAGCGCACGCGGCTTCAGTCCCGCTGCCTTGGCCAGGACCATGGCGGCATTGGTGGCAAGATCCCCGTGCTGGGACTCCCGCGTCGGCTCACAGATAATCCGCGCCGGATCCATTCCCGAAGGCAGACGGCCATCGGCCATCGCCACCTCGACCAAAGTCTTAATTCTGTTCTGGTACCAATTGAAAACGTTCATGGTTTTACTTGCGGGTCAAACAGGCGTTGATGTTCATCCAGAGCGAAACGGTCGGTCATTCCGGCGATGTAGTCGGCGATGGTGCGAGCTGTGCGCGGCGCACCGGCACCGTCGCACCGCCGCCGCCAGTCATCGGGCAACAACTGCGGCTCTGCAACCAGAAGGCCGAACAGGTCATGCACCACCCGCCGCGCCTTGCTGGTCATGCGGTTGACTTTGTAATGGCGGTACATGTTGGGAAACAAGAACTCCTTGAAGGCGCGATCATTGGCCCGCATGGTATCGGAGAAAGCGGCAACGGGATACTTGAGCGCACGCACCGCCACCGCCGAGTCAGGCGCCGCCGCTTCGATCCGCCGCCGTGTCTCCGCCGTCAGGTCGCCTATCATGGCATGAATCAGCCGGCGCACCCCC
>JADFXL010000247.1 GCA_015233585.1 Alphaproteobacteria bacterium | reverse complement strand
CCTCTTGATGACGGCGCTGGCACCACGCGGGACGAGCCAGAAATGACGGGAACTGCGTTACAGGGAGACTGGGCCTTCCTGACCAGCGGTCCGCTCATGGGGTTGACGGTGACGTTGCTCGCTTACCGGGGGGCGGAGGCGGTATTTCAGTGGAGCCGGCGCAACCCGTTGGCCAATCCCGTATTGTTGGCCATTCTTGCTCTGGCCACCTTTCTGACGGTGACGGGGATTGACTATCAGACCTATTTCAATGGGGCACAGTTCCTCCATTTTCTGCTGGGGCCAGCGACGGTGGCGCTGGCCATTCCACTTTATCGGCAGATCCATGCCTTGCGCGGGTCGCTGCTGGCGGTGTTCGTGGCCCTGCTGGGCGGGTCGCTCACCGCGATTGTCTCGGGAGCTGGAATCGCGTGGGGGCTTGGGGCATCGGAACGCACGATTTTGTCACTGGCGCCCAGGTCGGCCACCACTCCCATCGCCATGGCGATCACGGAACGTATCGGAGGGTTGCCGTCGCTGACAGCCGTGCTTGTGATTTTGACTGGCATTACCGGTGCGATTACCGCGACCTGGGTGCTTGATCTTGTGGGAGTCAAGGACGAGCGGGCACGAGGGCTGGGTATCGGGGTTGCCTCCCATGGCATCGGCACCGCCCGCGCCTTCCAGATGAGTGAAGCGACGGGGGCCTTTTCCGGTTTGGCGATGGGGCTGAACGGCGTAGCCACTGCGGTACTGGTGCCGCTTCTGGTGACGTTGGTGAAGCGGTAGATGCGAGGGGCCTGAGGCCCCTCGCGCTCCCCCGTTTGCAAGATAAATAAATGGGGAGCACGAGGGCCTCAGGCCCTCGTGCTTTCCTCTTCTGGATTTCCTCTTCCGGTTGACTTGCCTGATGTCCATCCGGTGAGGGTGATTACCTCAAACGTCGCCGGAATCCGCCCATCCGGGCCAGCAAATCGCTCCTGATAAAGCGCCGCCGCCGCTGCCAGGGTGGTGCTTCGGGTAAATGTCTTGCGCCGCTCCAGCAAAGCATTGGTGGCGCCGGTCCCGCGCAGGTCCGCCACAAGACGCGACAGATCAGGATAGCTGACCGTAATACGGTCGACATCGGCGACCGGAAGGACGAAGCCAGCTCGTTGCAGAAGGTGGGCGCCGTCGCGGACATCGGCGAACGGTGACACCCTTGGACTTAGACCACCTTCGCTGTCGATTTCGGCCTGAGCCAGAACACCACGCAACTCGGTCAGGGTGCCGGCTCCAAGCAGCGTCGCCAAAAACAGTCCGTCGGGCTTCAGGGCGCAGCGTGCCTGAATCAGCGCGCCGGGCAGATCGTTGACCCAATGCAGGGTCATGTTGCTGAGTATCAAGTCGAAGGTAGCGGGGGCAAATGGCAACCCCTCCTCATCGGCAACCACGGTCAGGGTGGTGTGGCGGCTCCCCTGTCCGACAGCGGCGGCGGCGGCCCGCCGCGCCAGGGCTTCGGACAACTCACATTGAACCAGGGTCTCGATCCCGCCCCGTCCGGCCAGCGTCTCGGCGAGAACACCGCCCTGGCAGCCAAGATCCAGCGCCAGCGGAAACGCGCGTGTGATGTCGTCGAGCCGGTCAAGTAGCCTTTCGGCGACTTCCCGAAACAAAAAATCGTGCTCACCGAACCGCACCGCCGAGCGATCCCACCGCTGCCGCACCACCTTACGATCAAAAACGGCAAGAACATCGGCCATGACAGAACCCCAGGACGGGTGGCCCCTAATCCGCGAAAGCCATCTTGTAGTCGAGAACCCGCAGCCGACGAACAACCGTGAACAAAAGCGAAAGATAGAACCGTTCCTTGAACGTATCGTTCTGACTCGCCAGGGCATCGACATCCTGGTGCGTAATGACCTTCATGACGACATCCGATCCGGCAATCAGTGTCGCGCTCGCGCCCATGTCATCGACAAACGACATTTCCCCCAGAGTGTCCCCTGGTCCCAAGGGACCAGCAAGTTCCTTTTCCGTGCCATTTTGGCCCAGCCTGAGCACCCGCACGGCGCCATCCAGGATAACATAGATGCGGGTCTGAGGTTCCCCTTCGCGCAGGATGATGGCACCAGCCGGAAACTCCAGCAATCGGGCACGAACCATTATGGCCTCGCTTTCCTCGTCCGTCAGTTCCTGGAATGCTCTTTGGAAAGCAAACTTGGACATTTAGATCCCTTTATCGTGGTTGCCGCCCGCTATTTTTGCCCGGCGAAGTTCTGGGCAAAGGTGAAGGGGTTGGGATCGGGTTTGCCGAAGTACCAGCCCTGACCATAGTCGATACCGGAAAAAAACAACTGATTGGCTATTTTTTTGTCCTCGACCATCTCACCGACGGTCTTGACGCCGGCCGATGAGCACATCTTGGCCATCGTGCTCAACAATTCGTGCCCCCGCTTGCTGGCGCAGGCACGCCGGACCACGGGACCATCGAACTTGACCGAATCCACCTCCAGCGCGTTGAGATAATCAAAGCTCGCGGAACCCGCGCCGAAATCATCCAGGCTGAAGTGAAAGCCCTTTTGCCGAAAGGTTTGTATGACCTTATTGATGACGGAGAGATCCTCGACCTCGGCGGATTCCGTAAGCTCGAACATCAGACGCCGATTGAGTCCAGAGTCTATTGCCAATCGTTTGTGCAGCCGTTCGACAAAAGTCGGGGTGCCGAGGGAAATACTGGACACGTTCACCGCGATTGGAGGCATGGGGCCGGTTTTCAGAAATCCATCCATCATTTCGATGGCTTTGGTCGCCACAGCGTAATCGAAGTCAACAATCAGTCCAAGTTCTTCGGCCAGGGTGATGATTTGAAACGTGGTACGTGCCTTTTCCGCGTCCCGGAAACGGGACAGGGCCTCGAAGTGGTGTACTTTGCCAATACGGAGGTCGCAGACCGGCATGAACACCAAGTCGAATTCCTTATTGGACGAGGCGCGCTTGATGAATTTGACGATGTCGGCGGTGCCGTTCATGAGATCGTTCAAGGAGTCCGACAGACGACTCGCCGTAACCTTGGATTTGGCCGTGCAGAACTGTTTCATGGTATGGATGAGCGCCTTGGCCACCTGCTCCTCGGTCATCCCGGCCCCGTCCGCGTCCAGCGTCATGGCTTTGGTTTCCAGGCTCCGGTTGTCGGGCAGGTATTCCTGAGCCGCTTCCTCGACTTCCCGATTCACTTTTTCGGTGTCAATGCCCGCAGTATGGGCGTAGCTGAAGCTTTCCTCGCCGATCATCCCGGCGGTATTGCCGCCGAGGGAGTGTCCTTTGAGAACATCGCAGATGGCCGAGGTCAGGGACAAACGATCACTGACGCCCAGCATCTCCAGCAGATCCTTGAACTTCCTGATCTTGAGAAGGGTGACCTGGCCTTCCCCACCAGCGTTGACGTGCGTTTTCAAGCGTTCGGCTGCGGCCGCGACGAAGGCCTCCTGATTCAGAATGGGTTCGGCCACGGGGGTCGCCGGCGCCGTGATCTTGATGGCGATAAAGAAATGATTGTCGTGTTCCTGGGCGCGGTATCCCGCCATCATGGCCTGAAGCGTCGCACCCTTCGGCCCCGTCAACTCCGTCACCACGTCGTTGATGCGGTCGCTTCTCACGACCGATCCCAGGAGGTTTGCCATGGCCGCTCGCCGGGATACGGAAATGACCCCCAGAAATGACGTGCCCGCAAGCTTTTCTGGGGTAACGCCGAACAAGGCTTCCGTGGCGCCAGCGGCAAAAACGACAAGAAAGTCGCGATCCAGCTCAAACAAAATATCGGCGCGGCAAAACGCCAGTTTCACAAACCGATTGCGCTCCAGCCTCAAAGCGCTTTCCTCTGAAGCAGCCATGGCGGTTTCCGCTTTTCATCCAGCAAAAAATACAACTCTAACAAACATCCCAACCGGCGTTCACCAGCATAAAGAAGGATATAGACACTGACCAGGAAAATCGGTACCGACAGGTATCTCGTCCATTTCCTGCTCGTTCGGATAGGAGACCCTCTATGGGGGGTGTTGTACAGGGAACGCGAAAGCATTAGGTTGGTAACGGAATTTTTTTACGTGGAGGGAGGCAACCAGGCAGATGGCTACTGAGCCGGAACAATCGGCCAAGG
>JADFXL010000246.1 GCA_015233585.1 Alphaproteobacteria bacterium | reverse complement strand
CTCTCGTGGCGATCATGGGCAAACCAGCCTTGCTCCGCAAAGAGCCTCCGGCGGAAATCTGGCAATATCGGGGCCAGGGTTGCATCGCCGACGTGTTCCTCTATGAGGAAGGCGCGGCTCTGCGCGTCAATCTGGTTGAGGTTCGCCCGATCGGGGGCACTCAAGTTCCAGCCCCCACCTGTCTTGGCAGTATTGCCGGAAGACATCATACAAATGAATAGAATAGAGACGCGGATTGCAGTCTCGTGATATTTATGAAAGAAGATTCCTATGCAAAATCTGTGGTCCAACACCGACGCCGAAGCTACTGTCATTCGTTATGCCGCCCAGGGAATCGGCCGCGATTTGGCTCTGCGGGTTTACACAACCCGATTGCTTGGCTCTGATCCGCGTATGGTGCTGCACGTCGGAGGCAACACCTCCGTCAAGACCACGGTTCGCGATCTTCTGGGCGAGACGGTCCCGGTTTTGTGCGTCAAGGGCAGCGGCTGGGACATGGGCGGGATCGAGCCGGCGGGATTGCCGGCGGTGCGGCTGGAACCCCTGCGCCGGCTGCTGGCGCTGGACAGTCTGACCGACGAGGCCATGGTTGATTTCCAGCGCGGCAACCTGCTTGACAGTACCGCCCCCAACCCGTCGGTGGAGACCTTGCTCCACGCCTTCCTGCCGGACAAGTTTATTGACCACACCCACGCCAACGCGGTTCTGGCCCTGGTCGACCAGCCGGATGGCGCGGCACTGTGCCGGGAACTCTATGGCTCCCGCATGGCGGTGGTGCCCTATATCATGCCTGGGTTCGCCCTGGCCAAGGCCGCTTACGAAATCTACCGCGCCAATCCGGGAGCGGAAGGTCTGATCCTGCTGAAACACGGGATCTTCACGTTTGGCGACAGCGCCCGTCAGGCCTATGACCGCATGATCGAAATGGTGACGCTGGCGGAAACGCGCATCAAGGCCGCACCGGCCGTTGTTCGCAGGACCGTCCCGGCCACCGTTGTTCCGGCTACCGCTTCGGTGGCTCAGGTGGCGCCGATTCTGCGCGGGCTCTTGAGCTGGTCCCGGCCCGATGCGGAGGATGTCGCGCGCATGATCCTTGATTTCCGTACCAGCCGGGAAATCCTTGATTACGGGTACGACAAGGCACTCTGCGCCGCCAGCCAGCGGGGAACGGCCACCCCCGATCACGTCATTCGCATCAAACGCAAGCCTTTGGTGGTGCCAACCCCGGCAACGGGCGCACTTGACGCCTTTCGTGCGGCGGTACGGGCGGTGGTGGACACCTATATCGCCGATTACCAGGCCAGCTTCGCTCATCACAATGCGCTTGAGGCGACGCCCCGCCAACCGCTCGACCCGATACCGCGCGTCATTCTGGTGCCTGGGCTCGGGTTGTTTGGACTGGGGGCCTCGGTCAAGGATGCGGCGGTGGCCGCCGATCTTGCCGAAGCCAACATTTCCGTCATCACCGATGCCGAGCACGTCGGCCGTTTCGTAAGTGTGACCGAGGCTGAATCTTTCGCCATGGAATATTGGTCGCTCGAACAGGCCAAGCTGGGCAAGACCGCCGAGAAGCCGCTGGCCCGCCATGTGGTGGTGGTAACGGGGGGGGGATCGGGCATCGGCGCCGCGACCACCGCCGCCTTCACCGCTGCCGGGGCCGTCGTCGCCGTGCTCGACCGCGATGAGGGGGCAGCCAAAGTCCAGGCAGCCCGGATCAAAGGGTTGGGGCTGGCCTGCGATGTTACCGACGCGGCGCAGGTTCGTGCCGCCTTCGATCAGGTGTGCGCTACTTATGGTGGCGTCGATATCGTCGTCTCCAACGCTGGCGCCGCTTGGCAGGGCCGAATCGGCGAGGTCGAGGAATCGTTGCTGCGTCAAAGCTTCGAGCTGAATTTCTGGTCCCACCAGACCGTGTGTCAAAACGCCGTCCGCATCATGCGCGATCAGGGAACCGGCGGGTGTCTGCTGTTCAACACCTCCAAGCAGGCGGTCAACCCCGGTCCCGATTTCGGCCCCTATGGCTTGCCAAAAGCGGCCACCCTGTTTCTGATGCGCCAATATGCGGTCGATCATGGCCGCCATGGCATCCGTGCGAACGCGGTCAACGCCGATCGCATTCGCAGCGGATTGCTGACCGATGCCATGATCGCCTCGCGTTCCAAAGCGCGGGGGCTGTCGGAATACGACTACATGGCCGGCAATTTGCTGGGTCGCGAGATCACGGCCCAGGATGTGGCTCAGGCGTTCGTCCATCTTGCCCTGGCACGCGGCACCACTGCGGCCGTGATGACCGTGGATGGCGGCAACATCGCTGCTGCGCTTCGGTGATGGTCGCCAAAGCAGCTTCCGGCATCGACGACGAGATATTGGCGGAGTCGATCCGCATTCTCTATATCAACACCCGACGGGCTTCCCTGGGTGGCCTTGTCGTTGCCACCGTCGTCACGATCTTTTTCTGGCATCGCTCCGTTCCCCGCATCGATCTGGCCATATGGCTGGCCATGGTGATGGCCGGAACCGCTATCCGTCACTACGTGGTTGCGGCTTACAACGCCGCCACGCCATCGGCGGCCAACGTGGATTTCTGGGCGAAAATGGCGGTGGTGGAAAGTATCATTGGCGCGGTGGTATGGGGGAGCGCCTCCTTCCTGCTGCTCCGGCCCGAAATCATGGAGACCGAGATCCTGGTCACCGTGATCGTTCTGATGTCCGGCACGGCGGGCCTTTTGAGCATGGCCTCGTTCCTGCCAGCGTTTTTCACTTACGCAACCATCGTCGTGTTGCCGATGTGTCTGCGGATGGCCTGGCTGGGGGGTCCGCATGAGATGTTGATGGGTCTGATCGGCTCCATCTATCTCGTGTTGCTATTCAGCATGGCTCTCAATTACAACCGCACCTTTATTGCTTCGGGGCGTCTGATGATGGAGAAAAATCACCTGGCCCTGGATCTGGAGTTGGCGCGGGCAGCGGCCGAAGCCGGAAGCCGGGCCAAATCTGAATTCCTCGCCACCATGAGTCATGAAATCCGAACGCCTCTCAACGGTGTTCTGGGCATGACTTCGCTGGTCCTGCAAACCCCGTTGTCTCCGGTAAAACGGCAATACATCGAAACTGCCCACGAAAGTGGTCAGGCTCTTCTGGCCATCGTCAACGACATCCTCGATTTCGCCAAGATCGAAGCCGGGAGGCTGGAACTGGAACTAATCGACTTCGCCCTCCGGCCACTGATTATGGGTACGGTGGCGTCGATGTCGGCACGGGCGGAAGAGAAAAAACTGACCCTGACTACCTGTTTTCCCCAGGATTTGCCGCCGCTACTTCGGGGCGATCCCGCGCACCTGCGCCAGATTTTGCTCAACCTGACCGGAAACGCCATCAAATTCACCGAGACCGGCGGCGTCACGGTCACAACCGAGGTCGTCGCCCTCGATGAGGGCACGGTCACCCTGCGGTTTGCCGTCATTGACACCGGCATTGGCGTACCAAAAGCCAGTCGCGGCAAGCTGTTCCAAAGTTTTACCCAGGGCGATCTGTCGATAACCCGCCGGTTTGGGGGTACCGGACTGGGGTTGGTCATCTGCCGCCGTCTGGTCGATGCCATGGGTGGCTCCATCGGCTTTGATAGCGACGAGGGGCGGGGCAGTACGTTCTGGTTCAAGATCCCATTCGCGCTCAGTCTCCCCGTTCCGGTGACGGTCCCGCCGGAAGGGGACGTTGTCACCGTGGCCCCGCGCCGCATTTTGCTGGTTGAAGACATGGTGATCAACCAGAAGGTCGTCGGTGGTCTGCTTGAACACGCGGGGCATGAGGTCACCATCGTCGACAATGGGGCCGCTGCGGTGGAGCGGCTCCGGCAGAGCGGATTTGATCTGGTGCTGATGGACATGTATATGCCGAAAATGGACGGCCTGGAAGCCACCCGTCGTATTCGTTCCCTGCCTGGTGCCGTCGCGAAGGTACCGATCCTGGGCCTGACCGCCAGCATCCTCAAGGATGATCTGGCTCGGTGCCGCGAGGCTGGCATGAACGATGTCCTCGCCAAGCCGTTCAGCATGGACGACTTCAACGCCGTTCTGGCCCACCTGAAACCCCGCGAGGAAGAGGAGGTTGCACCGGTTCTCGACACCGCCCGGTTTGCC
>JADFXL010000245.1 GCA_015233585.1 Alphaproteobacteria bacterium | reverse complement strand
TGGCCGGGGCAATCGACATGGGCATAGTGCCGGTTCGACGTCTCGTACTCGACGTGGGCCGTCGAGATGGTGATGCCGCGCGCCTTCTCTTCCGGCGCCTTGTCGATCTGGTCGTAGGCCGTATAGGTGGCCCCGCCGGTTTCCGCCAGGATCTTGGTGATCGCCGCCGTCAGCGAAGTCTTGCCATGGTCGACGTGACCGATGGTGCCGACGTTGCAGTGCGGCTTGGTGCGCTCGAATTTCGCCTTCGCCATTGTCTTCTACTCCGTCCTGTCGTTCGGCCTATTTAACCGGCCATCTTGGTGCGAATTTCCTCGGACACGTTCTGAGGCACTTCCGCATAGTGGTCGAAATGCATGGTGTACTGGGCCCGCCCCTGCGACATCGAGCGCAAGGTGTTGACGTAGCCGAACATGTTGGCCAGCGGCACCATGGCGTTGATCACCCGGGCGTTGCCGCGCTGATCCATGCCGTTGACCTGGCCGCGCCGGCTGTTCAGATCGCCGATGACGTCGCCCATATAGTCTTCCGGGGTGACCACCTCGACCCGCATCATCGGCTCCAGCAGCTTCGGCCCCGACTTGGCGATGCCCTCGCGGAAGGCGGCGCGCGAAGCGATTTCGAAGGCCAGCACCGACGAGTCGACGTCGTGGTAGGCGCCGTCGATCAAGGTGGCCTTGAAGTCGATCAGCGGGAACCCGGCCAGCACGCCGTTATCCATCGCCGATTTCAAGCCCTTCTCGACGCCGGGCACGTATTCCTTCGGCACCGAGCCGCCGATGACCTTGTTTTCGAACACGAACCCCGAGCCCTTCTCCCCCGGCTCGAAGCGGATCTTGACGCGGGCGAACTGGCCCGAGCCGCCGGTCTGCTTCTTGTGGGTATAGTCGCACTCGTAGGTCTTGGAGATGGTCTCGCGGTAGGCCACTTGCGGGGCGCCGACATTGGCCTCGACCTTGAACTCGCGCTTCATCCGGTCGACGATGATCTCCAGGTGGAGTTCGCCCATGCCCTTAATAATCGTCTGCCCGCTTTCGATGTCCGTCGCCACCCGGAAGGACGGATCTTCGACCGCCAGACGGTTCAGCGCCAAGCCCATCTTTTCCTGGTCCGCCTTGGTCTTCGGCTCGACCGCAACCTCAATGACCGGGTCGGGGAATACCATGCGCTGTTGAATCGCTCAACGTATCGCCGGTTGTCGTATCTTTCAGCCCGACAATGGCAACAATATCACCCGCGCGGCCTTCCTTGATCTCTTCCCGCGTATTGGCGTGCATCAGCAACATACGGCCAATGCGTTCCCGTTTGTCCTTCACGGTGTTCTGCACGTAAGTGCCGCTTTCCAGCACCCCGGAGTAGACGCGCAGGAACGTCAGCGACCCCACAAACGGATCGTTCATGATCTTGAAGGCCAAACCGGAGAACGGCTCGGTATCGTCGCTCTTGCGTATAACCTCGTCATCGCTGTCCGGAAGAACCCCCTTAACGGCGGGAACGTCCAGGGGCGACGGCAGAAAATCCACCACCATGTCCAGGAGCGGCTGCACCCCTTTGTTCTTGAAGGCCGATCCACAGATCACCGGGACGAACTTCATGCTGACGGCGCCGGCGCGGATACAGCGCAACAGATCCGCCTCGCTGGGTTCATGCCCTTCGAGATAGGCTTCCATCACCGCGTCATCCATTTCGACTGCGGTTTCCAGCAATTGCTTGCGATACTCGGCCGCCTGTTCAACCATATCTTCGGGAATCGGGCGGAATTCAAACTCGGCACCGAGGTTTTCGTCCTTCCAGATTACGGCGTGATTGCGCACCAGATCAACGATGCCGACAAACGCGGACTCAACGCCGATAGGCAACGACAAAACCAGTGGAACGGCGCCAAGTCGGTCAACAATCATGCGCACGCAACGGTAGAAGTCAGCGCCCATGCGGTCCATCTTGTTGATGAAACACGCCCTGGGCACCTTGTACTTGTCGGCCTGGCGCCAGACGGTCTCGGATTGGGGCTCTACGCCGGCCACCGAGTCGAACACGGCGACCGCACCATCCAGCACTCGTAACGAACGCTCCACTTCGATCGTGAAATCGACGTGTCCCGGCGTGTCGATAATGTTAATCCGGTGATCGCGCCAGAAACAGGTCGTCGCGGCCGAAGTAATGGTGATCCCGCGCTCCTGCTCCTGCTCCATCCAGTCCATGGTGGCCGTGCCATCATGCACTTCACCAATCTTGTACGACTTTCCCGTATAGTACAGGATTCGCTCCGTGGTCGTCGTTTTGCCGGCATCAATATGAGCCATGATGCCGATGTTACGATACCGTTCGATTGGTGTCTGACGAGCCATGTAGGTTTACTCTTAATCCAGCACGAATTACCAACGATAGTGAGCGAAGGCTTTGTTGGCTTCCGCCATTCTGTGCGTGTCTTCCCGTTTTTTGACCGATCCGCCACGATTATTGACGGCATCCAGCAACTCACCCGACAGCCGATCGACCATCGTGGCCTCGGAACGCTTGCGGGACTGCTCGATCAACCAACGGAACGCCAGCGCCTGACGGCGATCCGGGCGCACCTCAACCGGCACCTGGTACGTGGCGCCACCGACGCGGCGCGAGCGAACTTCCAGCGCTGGCTTGATGTTGTCCAGAGCATCATGGAACATCTTGATCGGGCTTTGACCGGACTTGCGTTCGATATTGGTGAACGCACCGTAAACAATCGCCTCGGCCACGGACTTCTTGCCGTCAACCATGACACAATTGATAAACTTGGCCACCACCCGATCCCCATATTTGGCGTCGGGGGAATACTCTCGTTTGACTGCGGCACGACGACGGGACATGGCGTATTCTTCCTTACTTCGGACGCTTGGCGCCGTATTTGGAACGACGCTGACGGCGATCTTTCACACCCTGCGTATCCAGGGTGCCGCGAATGATGTGATAGCGCACGCCGGGCAGGTCCTTGACACGACCGCCGCGCAGCATGACGACTGAGTGCTCCTGGAGGTTATGCCCCTCACCAGGAATATAGGTTGTTACCTCAAACCCATTGGTGAGGCGGACGCGCGCCACTTTGCGCAGCGCCGAGTTCGGCTTCTTTGGCGTGGTCGTGTAGACACGCGTGCATACGCCCCGCTTCTGCGGACAGGCATCAAGAGCAGGAACCTTGTTCCGCTTTACCGGCGCTTGACGCGGCTTACGGATCAATTGGTTGATGGTTGGCATTCCGTCACAATCCCCGTTTCACGCCACGCAACTAAAACAAGCCCCAGAGACCGCCTCTAGGGCCGTTCCTTCGTTTCGTCCAGTCACACGGACTGGCTATCTTGGTCAGTCTCGCTAATGAGGTTTGAGCAGCGTCTAGAGCGTTTGATCTCTACCACCAGCCCCCCTCGGAGTGCGCATCCTAGGCAGCGCCCCGGACTTCGTCAAGCAAAAGAATGAACCGATATCGATTTAGTTCCGCGAGCGAACCGCCCGCGCACGCCTGGGGCGGGATACCCCGCCCCATTCGCACGTTTACTCCGCCGCAGCGGCCGATTCCGCAGACGGCAGAGCCGCAGGGGGCTGTTCCTGATCGACCAGTTCCTTGTCCCGTTGGCTGGCAACCGCGCGGAGTCGGGTCAGCATTCCGCCGGTACCCGCCGGAATCAGCCTCCCAACGATGACGTTTTCCTTTAGCCCGATCAGGCTGTCGATCTTGCCCGACACCGCCGCCTCGGTCAGGACCCGGGTTGTTTCCTGGAACGAGGCAGCCGAGATAAACGAGTGGGTCTGGAGCGACGCCTTGGTGATGCCGAGCAGAACCGGAACCGCGACCGCCGTTCGACCGTTTTCAAGCATCGTCTTTTCGTTTTCGCGCTGGAACTCGCTGCGGTCGGCCTGCTCGCCCACCAGGAACGTGGTGTCACCGGGGTCGACGATTTCGACCTTCTGCAACATCTGCCGCACGATCACTTCAATGTGCTTGTCGTTGATCTTCACGCCCTGGAGCCGGTAAACGTCCTGAATTTCCTTGACCAGATAGTTGGCCAAAGCCTCAACCCCCATCACCCGCAGAATGTCATGGGGCACCGGATTGCCGTCCATCAGCGAGTCGCCACGCCGCACGTAATCGCCTTCCTGTACGGTGAGGTGCTTGCCCTTGGGAATC
>JADFXL010000244.1 GCA_015233585.1 Alphaproteobacteria bacterium | reverse complement strand
CCTGTCCCACACCAGACGGCCGTCCTCGGTCTTGATCCAGGCGGCAAACGTCACGATGAGGATGACGGTGCCCCCAATCACCAAGTACCAGTTGGCCGCCCAGAACGCACCGACGTCCAGCAAAATCTGGGTTGGCGCTGGCAAAGCCTTGTGCAGGTTGGCATACATCACCTGAAAGCGCGGAAGAATGCCGAAAATCATGCCGTTGAAGACAAGAAAGAACGCAACAAACATGAACGCCGGATACGACAACGCCCCACGAATCTTGCGTTGCAACTCGTCGAGATTTTCCAGATATTCGGCCATTTGGGTCAGCGAACCGGCCAGCTTGCCCGAAAGCATTCCAGCCCGGATCACATTGATGAATATGGGACTGAAGAAATCAGGATGCTCCTCAAGCGCATCTCCCAGGTCGATGCCGCCCTTGACGCTCTCCGCAACATCCTCGATCACTACCTTCAGATTTTTCTGCGGCGTTTCATCGGAGAGATTGTCGAGCACCGACACCAGCGGCAACCGGCTGCGCACCATGGCAGCGAATTGCTTGGTGAAGATCAGGAGACTTGTGGACTGCGCCCCCATCAGGCGGTCTCGCCCAGAACGCGGATGACTTCTTCATGGGTGGTAAGCCCCTCTTCGACGAGGCGTAGACCATGTTCCACGAGGGTCATCATGCCATTGGCACGCGATAGTTCCCGCAGCTTGTCTGAATCGAAACTGGAGGATGTGATCAAAGCTCTGGCCGCGCTGGTCATCTCGAACATCTCGAACACCGGCTGCCTCCCATGATACCCGGTGCTGCGGCAGTGCATACAGCCGACACCGTGAACGTAATTGATATCAGGATCGATATCGATCCCAAGTTTCTGCATCCGTTCCTCGGAAACGCCGTCCCTCCGCAGCTCGTGCAGGATCTGCTTGCCCATCACCTTGGTGCGGCAACGATCGCAGATTTTGCGGACCAGACGTTGAGCAATCGCCAGCGAGATGGCGTTTGCCACCAGAAAGGCGTCAATCCCCATGTCCAGCAACCGCGTGACCACGCCAATGGCATCATTGGTGTGAATTGTTGAAAACACGATATGCCCGGTGAGCGAAGCCTGAATGGCCATACCCGCCGTCTCGGAATCACGACACTCACCGACCATGATCACGTCTGGATCCTGGCGCAGGATGGTGCGAAGGCCGGAGGCGAACGTCAGGCCGATCTTGTCATTGACCTGCATCTGATGGACGCCAGCCAGGCGGTACTCAACCGGATCTTCCACCGTCAGCACATTCTTGGCCGTCTTGTCGATGCTGCCGAGGCACGAATACAGCGTCGTCGTCTTGCCCGAGCCAGTGGGGCCGCTGATCATGATCAGCCCAAAGGGAGCGCCGAGCTTGTCCAGCAACAGACGCAAATCCCCAGGCAGCAAGCCCAGGCTCTGTGACGACGGACGCAGGGCATTCTTGTCCAGGAGACGCATCACCACCTTTTCGCCATAGACGGTGGGATAGGTGGAGACACGCACGTCAATGGGGCTGCCACGCACGACCGCGCTGATACGTCCGTCCTGCGGCCGGCGCTTCTCGGCAACGTCCATACCGGACATGATCTTGATACGCGAGGACACTTCCGGATGCAGCGCCATGGGCAGCATGGAATCGTCATGGAGAATGCCGTCCACCCGGTTACGCACCAGGAGCGTTGTCTCGGTTGGCTCGATATGAATATCCGAAGCCCCCTGAGAAAAGCCCCGGTGAATGAAGAAATTGACGATCCCTGGAACGTCGACATTCTCCAGTTGACCAACCAGTTGCCGCTCATCTTCCAGCGTGATGTCGATGGCGACGCCGATCTCGTTATCTTCGGCGCTTTCCGACAACGCCCGCAGGCGATTGATCGTGTTGACCAGAACTTCGGACGTGATCATGACCGGAACCGCCCGCTCGAACTGCGGCGTTTCACGGCGGGCCAGTCCAAGGATCCAGTCCCCAAGATCAACGTTGAAGGGATCAATGGTCGCGTACCGAAGCTCGGCCGCATTGTCCGACACCATAGGCAACACGCCCATGGAGCGCGCCAGGTCAAGTTCCAGCCAGGACACGCGTTGAACCATGCTGCTCAACACCGTATCGGACTTGATGAACTCCACCCCCGTCTTTTCCGCCACCACGTCGAAAATCTCGTCCTTGAACCGGATCCCGGCATCGTCGGCAAGTGCGCGAAAGATCGTCGTACCGTTGTGACGCGCGGCATCGACCAGGGTTCCGACCTTGGTAATATCAATGAGATTCCGATCCACCACATCGCGCATGATGCGTGGCGTAGGGCCAAGCTCACCCTGGGAAGGCGTGGGAGCCGCGACGACGGCGGCGGTCCTGGAAGCGGGAGCCTGTACTGGCGCCTGCCCATTTCCAGCTCTTGAACGTCTCTCCCCCGGCGGAGTTCCAGGGGGCGGCGGCGCAACGGGCTTGGCCCGCGAAGTTGCCCCCGCCAACAGAGTACCCGCGTCTTTGGCACTCGCCACCATGGTAGCGGCAGTGTCCGCTTGTGGTGCCGAGGGACCACCCGGTTGCCGTGGCAAGGATCCGGCGGCAGCGGAGAACACCGTTACCCCGCCGCCATCGCCACCGCCAACCATGGTGGCATCGCCACCTTCTGCCCTGACGGCATCGCCACCGCCAACCATGGTAGCATCGTCCCCGCCGAGCCTGGCCGCACCGGCTGGCACGCGGCGAACCATGGTGGCTTCTACGTCTGCCTCTGTTCCAACGGCCCCGCCCACGATGGTCGCCCCGTCGGAGCAGAACGTGGCGTCGTCACTCCCGGCAAACGCTGAAGTTTCCGACGGTTTGCCCTTGGCAGCCGCTTCGGCTCTCCGATCGCGGGCCGCGCTCGCAGAGAGGAACTCCACCCTGATCAGGGTGGTGCCGATCAACAGCCGGGCCCCATCTCCAATCGGCGTGACCCGATTCAGTTCCCGACCATTGAGCTGAGTTCCGTTGGTACTGTTCAGATCCCGGGCCATCCAGCCCTGATCCTCGTCCCACAGAACAACGCAATGTCGCCGCGAAACGCGATCGTCATCGAGAATGATCGGGATGACTCCACTAAGCCGATCCTTATTAAGGTTACGGCCGATGAGATAGTGATCCTGGCCGCTCGTTGGTACCGACTGGTACGATGGCGCACCGGCGGGTTGGACATGGAGAACGATTTCTTGACGGTCGGGCATCTGGCTTCCTCGTGTTCAGAGGTCGTAAACGACGCGGAAACCCACGTCGCGCCGCCGCTCCGACGGATCGGCAGAAGAACGGAAGGCGCATCGACCAGCATCACACGCGCTGTCGAAGCCGCCGCCGCGCAGACTGCGGGTGGCCGTGGGCGATTCATTGCGTGGGTTGCAGTCTTCGTGGCGTAGGCGGCCATACCACGACGCGTCGTAAGAATCGGCGCACCATTCCCACACGTTACCGCACATATCGAACAAACCCAGGGGATTGCGGCCTTCGGGGTAGGCTTTCACCGGCGTGGTGGATGGGTGGAGACGGCCGATGTTGGCCTGAGACTTCGTGGGAGTTTCCTCCCCCCACGGATATTTGGCGAAGCGTTGTCCGCCCCGTGCCGCGCATTCCCATTCTGCCTCGGTTGGCAGGCGTCCGCCAATCCAGGCGGCATAGTCGCAGGCGTCCTCCCAGGACACTCCCACCACCGGATGATCGTCACGCCCAAACACCGGGTCGTCCGCCAACGCCGACGGACGATGCCCAAGTGCGCGGGTGAAGGCGCGGTAGGCAGCGTTGCTGACGGAGTGAACGTCCATCAGAAACGGCGATAGAATCAATCGTCGATAGGGCTTTTCATTGACCATAGGCGATTCAGCCTGCGATCCAAGATAGTATATTCCACCATCCACCCTCACCCGTTCCGGCAAGCTGCCGGAACCAGGATGGCGCCCTGCGTCAGCCTCGGAACGGAGACGAACGGAGTCCAGAACCGCCAACACCTCCCTGGCTGAAAACGGTCGATTGTCGGGGTCATAGGCCATCATGGCCAGCACCACCCGGTCAAATTCATCCGGCATCACCGGACAGAACGTGCTGGGCGGGAGAATATCCTCCATGCGCGGTCTGGGCACCACATGCGTGCGAACCACATCCTTAAGCGAGGTGGG
>JADFXL010000243.1 GCA_015233585.1 Alphaproteobacteria bacterium | reverse complement strand
AGGATCACGATAAGGAATTGGAAGAACGAACGGAGCTGGGTTCATGTTCGACAAAACGATCCATTGAGACTTAAAGCCATATTGTGCAGTGCAGCATTTTAAGCGATAATCCGTTTCCGCATCCACCCTGCCCTGCACGACATGGGCGCCGGATCGAGAGGGGAGCCGCTTGCCGATGAAGATACTCGTTACCGTCAAACGTGTCGTTGATTTCAATATCAAGATCCGGGTCAAGACAGACCGGTCCGGGGTCGAGACTGCCAATGTCAAAATGTCGATGAACCCGTTTGACGAAGTTGCCGTCGAACAGGCGGTGCGGCTCAAAGAAGCCGGCCAGGCCAGTGAGGTCGTGGCCGTGAGCCTGGGCGTGGCCCACTGCCAGGATACCATCCGCACCGCCCTGGCCATGGGTGCCGACCGTGGCATCCTGGTGCAGACCGACGGCGCGGTGGAACCGCTGGCGGTGGCCAAGACGCTGAAGGCCCTGGTCGATACCGAGCAGCCGCGCCTGGTCATCCTCGGCAAGCAGGCGATCGACGACGACGCCTGCCAGACGGGTCCGATGCTGGCCGCCCTACTGGGCTGGCCACAGGGAACGTTTGTGTCAAAGGTAACCCTGACCAACGGCATCGTCGAGGTGACCCGCGAGGTTGACGGCGGGCATGAGCGGCTTGAACTGCGGCTGCCGTGCGTACTGACCACCGATCTGCGTCTCAATGAACCGCGCTACGCTTCCCTGCCCAACATCATGAAGGCGAAAAGAAAGCCCATCGACATGATGACGCCGGAGTCGCTCGGTGTGGCGGTGGAACCTCGTCTGCTGACGCTCAAGGTCGAAGAGCCGGTCCGGCGCCAGGCTGGCGTGAAGGTCGGCTCCGTCGCCGAACTGGTCGACAAACTCAGGAATGAAGCGAAGGTGATCCGATGAGAGTGTTGGTCGTCGCCGAACATGACAATATTTCCCTGAGGCCATCCACCTTGCACACCGTAACCGCCGCGCAGCGGATCGGCGGGGAGATTCACCTTCTGGTAGCCGGGCACAACTGCGGCAGCGCTGCCGAGTCTGCCACGAGAATCCCAGGAATCGCCTCGGTAATGCTGGCCGATGACGCCCGCTATGGCCATTTTCTGGCCGAGCCGCTGGCGTTGCTGATTACCACGCTGGCGGAGCGCCGAACGCACGTTCTCGCCCCATCCACCCCCTTCGGCAAGAACGTCATGCCCAGAGTCGCGGCTCTGCTCGACGTGCAACAGATTTCCGATATTGTCGGCATCGAAGCCCCGGACACCTTCACACGCCCAATTTACGCGGGCAGTGCCCTGGCCACCGTGCGTTCGACCGACCGTGTCAAGGTTATCACCGTGCGCGGCACCGCCTTCGCCCTGGCCCCGATGGAGGCAGGACGCGCGCCCATCGATAATGTCGCATCGACGCCGGCCGGAGCCACCAGCGGCGCAACGTTCCTCTCGCGGGAGCTATCCAGAACCACGCGGCCGGAACTAAACGCAGCCCGTGTCATCGTTGCCGGTGGGCGCGGTATGGGCAGCAGCGACGCCTTTCGTCTGATCGAGGCCGTGGCCGACCGGCTGGGCGCAGCGATCGGAGCCTCGCGGGCGGCGGTAGATGCCGGCTACATGCCCAATGATTTTCAGGTGGGACAAACCGGCAAGATCGTCGCGCCGGATCTTTACCTTGCCGTTGGCATCTCCGGCGCCATTCAGCACCTGGCCGGGATGAAGGACAGCAAGGTCATCGTCGCCATCAACAAGGACGAGGAAGCGCCGATCTTCCAGATTGCCGATTATGGCCTAGTGGCCGATTTGTTCCAGGCTTTGCCGGAACTGACCGCAGAGCTGGATCGAACGGAATAGCGGGGCGATGTCCCGAACCCCATTTAACCTAAATTCGGCAGTTGCTCTCGGGGCTGCCACCCCGAACCCCGCCCGGAGCAGGGGCCATACCACCCCATCACCTCACATTGCGTTTCCTAATGCATCGGATAGGCCAGAGGCGCAGACGCGCCGGCCGTGGGCCACACCACTTCCCGGACCAGTTGGCCGTTCTTTTTCTGCCACTGCACAAGCATCATGGTGTGGCCTTCCTGTAGCCCGTGAGAAGTCGGGTTATCCACAAATTTGACGCGGCCGAAGAAGATCGTCGAATGGATGGCATTAAGCTTGGCCGCCACCGCATCGGCATCAAGGGTGCCTGCCTGCTCGATAGCGTACTGAAGCACGAGGCCGGCAGCATATCCCCCAGCGGCATGATAGCTTGGTTCCTTGCCGTAAGCCTTTTTGTAGGCTTCACCGAACGCTTCCGGCGTTGGGCCGAACTCGGGCTTGAATGTCACCTGTGGCGCCCATTGAGAGGGAGTGGTGACGTTAACCGCGCTGTCGCCCAGGGTGGCGAATTGCGGGCTTTCGGGGGCAACCAGCAGGCACATAAAGATCAATGGCACCTTGTGGTCATACAACTACCGCGCCAGGGTGGCGCCGTCGGCATAGTGGCCACCGCCGACCAGGGCGTTGGCGCCGGTGCTGGTGATCCTGTTGATGAGTGGGCCAAAATCGGTGGTGGAGGGGGCATAGGCCTCGCTGAACACCACGTTAAGTCCAATAGTTTTGGCATACGCCAGCGCTGCCAGCGACACCGCCTTTGAAAAGCTGTCGTCCTTGTAGGCAACGGCGATTTTGGCGTCAGGGTGGGAAGCCTTGAGCGCATCAAGGGCACCGGTAAGATAGGTGGTGGCTGGCGAGTACATCTGGAACAGGTATTTGTTCCCAAGCTGGTACGTCTTGTTCTCGGCGGCGCCGGTAGTGATCATGATCTTGTTATATTGCTCGGAAATAATGGCTGCGGCGGCGGTCAGTCCAGACGAATACGGGCTGAAGAGAAAGTCGGCATTGTCATGGAGGATGAGACGGCTATAAAGCTGCTGCACCCGGTAGGACTTGGACTGGTCGTCGTAGGTGACAAAATTGACCGGACGTTTCTTACCACCAACGTCAATGCCCCCCGCTGCATTGACGTGCTCGACCCACAGTTTGAAGCCGCTGAATTGTGCCGATGACTCGACGTTGAGGGCCCCAGTTTCCGAATTGGTAAAGCCAATAGTGATTGGCGCTTCTCCAGCCACAGATCGAAATGATGATGAAAAACCAAATACCATCAACGAAATGACAAGTAAACGTAAAATCGTCGTGGTCATGATCCAACTCCTGGGCCGTTGCTGCTCCTGGCAAGACTAGCATTGCAAGAGGGTAGTAACGGGCCGCTCGACAGTCGCGCTGGGTGTTGAGCGCATCGGAATGGCGTCCGGTTCTGTTTTCTGCGGGACAATTACCACGGTTTGCAAACCCAAGATCCCAATCTGGCGAGAACCGCACTCGCGGGGCTGCCGCCCCGCCCGCTTTTTACGCCTTCAAAACGCCCCTTTCTCAATATGAAACACGTCGGGATTTATCGGATTTTCGATATAGGACAGTCTCAATACTGCCTTTTTGAGTTCGGGAGCCTTGTCCTTTACCTTCTTCTTGACTTGGTTCGGGTCGGGAGCCGGCGCCAGATGCAGTATAACCATGTGACCCCAGGCATCCGCGCCTCGAAACGCCAGGAAGGTTCCATCGGGCAGTGGCTGATTCACGACCTGGTTTTCTTTCCTGTAACTACCTCTGTCCAGAAAATAGGCAACCAGGGCATTCGTGGCAGGCACGATCTGTTTGGCATCAGCACCACCGCCCTCGCCCCAGACAATGTTGACTTGAATAAGTTTCGAGCTGCTTGCACCAAAAATATATGAAACCACCGCCGGTGGTGTGCCCGTTATCAGAGTCTTTCCAGACACAACCAGAACATTTGTTCGCTCTGCGTCGTTTGTGACACGGGTTGAGTCATCGGCACCGAAATCCTCCCGAATCGCCTTCTTTACCTCCGCCTCTGTCATGCCAAAGCGAGCCGACCGATAACCGTCGATGGTCGCCGGTTTTACAACAACTTCAGGTTGATTTGCGGTCGCCGTTGTCGCTGGATGGTCGGTTTGTTCTGACTCACTGACAACGACGGGAGTCTTTTGGCTCCCGGGTTCCGCGTGGGCGATTGACAACCCCATGGTTGCCGCGGCCAGAACGACCAATGCCAAAACCCATTGATTCATTATCCTCTCCAGACTGGTTCCGTGAATTCCTAATCCAC
>JADFXL010000242.1 GCA_015233585.1 Alphaproteobacteria bacterium | reverse complement strand
TCTGTCATGACGCTATAGGCGACTGGGCGAGCCCTCGCCTATAGCGTCATGACAGAGTGGTGTCAAGGCATAGGGCTGAAGCCTTTCCCGCCTGAAGGCGGGGGTTTTTACCAGAGAAGAGGACTATGAATGCGCTTTTGTGAAGCCATTCATAGGATCGGGATTATTTCCCCGCTATAGAGGACATTGCAGGCATCGGCGAGACATTGCCGGAACCTGGTTTGTAGACAGCTTCACTAGGAAGAGCGATGGCTGGCGAACAACGATCCTGTCCACATTCGGCACTGGCAATAGCCCCACCGGGCACCCAGTTTTTCCCCATTCCGTATCGGATGGTTACCCCGCTGGGACTACTGGCCGTGACCATCAGCGAAGACTGCAAGATGATACTGCCGGCTTTGTCGGTTACCAGCAAGGTTGTTCCACCGGGATATTTGCCGAACAAAATGAGATCTCGTGGAGATTGCATCGAAATATCGGCGATAACCGGATTGCCGACGACCACATGGACCGCATTTCGCGGCAACCGCAACAGAATCGAACCGCCCAAGGGAACGGCAGTGCTATCGGCAGCGACAGCCGAAAACGTCAGCGCGACGAGCACGATTGCAATTGAAATGAATCTTGTGACCATCTCTCGGTTCCTTGCCAAGGAAATGACAGCAGAATCAGTATACCAAATTAATGCACTGCCAGTCAATAAATTATGCGTTACATAATTTAATATATAATTTCTTATTTATCAATTTGTATTTATATATGACTGCTCCGTGGAGGGCCGCAACATGTATGCGATTGACTCTATGCTTTTGTCAAACAAGATGCCGTCATGTCCGGTCGCGACGACGGAGCGCCACCGAAAGCCAAGTCTGGCAATACTCGCCTTGTGCCTGTTGATTTCCGGCTGCACCTCCTCGCCGGACCGTTCGCTTCAAGGCTTGACGAATGCGGTCGATCCGTCTTTACGGGCAGCCGCCATGGCCGCAGAGAGCAATCATGATTACCAGGGAGCAATCCAGCATCTTTCGACTCTTTACCAGCATCACCGGGAGAACCGGGAAATCGCCATCGCGCTGGCTCGCAATCTTCGCTATGCCGGACAAGGGCAGACAGCGGCGGACCTTATGCAGACCACGCTGGCGGAGGATGCTCGCAATCCCGATCTGCTGCTTGAACTGGGCAAGGATTATCTTGCCGCCGATCGGATCAGTTTGGCGGCGGCAACGCTGACACGGGCGCGCGATGCGGCGCCGGACCGCTGGGAAATCCTGTCGACTCTGGCGGTTGCCCTTGATACCGAAGGCCATTCGGCCGAAGCGCGTACCGCCCTTACCCGAGCCAATGAATTGGCGCCCGACAATCCGGTCGTGCTCAACAATCTGGCTCTGTCCGAGGCCGTTTCCGGTCATTTGGACAAGGCCATAGAAATATTGGAACATGCCGTCGATCTGCCTTCCGCGACGGCACAGACCCGGGAAAACCTGGCGCTATTGCTGGCCATGAAGGGAGATACCCGGCAGGCCGAGAAACTCGACCGCCATGATCTGTCCGAGGAAATGACCAGGGCCAACACTCAGATCTTTCAGCAATGGGCCAAAGATCTTCGTTAGCGCATCACCGCCGCAACCTGAATTACGGCTGGCCCGGCGATGACCATAAACAGCACGGGCAGAAAAAACAGGATCATGGGCACGGTCAATCTGGCAGGCAAGGCGGCGGCTTTCTTTTCCGCCTCGGCCATGCGGGATTCCCGGTTCTCCTGCGACAGAACCCGCAGAGCCTGACTGACCGGGGTGCCGTATTTCTCGGTTTGCAGCAAAGTTGTCGCCAGGGATTTAACCTGAGGCAGGCCAACCCGATCCACCAAATTGGTCCAGGAGAGCCGGCGGTCATTGAGGAAGGTCAGTTCGGCGCCGGTCAACCCGAGTTCCGCCGCCAGATCGGGGGATGAGAAGCCCATTTCCGCAATCACCCGGCCCAATGCGGCCTCGACCGACAGGCCGGCATCGACGCAAATCACGATCAGATCCAGCGCATCGGGAAAGGCGCGGGCGATAGCGACCTGGCGTTTTTGCACCGCGTTGGCAACCAGGATGGCCGGCAAATAAGCCCCCAGGGTGGTGGCCCCTAAAAGAACCATCAGGCGCGTGGTCAGGGGCAAATGGGCAAATACGGTGGAGGTGTAAATCAGACCGATGGCCAAAAGCACGACCGGCAGGGCCACCCGCGCAAAAATATAGGTCAGCGGCGCCGACTGGCCGCGCCAGCCCGCCATCGCCAGTCTGTTTTTCAACGGCTTGTCGTCCAGCAGCGACTGAAGCCTTAATTTGCTGACGACGGCGCGCATCATGACGAACCGCGATCCGGCGTTGCCTTTGCGGCGGCCTTTCAGGCTGGCCCGCTGGACGCGCGACAATTCCTGCCTTCGGCTGGTCACGGCCTTCAGACGGCAGGTAAACCGGCTGCGGGTCAAAAGGGGCAGAGCCACCGCCAGCACCGAGGCAAAAGCGGCCAACGCAGCAACCAGCACGATCATCATGGGCAGCATGGCACGGGTTTCCTACATGTCGAAATGGATCATTTTGCGCATGACCAGAAGACCGGTTACCTCGGTCAATGCGCCGGTGAACAGCAGCGCCTTGCCGGTGTCCGTCGTAAACAGAATGCCGATATACTGTGGGGCCAGCGCGGCCAGGGCGAGGATGACGACGAAGGGCAGCGAGCCGATGATATAAGCCGAAGCGCGCGCCTCGCTGGCATAGGCCTGTACCTTGTCCCGCATTCTTTTGCGTGCCCTCAGCACCTCCGACAATTTTCCCAGAGTGTCGGCAAGGTTGCCGCCAGTTTGCTGCTGAATGGCAATGACGATGGAAAAATAGCGTAATTCGGCGATCGGCATTCGAACCACCATCCTCATGACCGCGTCTTGCAAGCTCATTCCCATTTTTTGCGCCTCAAGGATCGAACGGAACTCGGCTCCGAGGGGTTCGGGCATTTCACGACCGACGATGTTAAGGCATTCCCCAAGCGGCAGGCCGGACCGGACGCCACGTATGATGATGTCGATGCCGTCGGCAAACTGGCTGCCGAATTTCAGGACACGCCGTCTGGCCAAGCTGCCAATGACCAGCCGGGGCAAGCCGACTCCGACGATGATGGCGCTCAGCAAGGCTTCCATCCAGCTCAGTCCGGCAAGTTTTACGACCCCCCATAACAGCAGCGTCAGTCCGGCACTGGCCGCAACATAAGGACCCAGTTCGATGTTCAACCCGGCCAGGCGCAACTGTTCGCGTAACTTGTAGCCGCGCTCCTGGTTGCGGGTGTCCTCCATTATTTTCAGTCTGGCCTGGACCGATTTGCGTTTCGGCGATCTGCCGGTTCGGGGATGGCCCCCGGGTTCCCCGCCGGATCTGGTTCTGGTGATGACCGCCAGCCTGCGGCGGATGCGGGCGCGGGGTCCATGCATCATCTGGTACATTTTCCAGGCCAACGTCGCCAGCGCGGCAATCATCAGCGTCACCATGCCCGCGATTTCCGGGGGAAGTCTGGTGAGGATGTCAAACATGCGGATCTTCTCCCATGGCTTCGGCCAGATCCCGCTCCAGACCGAAATAACGCGCGCGTTCCCAGAAGGCCGGCCGCAATCCGGTTGGCCGGTGGTGCCCAAGAATCCGACCACGGGAATCCTCGCCCTCAATCTCGAACACCACCAGATCCTGAAGGGTAATCACCGGCCCCTCCATGCCGATCACTTCGGTGATGTGGGTGATCTTGCGGCTGCCGTCGCGCAGCCGGGCGGCCTGGACGATGACATTGACCGCCGACACAATCTGTTCACGCACCGCCTGGCCAGGGAGATTATAGCCGCCCATCGCCACCATGTTTTCGACCCGCGACAGGGCATCGCGCGGCGTGTTGGCGTGGATGGTGCCCATGGAGCCGTCATGACCGGTGTTCATGGCTTGCAGAAGATCGAACGCCTCCGGCCCGCGAACCTCGCCAACGATAATTCTTTCAGGCCGCATCCGCAGGCAGTTACGAACCAGATCGCGCATGGTGACCAAGCCCATGCCTTCCAAATTGGGGGGGCGGGTTTCCAGGCGCACCACATGGGGTTGCTGTAGCTGCAATTCCGCCGCATCTTCGCAGGTGACGATGCGTTCGCTGCTGTCGATATAGCGGGTCAGACAATTGAGCAGCGTCGTCTTGCCCGATCCGGTGCCGCCGGAA
>JADFXL010000241.1 GCA_015233585.1 Alphaproteobacteria bacterium | reverse complement strand
CAAAGGGGCGTTGTTCCAGCGGGTCCAGCAGCGGGCAGTCGCCGACCTGATCCATGCGTTCATGCTGAGGGCGTTGGGCAAAGGCACTGTCGAAATAAGCGCGTTCGAAATCCTTACCGGCATGGGGACTGGCGAACTGCCGCTGGCATTCGAACAGCAGGCGGGCTTCCGCCAC
The DNA here is from genome assembly GCA_015233585.1 of Alphaproteobacteria bacterium. GTDB lineage: Bacteria > Pseudomonadota > Alphaproteobacteria > Rhodospirillales > Rhodospirillaceae > JADFXL01. Next base: position 4,082 of record JADFXL010000241.1, on the reverse strand, counting down.
GATCATGTCACGGGAACCCGTCCCGCCGGAACTCCCAAACGGGGGCGGTCTTTCCGGCTTCCTGTTCGGCCAAACCATGATCCGCCAAAAGGGAGCGCACGCCAGCAAGCCGATTCCGGCGACGTCGAATTACGCGTCGTTGTCTAACTATTTGATTGTGTATGTGTTTCGTCAGGTCGAGAGTTTGAGGATCCTCCGATACCGGGAAACGGTGGCATCCTAGCTCGTAGAGAGAGAAACAGTGTTCATTGTATGCAATGTTATCATCAAATGTATGTTTACATACAATCGATTAGCCTATAAATCCTGAGCCAACAGAAAACCCAAGGATTGTTGCTAAAACGAATACCCCATGTAAATGAAGCTTGATCCATACCATATACGCGCTAAAATGGTTACGCTTAGCAAGGGCAAGGCCGTGGCAATTCCACGGTAACGAGGAATCGAAGGGTTGCCCTCCCGGTTGGCACCGGGAGGGGATCTCTCGGTTGCGATTTTGACGTTTTGAAAGGCTTGACCACCCGCGGTTTTGTTGGCACAATGTTCGCCGTAGAAGGTTGGGGCCCAGTGGGGACCGACCATCGTCATGTTGCTCGTTGGAGGATATGACCATGCACGCGATGTGTAATCCGTAGCCTATCGGCTTCCCGTCATCGGTCGCGTCACCTGCGTCTGCTTTCCCGGCGCGGGTTCCACTGTTCGTAGGGAGGAGAAGTCGATGGTTGCCGCTGCACTGCCGGCCCTGGATACCGGGCTGGCCAAGTACCTGAACCAGATCCGCACCTTTCCGCTGCTCGATGCGGCGGAGGAATACATGCTCGCCAAACGCTGGCGCGAGCATGAGGACACCGAGGCTGCCCACAAACTCGTCACCAGCCATTTGCGCCTGGTTGCCAAGATCGCCTTCGGCTATCGCCATTACGGCCTGCCGATGGCCGAACTGATCTCCGAAGGCAATGTCGGCCTGATGCGGGCGGTGAAGAAGTTCGAGCCCGAGAAGGGGTTCCGCCTGGCCACCTACGCCATGTGGTGGATCAAGGCTTCGCTCAACGAATTCGTGCTGAATTCGTGGTCTCTGGTCAAGATCGGGACGCTTGCCGCTCAGAAGAAGCTGTTCTTCAACCTGCGCCGGATCAAGGCCAGGCTGGAGGTTCTCGACCATGCCGACCTTTCCCCCGAACATGTCGCGCTGGTCGCGCGCGAGTTGGATGTGGGCGAGGGCGAGGTGGTGGCGATGAACCGGCGCATGGCCGGGCGCGACACCTCGCTCAACGTTCCCGTTGGCGAAGGGGCGGGAGAGTTGCAAGACCTGCTTCCGGACGAATCCGACAATCAGGAGACCCGCTATGCCCGCGGCGAGGAATTGGGCAAGGGCCGCGGTTTGATCGCCCGGGCGCTTGAATCCTTGACCGAGCGCGAGCGCGAGGTGTTCGTCGAACGCCGACTCACCGACAATCCGCCGACGCTTGAGGACCTGGGGCGCCGCTATGGCGTCTCCCGCGAGCGCATCCGCCAGATCGAGGCCAAAGCCTTCGACAAGGTTCAGGCTCTGGTCAAGGCCGGATTCGCCACTCCGGCCTTGCCGGCGGTATCCAGCGGCCCTTGAGGCCGCGACCAGGCGAGTGCTTGGGCGGGGGGACGATGCGACGAGCCGATTTATCGGCTCGTCGGAGTGTTCGTTCCTTCGCCCGATGGCTCTGCGTCTGTCATCTGGCGTTCTTGCATTGAATTGCGCCACGGTGCATCCTCGAAGAGATGTCACATAGCGAGAACGCGACATGCAGGAGCATCACGTCACGATGGCGGCCAATGGCCGCATCGTCGTTCCGTCTCAGGTTCGCACCGCCCTCGGTATGGAAAAGGGAGGAGCCTTCGTCATGACCGTCAGTGAGGAGGGGGCCTTGCACTTCGAGCCGTTGCGCAATGTCATCGCCCGCGTCCAAGACGAGGTGAGAGGCTATATCCCCGACGATGTCAATCTGGTGGACGAATTGTCCGCCGAGCGCCGGCAGGAAGCGGCCCGTGAGTAAGGTCGTCCTTGATGCCTCGGCGCTGCTCGCACTTGTTCATGGTGAGCCGGGGCAAGATTTGGTCGCCGCGTTGGTGGCGGAGGCTACGATCTCTGCAGTCAATCTGGCCAATGTGCTGGGTGTCGAGGTGCGAAATATCCGTCCGAGGGAGCATTGAAGCTGACCGCATGATGCGCTTTACTTTCCCTGTCGCACATGAGGATCGGGTCCAACGCCGTCCTGGATGTTTGTTCCGCGCAACCTACACTCCGATTGCCCCGGTCATTCCCAGCGCCAAGGCTGGGAGCGCGGAATGGCTGGCGGATTTGGTGTGGACAGTATAATACGGCGGAGGACGTGCCGGTGGGGGCGCCGTCAATCTCTGCTGTTACTTTTATTGGTTGCAAATATGAAGCAAGCCCCGGTGGAAATCGAGCCTCGGCCCTATGGGCCGGAATCCTCACCGGAGGAGTGCAGAGCGCTTCGGGACTGCATCTATCTGTTCGACGATGCCGTGGTGATGTGGAAAGAGGTGCCGATACAGACCCCGTTTCAGATAGGTCTTTTCGGAGAAGAACTCCTCGCGGTCACCAGCGGGATGGACTCCTTTTCTCTGCTCATCGATCTGACCGAGGCCAAGAAGCCTAACGCCGAAGTCCGTGAAGCGCTGCGGCGACTATTTGCCGCTCAGACCCGCATCGTCTATGTGGCGGTGTTTACCGGGAAGAACTGGCTGCTAAACCACGCGGCACGGTTCATTCTTGGCGGCAGTCTGGGGCGGAGGAAATTCTCCGTACACAAGACCCGGGACGAAGCGGTGAAGGCCATTCGCCGGCAGGGCCGTGAGGGCGGCGCCACCAATGCCGGCGGCATTCTTTTTCATATCGCCGAGATCACCGCCGGCCACTGCGCCATCGACGATGCCGTGATCGCGGCGGAATCCAATCGGGAAATGCGGGAAATCTTGAGCGGCCTGCGGTTCCTTCACGAGGATCTGGTCTATCGCGACAGGGAAAAGCAACAGGCCCTTACCAATTTCTCTCTGATCGCCGAAACCGTCGAGGATGTGTTCTGGATCGCCGACACCGGCTTGACGCGGGTGGATTATGTCAGCCCGGCTTATGAACGGCTGTGGCAACGAACCTGTCAGTCGCTTTATGATAATCCGGCCAGTTTCAGCGATCCCATCCTTGCCGAGGACCGCGAAAAGACCCTGCGGTGGATTCTGGAACGCCAGGCGGAAGGATTGCCCTACCAGGTCACCTATCGCCTGCGCCGGAGCGATGGAACGATTCGCTGGATGTCGGGCAAAGGCAATCCGGTCAGGGACCACCAAGGCCGGGTTGTCGCCTATGCCGGAACCTGTGCCGATATCAGCGATTACATGGAAGCCGAGAAGCGGTTCGACACGCTGGAGCAACTGAACCATCACGTCATTGACGGAGCACCAATCGGGATCGCGGTCTATGGCGCCGACGGCGCCTGCAAATTGGCCAATCCGATGTTGGCCACGGTGGTGGGGGCGACCGAGGATCAAGTGCGCCGGCAGAATTTCCGCCGGCTCAAGTCGTGGCGGGAAAACGGCTTTCTGGAGACCGCCGACGAGGTTTTCGTCAACGGGATTTCGCGTTACCGGTCGGCGCATATACAAACCTCGTTCGGCAAAGTGCTTTGGATCACGGCTCACTTCGCCAAGATAATGATCGATGGCGAGGCGCATCTTTTGCTCCTCGCCCGCGATGTCACCGAGTGGCGCGCCGCCAATGAGCGTTTGAACAAACTGTCGATGGCGGTCGATCAAAATCCCAACATGATCTTCATCATGAACAAACTGGGGGTGATCGAATATGTGAACCCGAGCTTTACCCGGACGACCGGATATTCGCCCGAGGAAGCAATCGGACAGACCCCGCGCATTCTGGCTGACGACGACCTGCCCGACGGCTATTACGACGACGTCAGGCGGGCGATCGACAATGGAGCCGAGTGGCGTGGCGACCTGCAATGCCGCAGCCGGGATGGGCAAGTATTCTTCATCGCGGTGGTCAACGTGCCCATTCGCAACGAGCACGG
>JADFXL010000240.1 GCA_015233585.1 Alphaproteobacteria bacterium | reverse complement strand
GGGCCAGCCGTTTGCGGGTCGCTTCGGCGAACATGCCCGCAACCTTGCGGATCAGCTCCGGCGGCACGGGGTGATTGGCGCCACCCATGCGATCCTGGACCTGCTCCGGGCTGTAGTGGGCCTTCACCCCTTCCACGTACGTTTCCCACTCGGCGGTATTGGCCTTCACGAAATCCCAGTCGATAACGTCCGGGTGCTCTTCCAGCAGAACGTGGGCGATGGAGTTAAGGAAGCTGATGTCGCCGTTCAGGATCGGAACATGGACCGTGTTGTTGGGGTTGATATCCGCATAGCCCTGGACGGTGCCGGTAAAGCGGGGGTCCACCACCACGGTGGGGATGTTGGTCTGTTTCTTGTGATCGGCGATGCGCCAGAATACGATGGGGTGCGACTCGCGGGCATTATGACCAAAATGTATGATCATGTCGCACAGTTCAAGGTCGTCATAGCACAGTGGCGGCGTGTCGGAGCCAAGCGTCGCGATATACCCGGTCACTGCCGAGGTCATGCACATACGCGCGTTAGCCTCGATGGTATTGGAACCCAGCACGCCCTTGAGCAGCAGGTTTTCCAGATACTGGCCCTCGAACGTGAGCTGGCCCGAGCCGTACAGACCGATGGAATTACCTCCGTACTTCTTGGCAAAGTGAGCCACCTTGTGGGTCACCAGTTCCCCCGCCGCTTCATAGGGCACGCGGACGAAATGCTCGTCATCGAACGAGCCTTTGGTGGCGCTGACGAAGTCCATATCGCCATGACCAGGTTTATTCCACTCCGCCCACACGTCCTTGCGGACGTAGCAGTCCCCCTCCAGCCGGTCGACATAGATCGGCTCGGCGGCGGTCAGGCCCTTGATGCACTGCAAGCCCTTGTTGGTGGGGTGATCCTTGTCCGGGCGCATGGAGACGATCTTGCCGCCTTCCACCTGGATGATGGTGCCGCAGCCGACGCCGCAATACGGGCAAGCGGCGTTGGCCGTGGTGCGTGTCGCCGATTTTTCCTCGTCAAGCGTCGCGGCTTCGAGTTCGGGATTCCCCACGAGAAGGCTGGCCCCGGCCGCCGACCCGGCGATGAAGGCGCTCCCCTTGAGAAATTGCCGCCGCCCCAGATTCATTCGATCGCGCTTCATGTTGGCCCTCTTTGTCTGTCTTGCGCCCAACGTCTATCTTGCACCCAGGCAACCGTTACGGCTTTATTCGATGACCCGCAGGTAGGATATGATATCGTCGATCTCCTGATCGGTGAGACTGGCGACCGCAGCCGGTCCCTGGAAGCCGTGCATGGGCGTGTTGGAGCGGCCGTTCTTGACGATGGCACGGATGAACCCGTCGGAGGCCTTGTTCAGGAAGCCCGGCTTGCCGATGGCGGTACCGGACCCCTCGCCCGCATAACCCTCACCATTGGGGCCGTGACAACCGGCGCAGATTTGCGTGAACCAGCGTTTGCCCAGGCGCGGATCGCCCATGGCCGTCCGGTCGCCCTCGACCTCTCCGGCCCGGCTGGGCTGTTGGGCATGACTCCGCAGATAGGCGATGACGGCGTTGATCTGATCTTCCTTGAGCGACTCGCCCCACGGCGGCATTTGCGTATCCGTGCGGCCATCGCGAATGGTGTCATAGAGGAAGCGGTCGGAGGCGAAGGTCAGGAATTCCTTGTCGGTCAGGGAAGGCGCCACGCCGGGCTTGCCCTTGCCGCCTTCCTGGTGGCAGGCAACACAATTCTCGGCGAACACCACCTGACCCTTGCGGACCTGTTCCGGGTCAAGGGCCGCCATCTTGGGCGCGGTAGGCGCCTCGACCCGCGTCTGGCCCCCCGTGGCCGGACCTCCCGTAGGCGGAGAGGAATCGCTTGCGGGCGTACACCCGGCGATGATTCCCGCCAATACGGCGGCGATCCCCACGAAATTGCGTTTTCCCATCCCGTCCTCCTCCCCCATCGTCACGGCGACGACACCGTCTCCAGCTAGACGCTATCCACGAATCATCGTCGAGAATTTGACTTTAATCAAACAAATTCATATATACGTAAGTACTTGTACAGATAGGGGGCCATTGCTCGCATTACATGCGGGGAGGAAATGTAAACTCCCCCATCCTTATTTTTTCGTCCCCACGATCTCGGCCAGGAGCCGCTCGCCGTCGAGGCCGAACCATTCGCCGGAACCGGCGAGGCGGGCGCGCTCGCGACCATCGGCGTCAACGATCACCGTCGTCGGCACCGTCGTGCTACTCAACGCCCTGGCCATATCCCGGTGAGGGTCCAGCAGCACGGTCACATGAGGCAAGGCCGCCCTGCGATCCAGCGCCGGACGCACGTCCGCAGCCCCGCCCTTATCCTCGGACACTGCCACCACGCTCACCCCCCGGCCGGCCAGTTGGACGGCAAGGCGGTCGAGTGCGGGCAACTCGGCAAGGCAGGGCGCGCACCAGGTGGCCCAGAAATGAATCAGCACCGGGTGGCCCGATGGCTCCGCCAGGTTCACCTTCTCCCCGGACAGCCCCTGAAGCGTCACCGAGGCAATCGGCGTGGCGCCGCCGGACGACGACCAGACGGACGATACCGGCGGCACTTCGGCCCGCACCGGCCCACTGGTCAGAATGACTGTAAAAACAATCGCCAGTATCGTTCTCACCATGATGGCCTTCCTTTTATTAGAATTTATACTTGATACCGAACGAAGCGGAATAATCGGGCACCAGTTCCAGCCCCCCGACTCGCTGATAGACCGGGATCTGGACAAAGCCGTAGACCGTGGTGTCCGCCCGCACATTCACGAACAGGCCAGGAGAGGCGTAGACAACATTGCCGCCGCTATTGGGGATGTCTGCGTTGACGCCCTTGTCGCGGAAGCGGTACTGGCCGTTAAGCTGTAGCTGAGGCGTGAACGTGTCGTTCATGGTGTAGCGCACGCCGACGCTGCCGTTGATCTTCTGGCCCTCGGAAAAACCCTGATATCTGGCGATCGGCCTTTGCCACAGTTGTTGAGAGAACCAACCCAGCTTGTCAGTGAACTTGCCGCTCTGATTGAGACCCAGCAGGGTGTCCCAGGTACCGCTGCCCGGTTGCAAACCGCGATCCACCGCATTGCCGGCCGTCGGCCCGCCGGAAAAGCCCCGGTTGGTCTGGCCGGTCGGCAACTTCACCCCAAGCAGGAGGTTGACGACGACCTCCTGGCCCAGAGGAAGAGCATAGCGACCAAGCGCCCTCATGTCGCCCAGCGCGTTCCACGACGACTTGGACGCGATTGCATCCACCGTATCGTTTTCCGTGCTGTGCGTCCGGTATTGGGCCGGAACCGCAACATTGACGCCCCAGGGTTTGTCGGATTGATAATCTATGGTTGTGGTGTAGTAGATCGTGGTGGTGTTGCGCTGCACCTCGACCACGGTCGGTTTTTGCGGGGGAGCCGTGCCGCCGCCCAGCCACAAGGCGTTTTGATTGACGTAATCGACCCGCTCATCGACGCTCCAGCCTACTGGGCTGCCGGCTTCGTCGGTATCGAGGTTACAGCCGCAGGCCGAACAGGCGCGGGCGGGGACCGGGATCAGGGCAAACGGTGTGGCAAGGAAAACGGCCAGAACGGCGGGCGCCAATCGGCGGCTGGTAATGCGTGAGAACATGGTGGTACGGACCTTCTCTGAACAGGTGTCGCAAAGCGAATCTGGGGTATCGGCGGGCAAGGCCCGTCGCAGCTTGGCAGCGAGAGGTTCAGAGAACCGGCGGGGCGCGGGGTGATCGCGGGGAGGCGGCGGGCCGGCAGTCAATGCGATCCGACGGCGGGAGTATAGGGAACTGGGCCGCCGTCAGGACCGGGCCGGTGACAAGGGCGGTATTGACTGGCGCATACGCGCCGTGATGACCGAGCAGTTGGCAGAGCGGGCACAAAGTGCCAAAGCCGTGGTGGTCTTTAGAGTGCTTTGCATCGGATGGGCTGGCGTGGTGGCAGATCGCCGCACCTTCGTACAACCCCGCTTTGGCCGCAGACGACGGGGCGGCAAAAGCCTCCCCCGTAGCCAGGAACGGCAGGAACACGTTCAACGCCATGACGAGAACGATGGCCGCTGTCATCCAGCGGCGCAAAACGCCGTAAGGCATCCAGCGGCGCAAGCCACCGTTACACAATCTGGCGGTCTTTTCCTTGTCGGTCACCAGACGGTCCCTGCCTCCCGCCATGATTATTCTCAACCAGCACCGGCGTCAGCGCGGCGACGCAGCAGGATTGGCCCATACACCATGCAAAACAACCCGAAAGCCGTCACCCACAAACCACCGGCGATAGCGGCCAGAACCCC
>JADFXL010000023.1 GCA_015233585.1 Alphaproteobacteria bacterium | reverse complement strand
AAATCAGGAAAATTTCGAGAATCTTAACCTGGGTATTTTGCTAAAGTGAAGGGTGTGAGATGAGAATATTGGCATTTATCACTTTGGTTATTGCGCTTGCAGGCTGTGGTTCCAGAAATGAACAGCCCTTGGCGATCGTTGGCCAGGGTCAATCCCCGGCGGTTGAGGTTAATCAAAATGTTGATGAAGTTGAGTTGAATCCAAAGGAGATATCCAATCCTAAAGAGATGTCCGTTGCTCCGCCTGATAATTCAATGTCAACCCTAGGGGCTCATGCAGAGAGTGCCCCTTCTGAATTAGCGCCAATTATTCATCCTGATGTTTCTGCATTGTCGCCAGCGCCTGTTGTTCGGGCGCCGTTTGCGCATCTCGAATCATACCGTACCAGGGAGGCGGCCCAGAAGGCATCCGAACATCTGAGCCCAAGTGTTCTTAATGGAAGACCGGTTAAGGTAGAGCAGGTTGATTTGGGTCACAAAGGTATATGGTATCGTGTATTAATTGGCGGATTTATTTCCAAAACGGAGGTGACGTCGTTCTGCAAACCGTTTCGGAAGCGCCACGCTGACTGTGTTATGGTTTATTCCAACGACGTAAAAAATAACAATGCTGGAAACAATTTAACACCAAGTCACGCTGCATTTGAGACGAAGACTAAAGATACCGGAAGCTCTCTTGCTACCGCCGATAATTGTAGAGACGTGCTTTCGGACGAAAAACTACAAACGGCCTACAAGGACGCCGATGAGTTTTTGAAAGTTACCGGGATTCAATGGAGGGTAGAAGGCGGAAAATGCAGCTATACGATGGATTCGACGAAGGCATCCCTTAAAATCGCAAGGGATAATTCACAACAATATGTCTCATTTGAAAGATCCCCTGAGTGGACTGGATGGCAAATGCAGATTATAGATGTAAATTCGAATGTCATTTATATGTGCCTGGTTGATGGGTATTTTCAATCACCGGCTAATTATCCTGGAAAATGCAGGGCGATGTAGCATGCACCAGCTTGACTTCGCCAGCGGTCTGCCGTCCAGCAGATAGGGGGGGAACTCGCCCGGATTTCGTCCCGGTGACTTTATGCGATCCCCGAGTATAACTCGTCCCGTCGGGCGCGAAACCGGGCCGCCGGTTCTTCGATCAAATTCTGGAATATGCCGTAGACGGCGGCGGCCGTGGTCGACATGCGCAGCTTCAAGGCGTCAAAGCTTGGGCTGCTGGTGACGAGGCATAGGTTTTCCTTGAGGCCGGGGGGGGCGTTATCGTCGAACAGGCCCTCCAGACTCTGGCGTAACACGCCGTGCAAGGCCATCCACAAGGTATGGGCCTCCAGCAACGTTGCCGCGCTTGGGGCGTCGATCAGTCCGGCGGCGCTGATGTGGCGTAGCGCTTCGGCGGTGTTGGGGGATAGGATTTCCGGGCGTTCGTGGGCGTGGCAGAGTTGCAGATACTGGGCCAGGAATTCAACATCGACCAGGCCACCCCGCACGTATTTGATGAGCCAGGGTGTTTTTGCGGGCTTTTCCCTGGCCAGTCGCTCGCGCATATCGGCAACATCAAGACTGAGCCGGTCGGGGTCGCGGGCGCGGCACAGGGTGTCGCGAATGGCGGCTGTGAGTCGTTGGGCGAAATCGGGGCGGCCATGGATTACCCGTGCGCGGGTCAGCGCCAGGTGTTCCCAGGTCCAGGCGGCTTCGGCCTGATATTTCTCAAACGCAGCCAGACTGGTGGCCAGCGGCCCCTTGGCGCCGGAGGGGCGAAGCCGCATGTCCACCTCATAAAGCCGGCCAGCCTGGGTCGGCGCCGTGATGGCGTTGATGAAGCGTTGAACCATGCGGGTATAATAGACCGTCGTTGGCAATGGTCTGGGGCCGGTCGAACCCTCGCTGTCGGGCGGGGCGTCGTAGACCAGGATCAGATCAAGATCGCTGGCCGCCGTCATTTCGCCGCCGCCGGTCTTGCCCATGGCGATAACCGCCATGTCCCCGCCGGGAACATGGCCGTGAGCGCGGGCAAACTCGCGTTCGACCCTGGGGTAGAGCCGCGACAGCACCACCTCGGCGATGGTGGTGAGAGCGGTGCCGGCGTCGACGGGTGAGATGACGTGGCAAAGCGTCTGAACGCCGATCTGGAACCGGCGGTCGTTGGCCCACAGCCGGCACATGTCCAGAATTTCTTCATAGTCGCTGGCTTCTCCCAGCCGGGCGTCAAGATCGACCATCAGCGCTGCGGTATCGGGCAGGGGGCCGAGGAAACCGGGGCTGAGCATGGGGTCGAGCAAACGAGGGGTACGGCTCAACATCTCGGCCAGCCTGGGGGCATCGCCCATGATCCCGGCCACGGTCCTCAGCAGGGACAAATTGGACAGGAACATGGAAGAAATCTGGATTCCCTCTGGCAACCGCGCCAGGAACTGGTCGAATTTCATGAAAGCTTCGTCAGGAGCGGCGGTTTTGCCCAGGGCGCCAAGCAGGGCTGGCATCAACGCGGTCAGTTGTTCCCGTGACCGGGTCGAGCGGATGGCGCGATAGCGGCCGTGATGCCATTTACGGACGGTGGCAGATACCGCACTGGGGCTGGCGAAGCCCATATGCCACAGGGTTTCCAGGGTGCCTGGATCGTCTTCGGTGCCCGTGAACACCAGATTGCCCGTCGCACTTAACGTCGGCGCTTCTTCGAACAGGGCGGCGTAGTGGGTCTCCCCCGTCATCAGGTGCCGCGTCAACTCGGCCGAGAACTCGGCCGCGTCGGTATGGTTCATGAAACGGGCGATTTCGTAGAGTTTTCCGGGATCCGTGGGCAGGGTCTGGGTCTGCCGGTCTTCCACCATCTGGAGTCGGTGTTCGAGTCGCCGCAAATACCCATAGGCAACGGTAAGGCTGATCATGGCGTCGGCGTCGACGTGACCGGCAGCTTGAAGCGCCCACAGAGCGTCGCAGGTGCGGGAGCAACGCACCCCCGGCTCGCGTCCACCCCAGATCAATTGCTGAGTCTGGGCGAAAAATTCGATCTCGCGAATGCCGCCCCGGCCGAGTTTGATGTTGTGGCCGGCAACGGCAATGGATGCGCCGCCTTTAAGTGCATGAATCTGGCGTTTGATGGAGTGGATGTCGGCGATGGCGTCGAAATCGAGCCAGCGTCGCCACACGTAGGGTTGCAACAGTTTGAGAAAGGCGTTGCCGGCCTCGTGATCGCCAGCGATGCAGCGGGCTTTTATCATGGCCGCCCGCTCCCAATTCTGGCCGAAACTCTCATAATACAGTTCGGCGGCTTCGATCGACACGGCCAGTGGCGTCGAGCCGGGATCGGGCCGCAAACGCAGATCCGTGCGAAACACATAGCCGTCGCCGGTTCGCTCATTAAGGATGCGCACCAGATTGCGGGTCAGACGGACCAGGCATTCGCCAACGCTGCGCCGCCCGGTGTAAACGATGCGTTCGGCGTCATAAAGAACGATCAGGTCGATATCGGAAGAGTAATTCAGCTCCATTGCCCCCAGCTTGCCCATGCCCAAAATCACAAGTCCGGAGTCGCGTTCGGGGTCTTCGGGATGGTTCAGGCACAACTCGCCCTGGCTGGCTACCTGGCGGAGCAGATGCGCAGTGGCGAGGCTGACGGCGGCATCGGCGAACCGGCTCAGTGCTTCCGTGACCTGATCCAGTCCCCAGGCCCCGCCAAGGTCGGCCAGTGCCACCAGCAAAGCCACCCGGCGTTTGGCGATGCGGAGTTCGCGCATGACGACGTTGGAATCGGTCTCGTGTCCAAGCACGGCCCGTGTTTCGCGGAGTAAGGTCTCAAACGCAGGGCCGGGGCCGTGGCAAAGCACCTCGCGCAGCAGCCATGGCTCCCGCGTCAGGCACTGAGTCAGAAAAAGGCTGTTGCCGAACAGCGCGTCCAGCAGGGCTACGGTGGCGGGGTGGGTGGCGATCGCATTCGTAAAACCAGTGAGTCCGATATCATCGAAGTGAGCAACGGCCGCGAGCCAGCGTTGCCAGCCGCGGGCACAACTTGCGTGGTCGCCGGGTGGCGGCGGGCGGGCTTCGTGTTTGGGAAATATGAATTCATGCATTTGCAAAATCGGCCTTCTGCCCCACACTGCGAGAACTCTGAGCGAGCCGTCCACACCTGCTCGGGGGTTGTGCTAAAGACACGCCTTCGGTGTTGTGCACCGCCCCTCCTTTCCTGATAATAAAGAAAGGGGTTTGGGGTGCATTCGTATTCGAATGCCCCCCAAATGGGGTTCGGGGCGATAGCCCCGAAGGGCGTGTAGAGAATTGCCGACCGGATTGAGGGAGTCAATAGCGCGGGGGTCATGGCGGCGTGCGCCAATTGTTCGAGGCTATCGGGGCCTTAGGGCTGGTTCTGATCATCGTCCTGCCGCTTTTTGCATGGCGTGTTTCCACCAGCCCTTTGGAGTTGTCATTCCTGACTCCCTACATTCAGGACGCCTTGACGCCGGAAGATCGATCCTATGTCGTCAAGCTCGACACCACGGAATTGTGGTGGGCGACGGCGAAGCATTCGCTTGATGTACGGGCCGTGGGGGTCAAAATCACCCGTCCTGATCCCGATGGCCGTGTTATTGCCGCGATACCGTCGCTGTCTGTGGGCTTTAGCCTGTATGGGTTCGCGCAGGGACTCATTGCTCCCCAATCCCTGGAAGTGCTGGATGCGCGGTTGCGACTGGTCCGGCAGGTTGACGGGTCGGTGCGTCTCGATTTCAGCACGCCGCAGGGGGCTGGTGGCGCAGCCTTGGGGTTGCTCGCCCTTGATGAACTGCGCGCGGCCTTGGCGGCGCCTCCCGATCCGGGACGCGCGAGCGGCTATCTGCGTCGGTTCCAGTTGGTCAATGCCAATCTCACCATGGAAGATCAGGCCAGTGGAGTGATCTGGCCAGCCGTTCTGGACCTGATGATACTTCGCGACAAGGACGGGATCACCGGCCGAGGGAGCCTCGTCGTGACCACCGCAGCCGGTCCGCTTCGCCTCGAACTCTCCACCAGGTCGTGACGCTGGATGTGGGCTTTCATGCGGTGCAGCCATCGATCTTGGCGACGCTGGATCCGCGCCTGAAAGATCTGAAGGACGCCGACTTGCCATTGTCAGGAGCCATTGGGCTGAGGCTGACGACGGGTGGCGTGATCGAGCATATCGCGTTCTCCATAACCGGCGGTCCCGGCTCCATAATTCTGCCTGCCCCGGACGTGGCCCATTATAACGTTCGCCAAATGGCGATCGCGGGCGAAATTGACGAGGGTTTGCGGCGTCTGACGGTAAAAGGGGCTGAACTTGACCTTGGCGGTCCCAAGATGGTTCTGAATGCTGTGCTGGAGCGGCGCCAGACTCTACCCGACCCGCCGAAACCCTCGGTAGCCGTGGTGACTTCGGCCAAACAAACTTCCGTCACCGGCAAGAGATACCACCCCCAGCCTGGCAAGAGCCGGAGCCGAAGTAAGGTGGCGTTACCGCCGCCGGAACCTTTTGGTCCACCGATGCCAGTGGAAACCCTGTTCATTTCCGGGGACACAGCCTTGACCGACGTGCCGATAAACGCTCTACGCGACTATTGGCCGACGGGGGTTGCGCCTAATCCCCGCGACTGGATCACGCATCACCTGAGCGCCGGTGTCGTCACCAGCGCTCATTTCGCCGCCGCTCTGCATGGCATTACACCGCTAACCCTGGCCCTGGACAATTTGAGCGGTCTTCTCGCCGTAAAGGGGGCCACGGTCGATTATCTGACGCCGATGCCGCGTCTACGCGATGTTGATGGCAGGGTTATGTTCGCGCCGGATCGGGTCGACGTGCTGGCGGTGGCGGGCGGCGTTTACGGCCTCAAGCTGACCGAAGCCAAAGTCGCCGTGCTGGGACTCGACAAGCCGGTCCAGAGTGCCGATATCGACCTCGCCGTGGAGGGACCGGTGACGGACGCATTGCGGCTGATCGATAATAACCCGCTGAACTACGCATCCAAGCTTGGGATCAACCCGTCGCAGACCGGCGGCAAGGCCGAGGCCCACATCAAATTAATGTTCCCGTTACGGTCCAGCCTGCCCCTCGACAAGGTCATTGTCTCCACAGACGCGATGCTTAAGGGGTTCTCGCTCAAGGGAGCTGTTTTCGACCGCGATCTTAGTGACGGGATGGTCAATATGCGGGTCACGGCCACGACGCTGGAGACCGGAGGCACCGCCGCCCTGGCTGGGGTGCCGATCCGGCTTGAATGGCGTGAGAATTTTTCGCCGGGTGTCGAGCCGCGCAGCCACTATCAGGTCAACGGGAAGATTGACGACGCGGGGCGTCATGGGTTGGGCTTTGATTTCCCACCCCTGGGGCCGGAGTCTCTGCTGGGGCCGGTCCAGACGGATCTGTCGGCGAATATAAATCACGATGGGCGCGGTACATTCGCCGTTCGAACCGACCTGTCGGCAGCCGAGATACGTATTCCACCCATGAACTGGAAAAAACCCCCGGCGGTCACAGCCTCTGCCAATGTGGAAGGGCGGTTCGCGGGCGGGGCGCTCAAGGAACTGTCACGCTTTACCGTCGTTACCGGTAATGGCCTCGACGTGCGGGGCAAGCTCGGTCTGGCCGAGGCCGGACGATTATGGCGGATCGACTTTGACCGTATCCGGCTGAACCGCACGGATCTGCGTGGTTCGGTGATCGCCGAACCCGACGGCGCCTTTGCGATAAAGGCCACCGGCGCCGGTTTCGATGCATTCCCCCTGTTGAGCGATCACACCGCCAAAGGGGCGAATACTGCCGTGACGCCGCTCAGTCTCAACCTGACGACCGACCGACTGTGGGTCAGCAAGGAAGGCTTTCTGGACAAAGCCAGATTTAAGGCCACTCGTACCGGGCAGGGCTGGAAGCACGTCAGCCTTGATGCCGTCACCGGAACCAATGGCTCCGACGTGACTTTGAGACTGGCGCCCAAGGCGGATGGTGCGGGCGAGTTCACCATCACATCGGCGGATGCTGGCGCGGTGTTGCGGGCTTTCGATATCTACGATAACCTTATTGACGGCAAGCTTGATGTCGCGGGAACCGTCGGGTCCGACGACGTGTACCGTGGCAATGCGACGATCACCGAATTTCGCGTAATCAAGGCGCCATTGCTGGCCAAGTTGCTGACCATGGCAGCCTTGACCGGCATTCCCGAATCGCTTACGGGCGATGGCCTCTATTTTACGACCATGGTGCTACCGTTCACTTGGGATAGCGACAAGATCACCGTCGCTGAGGCACGCGCCCATGGGCTTTCGCTGGGTTTGACGGCCAAGGGCGAGGTCAGTCTCGAACACGATACGATCAATCTCGAAGGAACTATTGTTCCAATCTATTCTCTTAACAGCTTGCTTGGTAACCTGCCTCTGCTGGGTGGCCTTCTGACCGGGGAAAAGGGTGGCGGCGTGTTCGCTGCCACGTATTCCATGAGCGGGAATACGGCAGCGCCGGAGATTTCCGTCAATCCATTGGCGGTTCTGACACCGGGATTCCTGCGCCGATTATTTAATCTGTTCGACGAGACGGGGAAAAAATAGCCTCCCGCTGTTCCAAGAATGGGGTTGATGTGGTGGCCACAAGGGGGTTTCAGTTGACGACAGTGGGCAGGGGACGCAGTATACTCACGCCACATGAAGACTGCCCTATGAAGATTGGCCTATGAAAACTGGAAGCATAGCCTTTGTCGCCAGCGACAACGCCACGGCGCAGGAGGCGTTCTGCATTCTGACTCAGCGTTATCGCAGCCTGCCCCCGGACAAGGCCGATTATATCGTCGCCCTGGGCGGGGATGGGTTTATGCTGGAAACCCTGCATCGCTATCTTTACCGCAACGTGCCGATCTATGGCATGAACCGGGGGACGGTGGGGTTCCTGATGAACCTCTTCCGTGAGAACGAACTTATGGAGCGGCTGGAGAACGCTCAGCCGGTCACGCTCCATCCGCTACGTATGGTGGCCCGGCGCATTAACGGCGAAGTGGTCGAATCCCTGGCCTTTAACGAGGTCTCGCTCCTGCGCGAGACCCGCCAGGCCGCCAAGCTGCGGGTTCTGCTTGACCGCAAGGTGCGGCTGGAGGAACTGGTCTGCGACGGGGTTCTGGTCTGCACTCCGGCTGGCAGCACCGCCTACAATCTGTCGGCCCATGGCACCATCCTGCCGCTCGGCGCCAACCTGCTGGGTCTTACCCCTATCAGCGCGTTTCGTCCCCGGCGCTGGCTGGGGGCGCTACTGCCCCACACGGCGGCCATAGATTTTGAGATCTGCGATGCCGCCAAGCGGCCAGTCAGCGTGGTTGCCGACTATAACGAGGTGCGTAACGTCGCCGAGGTCCATGTGCGCGAGGATCGCGATATCGCCATGACCCTGCTGTTCGATCCTGAGCACAATCTCGAAGAGCGAATCCTGATGGAACAATTTCTGCCGTGAGAACGGCCTCCGGATAGCGTGCCGAGAACTACCCATTCTTCCCTTATTCTTCCCTTATCGCTTGCCAAATATCCGCACTCAACGGTATATATAACTTGTTGTGTACGGGTCGGCATCCGGCTGGGTTTTACAGCCGTTGAGCTGTGTTTCAGACCCGGCTTGGTGGCACGCTTCCTTGGAATCGCTGATTTCCAACAGGGGGGCACGAGCTTAAAACCTGGATGAGGGGGGATTTCAATGATTTCAAGGCGTGAGGCACTTATCGGCGGTGCCAGCCTACTTGCGTTTACCGGCATCGGAACGGCTGGTCGCGCAACCTGGGCTGCCGGGGCACCCGTATCGAGCGGCGTTCCAGAGGGGGCCGCCGCCGAAGCCGAACTGGGCACGTTGGCTGGCAAAAAACCGCTGATCCGGCTGAGTCACCGGCCGCCGAATTACGAGACTCCGGTCGAATATTTCAAGGACGTGATTACACCGAACGACGTGTTCTTTGTCCGCTACCATCACGGCCATATCCCGGAACTGACCGCCGCCGAGTGGACTTGCCAAATCCGTGGCGAGGGGGTGGAGAAACCTTTCACCCTGAGCCTGGCCAGCCTGAAGGCCGACTTCCAATCCGTGGAGATGGTCGCCGTGTGCCAGTGTTCCGGCAACCGCCGTGGTCTGTCAAAGCCGCATGTGCCCGGCGTGCAGTGGGGCTACGGCGCCATGGGCAACGCCAAATGGAAAGGGGTGCGGCTGAAGGACGTGTTGACCAAAGCCGGTTTGAAAGGCCAGACGATCGAGGTTGCCTTTAACGGTGCCGACAAGGCGGTGATGACGGGGGGCCCCGACTTCATGAAGAGCTTGCCCGTATGGAAGGCCATGGACGAGAATGTTTTGCTTGTTTACGAGATGAACGGGGCGCCGCTGCCGCATTGGAACGGCTTTCCGGTGCGACTGATTGTGCCGGGCTGGACCGGTACCTATTGGATGAAGCATCTGACGACGATCGAGGCATTGACGCAGCCGTTCAATCAATTCTGGATGGCGCCGGCCTACCGCATCCCGCAAGGCAAATTCCCGTTGGTGGACCGGTTCATCTCGCAGGAAACCGACGCCAAGACGACTCCGATCACCGAAATTGTCGTCAATTCCTTGATTACCAGCCTGACCGAGGGACAGAAGGTAACCGTCGGACATCCGGTCGAGGTGAAGGGCATTGCCTGGGACGCTGGTTATGGCATCCGCACCGTCGAGGTTTCAACCGACGGCGGCGAAACCTGGCATCGGGCTGTTCTGGGAGCGGATCTGGGCCGCTTTTCATTCAAGCCATGGAGCCATTCCTTCGTTCCGTCCAAGGCTGGCAAACATACCGTAATGGTCAAAGCGACCAACCCGCAGGGGGCGACTCAGACCTTCGAGTTGGTGTTCAACCCGGCTGGCTACCACAACAACGTCATTGAGACGATCACCATCGAGGCGGCCTGAAAGAGGAGATGATCATGAAGACGTTCCTGTTCGCGGCCGTTCTGCTGGCCGCCGTCCCCGCCATGGCGGATGAAACTATCCAACTGAAGGCTGGAAACGGCATGGAAATGGTGCAGAGCACCTGCTCCGCGTGTCACAGTGTCGACTACATCGTGATGAACTCGCCGTTCCTGGACAGGGCGAAGTGGGAGGCCAGCGTCGTCAAGATGAAAAAGGTCTTCAAGGCTGTCATCGACGACAAGGACGTACCAACTATTGTCGATTACCTGACGGCTCAATACGGACCGGCCAAGTAAAAGCCCCGATGCTGGACAGAGCCGCAAATACAGCGCTGAGGCGGACGGTCGCCTGACCGTCTCCTCCATACGCCCGATGGTATAATATAAAGGGGGGTTGGGGCCTTCAGGCCCCGAGCGGGTTTGGGCGGCAGCCCAAAAAAGGCTATACGCCATGTATTGGTTATCTACCGGGCAATAACGCGCCAGCCGAACACGCCTTCAACATTGCGCTCTTTATGACGGTGAAGGTCGCCGCCAGCGATGTCCAGGTAGGCGAGCATAAAAGCGCCCCGATTATATTCCTGGAGCTTGAGAAAGGTGCCATGCGGAGCAACCATGATGTCGCCAACTTCGGGGATGGAGCGATCCTTGGCCTCGCCCATGACGAAGGCGAAGCGGTCGTGGCAGTCCTCCAGCAAGGTTTCGTAATCGAGATAGACCAAGCTCTGCGGCCCGGCGGGCAAGGGATCGAGCGGCACCACGTAATGGTTGACGAAATCCTTGCCTTGACGGATCGCCTTGAGGCAGAGAACCGGGCTTCCCCCGATTCCGGCATAAACCAGCCGGCCACCTTCGATATCGACCGCGCTTGTGCCTGCCATGGATCGTACCCCTTTGCCTGCGATGACTCGTTGATGTAACGTCACACAAAAGGTCACTTTATCCCAGGCCCGTGGATCACCGCAAGAACCAGTGTCCCAGAACGCAAATGTCGCCCCACAACCGCTTTTATTTCAGCGACGGTCTCAACGTCGCCAGCTATGACCGCCGCGCCGAGGCAGATTTGTCCCGGTTCGAGGACTATCGACCATTTTATGTGGCGGCGGCGGTGGCCAGCGGGGGGGCGGCTCTGGAACTGGGCGCGGGTACCGGCCGTGTTGCCCTGGCGATGGCGGCGGGGGGGGTTGAGACCGTGGGGCTGGAACTGGCTCCGGGGATGCTGGAGCTGGCGCGCCGAAAGTGGGTTGATGTCGGGGCCGATATCCGCGCCCGCCTGTCTTTTGTTGCGGGCGACATGACCGACTTCGCCCTGGGTCGGCGGTTCGCCCTGATCGCCATCCCGTTTCGTGGCTTCCAGGAATTGTTGACCGTACATGACCAGAAGGCCACTCTGCGGTGTGTTCGCGAGCACCTAAGCCCGGATGGCCATCTGGTGATGGATCTGCGCGATCCCCGACTCGAAGACGTGTTGCCGCCAGCCGATGACGAGCCGGTGGCTATGGACCCGCTGGAACTGGACGACGGAACCATTCTTTCGGTTCATATCCTGAAGCGCCGGAATAATCCCCTCACCCAGGTGTTGACCGAAACCTGGCGCTTCCGCAAACTTGATGCTACTGGTCAGGTTCTCCGCAGTGAAGAAGAGGTCCATGCCTTGCGCTGGACTTGGCGTTTCGAGATGCATCACCTGCTGGAACTGTGCGGGATGACCGTTACCGCCGAATACGCCGATTTCCACGGCGGGTCTTCCACCGTCGGGCGCGATCAGGTATGGATTGCCAGGAGGGCTAACTACCCTGGCACCCCATAAATCAGAAAATATTGATGAGCGTAAATCAACTGAAAGATAAGGATGCGAGGGGCCCAGGCCCCTCGCGCTCCCCGCTCATAAGATAAATGGGGAGCACGAGGGCCTCAGGCCCTCGTTCTTGCCTCTTCCGGTTAAGGCGGGTCGTCGGATTGTCCCCGGTCAGCCGTCAGTTATGATAAATTGGTGCTGTGAATATTTTTGGGGAAAGGTCATGATCCACCCATAAGCCAATGGCAGGCAGCAAGGGACAGCGATGATCATGGCGCGGCGAAGTCTGTTCAAATCCGCCCACACTTCCAGCTCCGACTGGGCCAAGGCGGTCAAGTTCTGCGTCGATGGGCTGGGGAGTATCGACCCGGACGACAATCTCGGGTTTGTCTATTGCACCGAGTCCTTCGCCAACGATTTATCCAGCATTCTGGTGTTTCTGCGCCAGACGACCCGCATTCCGCATTGGGTTGGGGCGGTCGGTATGGGCGTTTGCGCCAGCGGCACTGAATACTACGACGGCGGCGCCCTGGCGGTGCTGGTGGGATCCCTGCCAGCCGACGCCTTCCGCATCCTGCCCACAGTGTTTACCGAGACGGAGGTGCAGAGTTATGACACCCGGAACTGGCTTGCGGCGGGCCAGGCACCGCTTGGCGTGGTTCACGGAGATCCGCGCAATCCCAGGCTGTCAGCTATCATCGAGCGCTTGTCCCAGTCCACGCACGGTTTTTTGGTGGGCGGCCTCACGGCCACCCGCGCCGAAGACCAGCAAGTGGCCGATACGCCGACCGGCGGCGGGATTTCTGGGGTTCTGCTTCATCCCGAGGTCGCCGTTGCCGTAGGTCTCTCCCAAGGCTGCCAGCCGGTCGGCCCTACCCACATCATCACTCAGGCCATGGGCAATCTGGTCGTCGCTCTCGATGGCCGGCCAGCTCTGGATGTGCTCAAGGAGGATGTCGGGGAAGTCCTGTCGCGCAACCTGCGGCAAATCGCCGGCTATATCCATGCCGGGCTGCCGGTCAGCGGCTCGGACACCAAGGATTATCTGGTGCGCAATCTTACGGGAATCGATCTCACGCGCGGCTGGATCGCCATTGGTGACGAGGTGGCGACCGGGGACCGGTTCATGTTTGTCCGGCGTGACGCCAATAATGCCCAGGCCGACCTGCGCCGCATGGTCCGGGAGCTCAGGGATCGTGCCGATGGCCGCGCTCGTGGAGGGTTGTATTTCAGTTGCATTGGACGCGGCCCCCATATGTTCGGAGAGCCGGGGGCGGAACTGGCACTGATCGCCCAGGAACTGGATGGAGTTCCCATCGCCGGATTCTACGCTAATGGGGAAATCAACAATAACCGGCTTTATAGCTATACAGGAGTTCTTGCATTGTTCTTGTGATCTGGGAGCCCTGACGCCGAAGAACGATTACACTCCAGACACGGCACCGCACACGGCCCCAAGTCACTTGGCCCAGATCACCTGGCTCGTCACACGGGATCACCTGTCGATGCGAACGATCACGTCGACGCGCTTTATGGTCATGCCGGGCGGAGCCGCGGGAAGGCGGTCGACAACGATGTCGCCGCCGGGAATGTCCTCCAGAACCCCGGTGCGCTCATTGAAGAAATGATGATGGACACTGGTGTTGGTGTCGAAGTAGGAACGACCAGCATCAACCACGATCTCGCGCAACAGCCCGGCGGCTGTGAACTGGTGCAAGGTATTGTAAACGGTGGCGAGCGAGACCCGGATACCGGCCTGTAAGGCTTCGGTATGGAGATGTTCAGCGGTAAGGTGACGATCTCCGTGCTCGAACAGAATCCTGGCAAGAGCCAAACGCTGCCGCGTCGGCCGCAGAGCGGCGTTTCGAAGACGGTCTAAAACCTGGGTGTAGGGTCTGATGTGTGTCATTCGTCATACTTGGTTATGAAATTTCCCCATATAAGACCCACTTTGGAATAATTTAATACTAAAATTCGCATGGGCTGAAAAAAATCTTAGGCAAGCAATCCCCTAACGCCCACACGGTTTTAAGGCTTAGCAGCAAAGCAACAGCCACGGGGGCCGCACCCTGGAAAAAGGCGCGGCCAGGAAACGCGGCCAGGAAACAGGGGCTAATCCCCGATCACCAGTCGTTCTACCAATTGTTTTACTGTGGGTACAAATCCACAATTGTAAAAGGGATCTTCGCCGAAGCGAAATACATTGTGCCCGGCAAACATCAACTCGTGTTCGATATCGCTGCTATGGGCGATAGCTTGCAGGGTTTTCTGGATGCAGAAGGATCTTGGATCGGCGGCTTTGCCGGTACCGCCGGCCTCGTTCTGCGACCAGTTGCTGAAGTGACAGGCGGAAAGACAGCCCATGCAATCGACC
This sequence comes from Alphaproteobacteria bacterium, assembly GCA_015233585.1. Lineage (GTDB taxonomy): Bacteria > Pseudomonadota > Alphaproteobacteria > Rhodospirillales > Rhodospirillaceae > JADFXL01. Next base: position 7,458 of record JADFXL010000023.1, on the reverse strand, counting down.
TGATCCTTGTGGATGGTCGCGGCATCCTCGGGCGTCACGAATATAAGAGTCGAGTCGGGGGTGCGCAGGGGCACCGACAAGCCCTGGGCCACCCACGCCAGAGCTTTCTCCTGGTCGGCCGGGTCAATGAACATCTGCCGCCCACGAGCCTCGACCGAAAATGGCATGATGCAGTTATCGAGCGGCGCGCTGGCAAAGGGGATCTGGCGCGAGGCGCGAACCACCAGCGCCTCAAGAAAGGCGTTGCGCACGGCCGATGAGTAAAACCCGGTGGGACTGAAGCGATGCAACATTACATCACCCGCTTTCAGAGTCACCAGGCGCCGCTTCCATTCATCGGAAATCGGGCTTTCCTGGGTCAGGAGCGGCCGCGTGCCAAACTGAAACGCGATCGGCCCCAGATCCGGATTATCGATCCAGTCCTCCCACTCCCGCAGACACCACACGCCGCCAGCCATGAATATGGGGATTTCAGCACATCCGACCTCGCGCATGGTCCGGCGCAGCTCCAGAACCCGCCCAAAGGGATTTTGCGGCTGCCTGGGATCTTCACCGTTGGACAAGCCGTTGTGCCCGCCTGCCAGCCACGGATCCTCATAGACCACACCGCCTAACCACGTCCGGTGCCGATGGTAGGATCGCTTCCACAAGGCGCGGAAGGCCCTTGCCGAAGAGACGATGGGGTAATAGTAGACCCCGAATTGCGCGCAGATGTCGGCGACGCGATAAGGCATCCCGGCACCGCAGGTGACGCCGTGGATCAAACCCTTGGCGCCCTCCAGAATCCCATCCAGAACCCGCTCGCACCCGCCCATTTCCCACAACACGTTGATGTGGATGCGTCCGGCTTCCCCAGCGATCTCATGGGCGATGCGCGCCTGGGTAATACCGCCCGTGATGGCGAAGGCCACCAGTTCATCATGGCGCTCGCGCCGGGTCCGGCCGCGATAGACGGGCGGGCGGACGTGGCCCTCCTCGTCATAGGAATCTGGATTGACCCCGGAAAACGTACCGACGCCACCGGCAGCGGCCCACGACCCGGACGTCCGGCCATTGCTGACGGCAACACCCTTGCCGCCCTCGACCAGCGGAAGAACCTCCCGTCCAGAAATAACAATTGGCTTGAGAGCCTTCACCGATACTCCCCCACTTCCGTTCCCTGCTGGTGAAAAAATTCTGGACCCACATAATCGCGGACCCTGATAACAATGAGATATGAACCCCAGTGCGATTCGACCACTCTTTTATGAGAGATTTTTCATACCAGGGATATACCCTTTCCTCACGCCGAAAAAAACTGGCGTTGTTTGACCACGTCCTTTTATGCTGGCGATCATGCATTCCAACCTCGTTCCGGTCCAGGGGCTGCCGTCCCCTGTCATCAAAGTTACCGCTCTGACCAAGACGTTTGGGGATGTGCGGGCGGTCGACGCCATCGACTTCACCATTCAGGCAGGCACCACCGTGGCGCTGCTGGGCGGCAACGGGGCTGGGAAAAGCACCACGATTTCCATGTTGCTCGGACTTTTGCTGCCGTCCTCGGGCAGCGTGAATGTGCTTGGGCACGATATGATCCGCCACCGCCACCGCGCCTTGCCGCGCATGAATTTCTCCTCGCCCTACGTCGATCTTCCACACCGGCTGACAGTGAGGGAAAATCTTTCCGTTTACGCTCACCTCTATGGTTTGCGGGACGTTGCCGGACGTATCGAGGCCGTGACCACCGAAATGGATATTGGCGATCTCATGCACCGGCACACCGGAAAGCTGTCGGCGGGTCAGAAGACCCGGGTGGCGCTGGCCAAGGCGCTGTTGAACGAACCGGACCTGTTGCTGCTGGACGAGCCGACCGCGTCCCTTGACCCGGATACTGGCGACTGGGTTCGTAGTGCTCTGGCGAATTTTCGCCGGCGCACCGGCGCGACCATTCTTCTGGCCTCGCACAACATGGCCGAGGTGGAGCGGCTGTGCGATTTTGTCATGATCATGCGCGCTGGCCGCATTCACGACCAGGGTTCGCCAGCCGAGCTGGTTGGCCGCTATGGCCGCGCGACGCTGGAGGAGGTCTTCCTCGATATCGCCCGCGCCCGGTCTTCCCCCAGCAAGTCCTAGTCTGACACGAGAGACAGTCATGCAATATGCCAGTGTCAATCACGATTTTTCCGGACGTCGGGTTCTGGCCATCGTGCTCCGCCATCTTTACCTGTTGCGCGGCTCGTGGATACGTATTGCCGAAATGGCTTATTGGCCGACCATCAACGTCATCATGTGGGGTTACCTCAGCGTCTTCCTGCGTACCAACTCAACCTGGGTAGCCAGGGCGGCGGGGGTTCTCCTGGGAGCGGTGCTGCTGTGGGATGTGTTGTTCCGCGCCAATCTGGGGATGTCGCTGTCCTTTCTGGAAGAAATGTGGTCACGGAACCTGGCCAATCTGTTTGTCACCCCCCTGCGTCCCATTGAATTGATGGCGGGGTTGACCGTGATGAGCCTGATTCGTACCATCATCGGCGTGCTGCCAGCCATGCTGCTGGCCATCGTGCTGTATCAGTTCAATATTTTCGAGCTGGGCCTGCCGCTCATTGCGTTTTTTATCAACCTGCTGGTTACCGGCTGGGCGGTGGGGCTGGGGGTGTCGGCCTTGGTGCTACGCTTTGGCATGGGCGCCGAAAGCCTGGCCTGGGTGCTGATCTTCGCCCTGGCTCCGATATCGGGGATTTATTATCCCATCGCCGTTATGCCTGAATGGTTGCAGGTGGTGGCTTGGCTGCTGCCGCCGGCGCATGTGTTCGAGGGGATGCGGGCGGTCATGTTCGACCACGTATTCCCGCTTGGCCATTTTGCCGCCGCCGTGGGTTTGAACCTGCTCTACTTTTCCGCCGCCGCCGTGTTGTTTCATCGCGTGTTTTACATCGCCCGCCAGCGCGGCTTGCTGATGAACCTGGGCGAGTGAGTATGAGGCCGTTATTTGGGCGGTGTCGTTTCGCCAGAGTGCCCGCCTTGCCGGAACAGAACAAAAGCGACATGGTCGGTAATGGCGGCGAGGGAGGGTGGTTTGACCACGAACGAATTCACATGCAGCCCCCGCGCTTGCCGGACGATCTCCGACTCGGCGTGGCTGGTGAGGAAAACCACCGGTACATTTCTATTGGGAACGTCCTTGCCGGTACGAATCGTCTGAAGAAAGGCCAGTCCGTCGATCGGCTCCATCTCGATGTCACAGATGATGACGTCCGGTTTCAGGATATTGTTGAGTTTGAGGCCATCTGCGCCATCACAGGCCTCCTCGACCGCGCGGAACCCGATCTGGCGCAACATCCCGGCAACGACACGCCGGATGAAGGCTTGGTCGTCGATCACCATCGCTTTGAAACGGGAGAAATCGTATTTGGGCTTCGTCATGACATCGGGACCGTAAGGTTACTCTAACGCGGCTGCATCTTAACATACATATCGGCAAAGCACACGACGGTGAAATTGCTCAAGCCACCCAAGGTGATGTTGCAATCGTCACGAACAGTCAGTATAACTCTCGCTTCTCTGCGGCAAAAGCGGCGAGGCTAGGGGATGCGCGCGTCCTTGGGCATGCCCAACCGCTTGTTACCGACCGGACAACCCAGCATAAGGTTCTGGAAAATGCCCAAGCTAAAATCCAAAAGCGCCGCCAAAAAACGTTTCAGTCTGACCGCTTCCGGCAAGGTCCGGGGCAATGTTGCCTGCAAACGCCACGGTTTGCGCAAGCGTCCGCAGCAAATGAAGCGGCAGGCGCGCGGCACCTTCATCCTGGCCAAGGGTGATGCCAATATCATCAAACGCTTCCTGCCCACCGCCTGATCCGAGGGAGATTATCAAATGGCAAGGGTAAAACGGGGCGTTACCACGCACGCCCGCCACAAAAAGATCCTCGATCTCGCCAAGGGCTATCGCGGCCGCAATTCCAAAGTTTTCCGCGTCGCGGTGGAAAAGGTCGAAAAAGCCTTACGCTATGCCTACCGCGATCGGCGCAACAGAAAGCGCGATTTCCGCTCGTTGTGGATCCAGCGTATCAATGCCGGAGTGCGCGAGCACGGCATGACCTATTCCCGCTTTATCGACGGCCTTAACAAGGCAGGCATCGAACTGGACCGCAAGGTGATGGCCGATCTCGCGGTTCGCGAGCCGGAGGCTTTCGCCGCCCTGGTCAAGCAGGCGCAAGCGGCACTTGCGGCCTGAATATATTGGGGCTATCGCCCCAAACCCCATCCGGGGCTAGGCCCCGGACCCTCTTTCTTTTTGTTAAATAAGAAGGGGGTTCGGGGCACGACCCCGATCGGGTGTGGGCGGAAGCCCACTGGCTCTGGAACATACCCATGTCAAACGATCTGATCCAGCTTGAAGCGTGGCTGACCGAGGCCGCAATGGCGGCTACGTCGGTAGGAACTCTGGACACCGTGCGCGTCGAAACCCTGGGCAAAAAGGGCCGGTTGACCGCGCTGTTAAAGGAACTTGGCACCCTGGCCCCGGACCAGCGCGCCCAGCGCGGCGCTGAACTCAATGTATTCAAACAACGGGCTACGGAAATCCTGGAGCGCCGTCAGGCCGAACTTCGCGACGCCGAGGTCGAGGCCCGTCTGGCCGCCGAACGCATCGACGTGACTCTGACGGTTCGCCCGGAGACCGAAGGCCGGGTTCACCCCGTCAGCCAGACCATGGACGAGATTATCGCCATCTTCGGCCAAATGGGGTTCACGGTCGCCGAAGGGCCGGACATCGAGGACGACTTCCACAATTTCACCGCCCTGAACATTCCGCCCGAACACCCGGCGCGGCAGATGCACGACACCTTTTACCTGCCGGAACAAAGCGGCGGCTCGCGGTTTCTGCTGCGCACCCATACCTCGCCGGTGCAGATTCGCACCATGCGCGCGGGCCAGCCGCCGATTCGCATCATTGCGCCCGGCCGCACCTATCGTTGCGACTCGGATATGACCCATACCCCGATGTTTCATCAGGTCGAAGGGCTGGTGATCGACCGCACCACCCACTTTGGCCATTTGAAGGGCTGCATCATCGAGTTCATCCGTACCTATTTCGAGTCGGGTGATGTGCCGGTGCGGTTCCGGCCCTCGTTCTTTCCCTTCACCGAGCCTTCGGCGGAGGTGGATATCGGCTGTTCCCGCGCCGGCGGTGAGTTGAAGATTGGACCCGGCGGCGGCTGGCTGGAAATCCTTGGCTGTGGCATGGTTCATCCCAACGTGTTGCGTGCGTGCAATATCGACCCGGATGTCTACCAGGGATTCGCCTTCGGCGTCGGGATCGAGCGCATCGCCATGCTGAAATATGGCATTCCCGATCTGCGCACATTTTACGAGTCGGACTTGCGCTGGCTGCGTCATTACGGGTTTGCGGCGCTGGACGTGCCCACGCTTACCGGAGGGCTGACCCGATGAAATTCACCCTTTCGTGGCTGAAGCAGCATCTTGACACCACAGCCTCGGTAGAAACGATCGGCGCGACTCTGACCATGATCGGCCTGGAGGTCGAGGCCATCGTCGAGCCAGCGGCGGCGTTGAACCAGTTTCTGGTCGCCCATGCCATCGAAGCGGGGCCTCATCCCAATGCTGACCGCCTGCGGGTATGCCGGGTTGATACCGGAAGCGAAACGATCCAGGTGGTGTGCGGTGCGCCTAACGCCCATGCGGGCATGAAAGCCGTCCTCGCGCGGCCGGGCATGGTGATCCCCACCAGCGGTGAGACCCTGAAAAAGGGAGTCATCCGGGGCGTCGAGAGCCAGGGCATGTTGTGTTCGGCGCGGGAACTGGGCCTGGGTGAGGATCATTCCGGTATCCTGGACCTGCCGCCCGAGACTTCGGTCGGTGCCTCGGTGGTGGAGGCTCTGGCCCTGGAGGCTCTGTTCGATATCGCCATCACCCCCAACCGGGCCGATTGCCTGGGCGTACGTGGCATTGCCCGCGACCTTGCCGCCGCTGGCCTTGGAACCCTGAAGCCCTTTGTCATCGAGCCAATGACAGGCGTCTTCCCCAGTCCCCTCGGCGTCACCCTGGCCTTTCCGGCCGGAGCCGAAAACGCCTGTCCGCTGTTTATCGGCCGCTATCTTCGCGGTGTCCGCAATGGCGACAGTCCACCCTGGCTGCAACGGCGTTTGACCGCCATCGGTTGCCGGCCAATCTCTGCCCTGGTCGATATCACCAACTTGTTGTGTTTTGATCTGGCGCGGCCCCTGCATGTGTTTGATGCGAACAAGTTGAACGGTGGGCTGACCGTGCGCTTGGCCGCTGCTGGCGAGTCCCTGGCGGCGCTGAACGGCAAGACCTATGCCTTGAGCGAGTCCATGGTGGTGATCGCCGATGGCCATGGCCCCCAAGCTTTGGGCGGCATTATCGGCGGCGAGACCAGCGGCTGTTCTGCCGCGACCACCGATGTTTTTCTCGAAGCGGCGCTGTTCGATCCTGCGCGCATTGCCGCCGCTGGACGGGCGCTGGGGATCGAATCCGACGCACGCTATCGTTTTGAACGCGGCGTCGACCCGACCTCGGCCCGCGCCGGTGCCGAGTTGGCGACCCGGCTGATCCTGGATCTGTGCGGCGGCGAGGCCTCGGAACTGCTGGTGGCCGGTGCCACGCCGGTCTGGTCGCGCGAGATACTCTTGCGTCCGGCGCGGGTACGCGATTTTGGTGGCGTCGACCTGCCGTCAGCGGAAATCCGGCGGATTCTCGAAGCCCTGGGGAATCAGGTGGCCGAGCTTGCAGGGGGGATCTTCAACGTGGTGCCGCCACCCTGGCGCGGCGATCTTTCCGGCGAACCCGATCTGGTCGAGGAGGTGGTGCGCATCCACGGCTTCGACAACGTGCCCGCCGTGTCCTTGCCGCGCGAGCCGATGCCGCCGCTGGTTCTGACCCTGGCCCAGCGCCGCCGTGCCTGGTCGCGCCGGTCCCTGGCCGCGCGCGGCATGATGGAGACGGTACCCTGGTCGTTTATGCCCCAGGCTGAGACGTTGCTTTTCGGTGGCGGTCAGGCCGGGCTGGTTCTGGCCAATCCCATCAGCGCCGATCTGGACGCCATGCGGCCGTCGATCCTGCCCAACCTTATCGCCGCCGCTGGCCGCAACGCTGCGCACGACCTGCCCGACTCCGCCCTGTTCGAGATTGGCCCTCAGTTTCACGGCGATGTGCCGGGGCAGCAAAAGCTGGTGGCGGCAGGCTTGCGCGCCGGAGTGGCCAGCCCACGCCACTGGAACACGCCCTCCCGCCCGGTGGATACTTTCGATGCCAAGGCTGACGCTCTGGCGGCCTTGGCTGCGGCTGGTGCTCCGGTGGACCGGTTGCAAATCACGACCGACGCCCCGGTCTGGTATCATCCCGGCCGTTCCGGGACGCTACGTCTGGGGCCAACGGTACTGGCCTGGTTTGGCGAGATCCACCCCAAGGTGGCCCTGGCGCTTGATGTCAAGGGGCCGCTGGC
>JADFXL010000239.1 GCA_015233585.1 Alphaproteobacteria bacterium | reverse complement strand
CCGCCAGCACGAACTTCACCGGCGACGTCACCCGCGGGGTCAGGGTATAGGTGCTGGCCCACGGCGCGATGTGGTCCTCGCGGGCGGACAGCATGTAGATCGGGTTCTTGATCTTGCCGAGATCGATCGGCACCCCATTGAGGACGACCCCACCGGGAACGATGAGCTGGTTCTCCTGGTAGAACTTCCGCAGGTACCACGAGTGCATCGCCGCCGGCATGCGGGTGTTGTCCGAGTTCCAGTACAGCAGATCGAACGGGAACGGATCCTTGCCCAGAAGGTAGTTGTTGACCACAAACGACCAGATCAGGTCGTTGGCGCGCAGCATACTGAACGTGCTGGCCATCTCGGCACCGTCGAGGTAGCCGCGTTCCTGCATCTTGGCTTCGACCAGCTGAATCTGCGCCTCATCGATGAACACGCCCAGTTCGCCCGGCTCGGAGAAGTCGAGCATACAGGTGAAGCAGGTGCCGCTCTGGATGCGGTCGTCGCCCTTGGCGGACAGAACGGCCAGCGAGGCGCTCAACAGCGTTCCGCCCAGGCAATAGCCGAGGCCGTTGACCTGCGACTCGCCGGTAGCCTTCGCGATCTGGTCCAGGGCCTCGAACGGTCCCAGGCGCATGTAGTCATCGAAGGTCTTGGTCGCGAGTTTTTCGTCCGGGTTGATCCAGGAAATCACGACTACGGTGTGGCCCTGGTCAATGCACCACTTGATCAGCGAATTCTTCGGCCGCAGGTCCATGATGTAGAACTTGTTGATCCACGGCGGAACGATCATCAGCGGCCGCTTGTACACGGTCTCGGTGGTCGGCGTGTACTGGATGAGCTGCATCAGTTCGTTCTGGTAGATCACCTTGCCCGGAGTCGACGCTATGTTTTCACCGGGTTTGAAGGCGTCGAGGTCCGTCATCTTGATGCGGAGCTGACCCTTGCCGCGTTCGAGATCCTCCAGCACGTTGTTGAGGCCGCGCACCAGATTTTCGCCGCCGCTCTCGATCGTGGCGCGAAGAACCTCGGGATTGGTCACGACGAAGTTCGTGGGCGCCATGGCGTCAACAAACTGGCGCGTGTAGAAATCAACCTTCTTGGCCGTCTTTTCATCGAGTCCGTCAACGTCCTTGACGATCGACTGAATCCAGCGCGCGCTCAAGAGGTACGACTGCTTGACGTAATCGAAAACCTCGTTCTTGTCCCACGCCTCGTCCTTGAAGCGCTTGTCGGCCTTGTCGGCTTCGATGACGGGTGGCGGAGCCTCTCCGAGCAAGCGGCGAGCCGTGTTCTGCCACAGGGACAGGTAGTCCTGCCACAGCGACATATGAGCATCGACCAGCTTTTTCGGATCAGCCAGCAACTTCGTCGTCATTTCCATGAAGGCGGCACCGATATTGAGCGGGTCCGCGCCATGCTTGGACCCATCCGCCTGCCGTTGCAGAAAGTCGGCGACAATGCGTTGGCTTCGCTCCGCGATGTTCGCCATCGCCTTCGACAACTCCGCAGGGTTCGGTATATTCATCTTTCCGCCCTGTTGATCGCCCATCTTTACATCCTCTGTCATCCAACCATGCCATAGGGCAAGTGCCCATACTCACGGTCATCGTTAATGGTTTCCGGCAAAGCTCTAGCCCCGTCGTTAGGAGCCGTATATACATTTTTTTTGAAAAAGTTAAGTGCTATAGAAAAAAGAGATTATGAGGCGCTTGTATTAGAGAATTCGCTTGTACCCCGGCAGGATGTGACGGCAAAAGGGAATCGTTTCGATGACGCTTGATGCGGGGGGAAACCGGGGGAAATTTGTTGCTGTCTCAATCCTTTGCGCGCTGCTGGCGGTGCCTGGGTGTACGGCGGTTTCCAATACGGAGAGCATTGTCAAATGGTTCAAGGATACGGGAAAATGGCTCTCCGGAGCCGGCGTTGGTGAGGTTGGTGAAGGCGAATCGAGAAATCCTCCGGAGGACAAGCAACAGCAGGAGGGATTACAGGCGCTGACTCGGGGCGCGGCGGACCGCGAGGGCGAAGGAGGGGGCTATCCGAACTTGAGTTCGGTGCCAGACCGGGCGCCGCATACGATGTCGCCGGCGCAGAGGGAGGCGAACGAGCAAGGGTTGATTGCCGACCGTGCTCATGCCCGCTACTCCGCCGATGAATTTTCCGGCGCGCCATCGACACCGGAAAAAACGCCCGCTCGTCATCGCTGACCGGACGAATGCACTTGGCCGGGCTGCCCGCCCACAACTGGCCGCGCTTGACCCGCTTGCCGGGCGTGACCAACGCCCCAGCGGCAATCATGGCCCCGGACTCGACAACGGCGCCGTCCATGACTGTGGCACCCATGCCGATGAAGCACCCGTCTTCCAGCGTGCAGGCGTGAAGAATGGCGCCGTGGCCGATGGTGATATCGGCGCCAATGTAGGTTCCGAATTTGCCCGCCGTGCAGTGAACGACGGTGGCGTCCTGGATATTGGTGCGGGCGCCGATCCTGATTTCATGCACATCGCCACGAACGATGGTTCCGAACCAGATCGAAGCCTCCGCCCCGATGATGACATCTCCGATCACGGTGGCGTTGGGCGCGATGAAGGCATCGGCGGCGATTTGCGGCATGACACCATGCCAGGGCAACAGGATTGCAGTTTGAGTCATTCGCGGTGGCCTCTCTGGCGACAAGATGTTTCAGGGGAAGAGCGGGAACTGTTCCAGTGCGGTGGTTTCGGGCAAGCCCATCATCACATTGAAATTCTGAATGGCTTGCCCCGAGGCGCCTTTGATCAGATTGTCGATCACCGAACAGAGAATGGCCCGCCCCGGCAGACGGTCGGCAAATACCCCTATCAGGCACAGATTGGACCCTCGCACATGGCGAGTCTGAGGCACAACTCCATCGGGCAGCACCTTGACGAACGGCTCCCCCGCATAGCGTTTGACCAGGATCGCCCGAAGATCGGCGACCGACACGCCGTTGCCGAGTCGAACGTACAGGGTCGAGAATATGCCACGACTCATCGGCATCAGATGAGGGGTGAAATTGATCAGTACCGGACGCCCGGCGGCCCGGCTGAGGCCCTGCTCGATCTCCGGTGCGTGGCGGTGGGAGGCGATGGCATAAGCATGGATGCCTTCGGTAACCTCGCAGAACAACGAGCCTTCCTTGGCGGCACGGCCTGCACCGGAAACGCCGGATTTGCTGTCGATGATGATCTCGTCGGCGGCGATCGCCCCGGCTTCCAGCAATGGCACCAGCGGCAATTGCGCCGAAGTGGGATAACACCCCGGACAAGCCACCAGCCGTGCCTTTGCCACGGCCGCCCGCGCCAGCTCGGTCAAGCCATAAACGGCTTCCTGCTGCAACGTGGGAGCGCGGTGCTCATGGCCGTACCACTGGGCGTAGGTGGCAACATCCTCCAGCCGAAAATCTGCCGACAAATCGGCGACTTTGACGGTGGCGGGCAGGGCCGCGATGACTTCCTGGGTCGTGCCATGGGGCAAGGCGCAGAAGACAAAATCTACGGCGGAAAAGTCCACCGCCTCGATTGCCAGCAGAGGCGGCAGCGTCAACGCCGCCAGATGAGGAAACACCGCGCCCAAAGTATTGCCCGCTCGGCGGTCAGCGGTAAGCGCTACCATGTCAGCATTGGGATGTCTGGCCAGCAGACGGACGAGTTCAGCCCCAGTATACCCGCTGGCTCCTAGTATGGCGATACGGATCTTTGCGCTCATTCCCTCTTCCCCCGTAACAAAAAGGGCGCCCCCTGGGGGCGCCCTTGCCAGACGCGTAACGTCGGGCACGAAACATCGGACACGAGACGCCAGTTCTCAGCGTTTCGAGAACTGGAAGCTGCGCCGCGCCTTGGCCTTACCGTACTTCTTGCGCTCGACCACGCGAGAGTCGCGAGTGAGGAAGCCGCCGGACTTCAGAAGAGGCCGCAGCCCCGGCTCGAAATAGTTGATCGCACGGCTGATGCCGTGGCGGATGGCGCCAGCCTGACCCGACAAGCCACCGCCAACGACGGTGCAGATCACGTCGAACTGATTGGTGCGATCCGTCACCTGGAACGGCTGATTGATCAGCATCCGCAGAGTGGGACGGCAGAAATAGTTCGTCAGTTCACGATCGTTGACGGTGATCTTGCCGGTGCCACGCTTGATCCACACGCGAGCCACAGCATTTTTGCGCTTTCCAGTGGCGTAAGCGCGCCCCAGAGCGTCGATTCGCGGCTCAACCTTTTCCGGCGCCGTCACGGAAGCGACCGCCTTAAGACCTTCGAACGATTTGATTTCCTCGGCCACCGTCAGTCGCCCCTTCTAT
>JADFXL010000238.1 GCA_015233585.1 Alphaproteobacteria bacterium | reverse complement strand
ACTCTGCGGCGAAAACGCACAAAGAGTGCGTAAATCGAAGAAAGCCATAAGACTTGGTCATCGCCATATTTCCGATGTCCATGAGCCTATCCTGACTCGGTTCACCGGCGCCAGCAAGACCCGGACGGGAGGTCAAAAATGACCAACAATATTTTCGACGAGCGTGAAAAAGGATTTGAAGCCAAATACAAGCTCGATCAGGAAATCGCCTTCAAGGTGGGGGCGCGCCGGGCCAGGCTGATTGGCCAGTGGTTGGCAACACGAGCCGGCATGGACGGTGAGGCCACAGCGGAATACGCCCGCGCCGGAGTGGAACTGGCTCTGGACTGTCCGAACGATACCGCTCTGGTGGCCTGTCTACACGAGAAACACCCAGATATCGGCGAGAAATCGCTCCAGCAGCGGCTCAACCAGTACCGGCTTCAGGCTCGGGCGGAGGTGATCGCCGAGATTGAGCAGGGGACAAGATCCCCCAGCGAGCCATCAAGATAATTATGGAATCGTATCGTTACAGGAGAATGGAATGAAGGCGGAATTCAGGGCTAATTTCATGAGCCCAGCCGGGCCAAATTATCTTAATCTGTCTCTTGATACTTCAGACACGTCCCAGGATGACGTGAATAGTGCGTTTTCAAATGGAAAATATTATGAGCACGAGACATCCCTGCTCTTCGTTCATACGCTGCGAGAAGGCGATGTCGTCGTAGATGTCGGTGCCAATGTTGGCTATTTCACCACTTTGTTTGGTCGGCTGGTTGGGCCGACCGGGCATGTGTTTGCGGTTGAAATGAATCCGCGTCATCAGCAAAGATTACAAGCCCACATAGCCCTCAATGAAATATCAGCCACAATTCTGCCCGTCGCAATTGGCCGGGAAAAGGGCTTTGCCAGATTCAGTGACGGCGGGGATGCCGACGGCAATGGCATCCTGGTGCTGTCCGAAGGCGATGGCGAGCTTGTTCCCATAGACACATTGGATAATCTGGCCGAACAGCACGAGCGTCTGTTGCAGGCCAAGGCCATGAAAATTGACGTGGAAGGTGCGGAAGGGTGGGTTCTCCAGGGAGCATCGAAAATTCTCGCCCAGGACAAGCTGGAGATTGTTATAATAGAGGCGAACCCGCCCGTGCAGGAAAGAACCTTTGGGGTTTCATTCAAGCAGATTAGGGAAATATTGCATTCATATGGGTTTGAGTCATACCTCATGTCGCCATATTCGTATTCACATGATCCAAATACCCGGTCGCCAGCCGGTGATTTTCCGGTTCATGTTCCGATCGATATCGATATTGAGTTCAAGCTCGTTACGAATATTGCTTTTTTACGCAAGGGTGTGCTTCGTAAATACTGGCCGTCCGTGGTGTATCTGCCGGCTCGGTATGTTTTTGGGTACTGAGCCGAAGAGAAAACCAGGGGGACGCGGCGCGTCCCCCTGAACCCCCTGCTTTCAGGCGAAGACCCGGTTGAAGATCGTGTCCACATGGCGCGTGTGCCGGGATAGGTCGAATAATTCGGCCAGAGCGGCAGCGCTCAGGTGTTTGGTTACGTTCGCGTCGGACTGGAGCCGATCCAGGAATTGCCCATGTCCATCCCAGACCGCCATCGCGTTGCGTTGTACCGCCTGATAGGCATCTTCACGACTCATGCCGGCTTGAGTGAGGGCCAGCAGTATCTGTTGCGAAAAGATCAGGCCGCCCAACTGGTTCAGGTTGCGCGCCACGGCCTCAGGATAGATCACCAGCTTTTCCACCACACCAGCCAGCCGCGCCAGGGCGAAGTCCAGCGTTACGGTGGCGTCGGGGCCGATCATGCGCTCCACCGAAGAATGCGAGATGTCGCGCTCGTGCCATAAAACCACGTTCTCCAGCGCCGGCACCACCATGCCCCGCACCAGACGCGCCAGCCCGGTCAGATTCTCGGTCAGAATTGGGTTGCGCTTGTGCGGCATGGCCGAGGATCCCTTTTGCCCCGGCGAGAAGTATTCTTCAGCCTCGCGCACCTCAGTTCGTTGCCAGTGGCGGATTTCGGTGGCGAGCCGCTCGACCGAACTGGCGATCACCCCAAGGGTGGCGAAGTAAAGGGCGTGACGGTCACGCGGGATGACCTGAGTCGACACCGGCTCCGGCGTCAGTCCCAGCTTCTCCGCGACATAACTCTCAACGAACGGGTCGATGTGGGCGAAGGTGCCCACCGCGCCGGAAATGGCGCAGGTCGCAATCTCCGCCCGCGCCGCGACCAGACGCGAGCGATTGCGGACGAATTCGGCGTAAAAGCCGGCAAATTTCAGGCCGATCGTGGTCGGCTCGGCGTGGATGCCGTGACTGCGGCCGATGCACACGGTCATCTTGTGCTCCAGCGCGCGGCGCTTCAGAGCTGCCAGCAGGGCGTCGATGTCGGCCAGCAGAATGTCGGAAGCCTGGGCAAGCTGCACCGCCAGACACGTATCCAGCACGTCCGACGAAGTCATACCCTGGTGAACGAATCGTGCGTCCGGCCCAACGTGCTCCGCCAAATTGGTGAGGAAGGCGATAACGTCGTGTTTGGTTTCCTTCTCGATCTCGTCAATGCGCGCGACCTCGAACGCGCCCTTGTCCCACACCGCCTTTGCGGCGCTGGCCGGGATAACCCCGAGCTGGGCCTGGGCGTCGCAGGCGTGAGCCTCGATCTCGAACCAGATGCGGAACTTGTTTTCGGGCGCCCAGATGGCCGCCATGGCGGGACGACTGTAACGTGGAATCACCGTTTGGGTCTCCTGTCCGTCAGCAGGGGCAGAATCGGTGCCCTTTGTGGGGAAGCGGCTGTCTTGGCCCAAAGGGTGGTATGGCTGGGGGACCTGGATTCGAACCAGGGTAAACGGTGTCAGAGACCGTTGTCCTACCGCTAGACGATCCCCCACCAGAAACCGACGATCCGTGATCTAGTGGGTTTTCCTGGAAATGTCAACCGTTCCAACTTTGGCCAAACCCCGGCGTCCCAACAACTCACGTTCCCATAAGATGCAGAATCACCCGCCGCATCTGAGGGTGAGCGCGGTGCTCGGCAACATAAATTCCTTGCCAGGTGCCGAGGGTCATCCGGCCTTCCTGAACCGGGATCGAAAGCTGGACGCCGGTCACGACGGTACGGATATGGGCCGGCATATCGTCCGCTCCTTCCGTAGTGTGGCGATAGAGCCGGGGGTCCGCCGGGGCCAGCCGTTTGAGGAAGTCCGTCAGGTCGTCCAGAACGTCGGGATCCGCGTTCTCCTGGATGGTGAGTCCGGCCGATGTGTGGGGAATAAATACGGTCAGCAACCCAACACGAACGCCCTGGGCCTCCACCCATTCGCGGATTTCTCGGGTGATGTCATAAAAACCTGCGCCAGCGGTCGGGATGGCACGGGTGTGCTGTGCTTGTTTCAATCAAAGCCACCCATATTCGTTACCAATGATTCCCTAACGTCTCACCCAAATCGTCCGGTAATGTAATCAATGGTACGTTTGTCGGCGGGGTTTGTGAACATTTTTTCGGTAACGTCAAACTCGATCAGTTCGCCCAGATACATAAAGGCGGTAAAATCCGCCGCCCGCGCCGCCTGTTGCATGTTGTGAGTGACGATGACGATGCAATAGTCGGCGCTCAGTTCGGCAATCAGTTCCTCAAGCTTGCTGGTGGATATGGGATCGAGCGCCGAGGCCGGTTCGTCCATCAGGATGACCTCTGGCTGAACGGCGATGGCCCTGGCAATGCACAGACGCTGTTGCTGCCCACCCGACAAACTCTGGCCGCTCTGCCCCAGCTTGTCCTTGACCTCGTTCCACAAGGCGGCTCGACGCAGAGCACCCTCCACCCGATCCGCCATCTCGGACCGTGGCAGACGTTCGTAAAGGCGGATGCCAAAGGCGATGTTGTCGAAAATGGTCATCGGAAACGGCGTCGGCCGTTGAAACACCATCCCGACCCTGGCCCGGAGCAGGGTGAGGCTTTCCCCTGGATCGAGTACATTGCGGCCGTCGATCCTGACTTCGCCAGCGGCCCGTTGTCCGGGATACAATTCATAGATGCGATTCAATACACGGAGCAGCGTGGATTTGCCGCAGCCCGAAGGGCCAATGAAAGCGGTGACGCGTTTGTCCTGGATATCAATGTTGATGTTCTTCAGAGCCTGGAACTGATTATAGAAAAAATTCAGGCCTTTGACCTGTACCTTGATCGCCTTGACCGAATCGGCTTTGGCCGCCGAGGCTATCGGCCCCGCAGCAGGCCACGCCTGACTTGGCAAGACCGACTCGGGAGTATTCATCACAAAATTCTCACTCATTTTCCAGC
>JADFXL010000237.1 GCA_015233585.1 Alphaproteobacteria bacterium | reverse complement strand
GACGCGCGATCCGGGTGTTTATTGGCAAGATACGGTCGAGGTAAACCGGAATGGTCTGATCGAGCCATGACTCCAGGGCCTCGGCGAACGCTGGATCACTCCCACGCTGGCGTACAATGCCGCGTTCGATTTCGCCGATCGTGACCACGCTCAGATAGATGTCGGCTGCCGATCTACCTTGCAGCCAGCGGACCACGCCAGGGTGACGGTCTCGCTTGCGCAACTCGGACAACACGACCGTATCAAGCAGATACATCAGAATGCGACATCGCGCGGGAAGGTGGAAGGTCGCTCGAACTCACCGTCATCCTGCGGTATGAACATTAAATGGTCGACGAAGGATGGGGCGCCAACGGCATCCCGCTGATTCAACCGCTCATATTCCTGCACCGACAAAACGACGACGGCGGGTTTCCCTCGCTTCGTCACCGTCTGCGGATACCCATGGAGAGCCGCATCGACAACGGCACTGAAGCTGTTCTTGGCTTCCTGTAATGACCAACGTGGCTCCGGCATTGTCCTCATCCTGGCCAAGTAAACTAGCTAGATTGTGGAGGGGCAGCCCCGTTCTGTCAAGGGCAAGCCAACCCGCTCCCAACAGCGTTCGTCCTCAAACATCCAGATCCCGGACAAACTGAGCGCGCTCCTGGATAAACTGAAACCGCAATTCCGGTTTGCGGCCCATCAGCCGTTCCACCAGCCGGGTGGTTTCTGCCACTTCCTCGTGTTCTTCCTGGGTGCGGCCGTGGGGGACGGTGACGCGCAGCAACGTGCGTTTGGCCGGGTCCATGGTGGTTTCGCGCAACGCCGACGGCGGCATTTCCCCCAGGCCTTTGAAGCGGCTGATATCCACCTTGCCCTTGCCGCTGAAGGTGGTCCTGAGCAGCTTTTCCTTGTGGGCATCGTCGTGAGCATAGACCGATTTGGCGCCGTGAGTCAGGCGATAGAGCGGCGGCAGCGCCAGATAGAGGTGCCCGCCGGTAATCAGACGGGGCATTTCGCGGAAAAAAAACGTCATCAGCAGCGAAGCGATGTGGGCACCGTCAACATCGGCGTCGGTCATGATGATGACCTTGTCATAGCGCAACTTGTCGTCCTCGTAACGGTCGCGGATGCCGCAGCCCAGCGCCTCGACCAAATCCTTGAGTTCCTGATTGGCGGCCAGTTTATCGGCGGAGGCCGAGGCAACGTTCAGAATCTTGCCCTTCAGCGGCAGCACCGCCTGGGTCTCGCGGTCGCGCCCCTGCTTGGCCGAGCCGCCGGCCGAGTCGCCCTCCACCAGAAAAATCTCGGTGCCGGCAGCGGTCTGGCGGGTGCAATCGGTCAGTTTGCCCGGCAGGCGCAGGCGTTTGGTCGCGGTCTTGCGCGCTGTTTCCTTGGCCTGTTTGCGGCGCTGGCGCTCCTCGGCGCGGTCGATCACGAAGTCGAGCAGGGTTTTGGCCGCGTCGGCGTCGGCGGAAAGCCAATGGTCGAACGGATCTTTGATCGCCGTCTCGACCAGACGGGTCGCCTCGGTCATCGCCAGCCGTTCCTTGGTCTGACCCTGGAATTGAGGGTCGCGGACGAACAGGGACAACAGGATGCAGGCGCTGCCGGAGACATCTTCCTGGGTGATCGTGGCTGCTTTGCGGTTGCCGATCATCTCGCCGTAGGCGCGCAGCGATCGCGTCAGCGCATTGCGCAACCCGGCCTC
The DNA here is from genome assembly GCA_015233585.1 of Alphaproteobacteria bacterium. Classification (GTDB taxonomy): domain Bacteria; phylum Pseudomonadota; class Alphaproteobacteria; order Rhodospirillales; family Rhodospirillaceae; genus JADFXL01. Next base: position 2,637 of record JADFXL010000237.1, on the reverse strand, counting down.
GTGGGTGCCGCCTTCGGGGGTGGGGATGGTATTGCAGTACGAGTTGAAAAAGCCGTCCTCATCCAGCGGCCAAGCTACCGACCATTCTACCCGGCCCAGGTCGTCGGACCTCGCCGGCGAACGGCCGCGACGACACCGTAGCCCGCTTCCCCAGTGCCTCGTTCAGAAAATCGGTCAGCCCGCCGGGAAAATGGAGCACTGCTTCGGGCGGAGTCGGATCATCGCCCTCGATCAGGGAGGCCTGACAACGCCAACGGATCTGTACCCCCCGGAACAAGGTCGCCTTCGACCGGCACATCCGGTACAACAGCGCGGGCCGGAAGTGGGGACGGGGACCGAAAATTTCGGGATCGGGTTTGAAGCGGATGGTGGTGCCCCGGCGATTCTGGGTTCCCCCTACCTGAGTGAGTTTGGTCACCGGCTTGCCCTGTGCGTAATTCTGGCGCCACAGGATGCGGTCGCGGGCGACCTCGACCGTCAGTTCCAGCGCCAGGGCGTTGACCACAGACAGGCCAACACCGTGCAGCCCGCCTGCGACCTTGTAGGAGCTGCCGCCGAATTTGCCGCCGGCGTGCAGGGTGACCAGGATGACTTCCAGCGCCGAAATGCCGGGGAATTTTGGGTGCGGGTCGACTGGGATGCCCCGGCCGTTGTCGCGCACCACGACCTCGTCGGCGTCGGTCATCTCGACATCGATCACGGTGGCGTGGCCGGCGACCGCCTCGTCCATGGAATTGTCTAGGAGTTCGGCAACAAGGTGGTGTAAAGCGCGCTCGTCCGTGCCGCCGATATACATGCCCGGCCGGCGGCGGACGGGCTCCAGCCCCTCCAGCACCTCAATGTCCTTGGCGGAGTACGCGTCGGATTTCTGATCAGGGACTTGGAACAAATCGGGCATAGGTGGCAGTATAGCGAGCCGTCGGGTTCGCCACAAGATTTCGTGGTTTTGTAAAATTCGTATTTTGTTATCGGGGAATGGAATGGAAACATCATCGTCTCGGCAGGAAGAAACTCCGGCCTCGCCGCAAGGTGAGTTATCGACTCGGACCTTGGCCATGCCTGCTGATTGCAATCCGTGGGGCGATATTTTCGGTGGCTGGCTCATGAGTCAGATGGACATGGCGGCCAGCCTTTCCGCCCACCGCCACGCCCGCTCGCGCGTTGTCACCGTGGCCGTGGACAAGATGGAACTTCATCTTCCGGTGTTCGTTGGGGACGAGCTGTCGTGCTACACCGCCGTCGTTAGATCCGGGCGCACTTCCGTTACCGTGAAGGTGGAGGCATGGGTCCATCGGCGCGACGACGGCGACCAGTTGAAGGTGACCCAGGGCTTGTTCACCATGGTGGCCATCGGTGAGGATCGAAGGCCACGCGCCATTTCTCGTGGATAGCCGGGATGGTAGGCTGGATTTGACGACATTGTGTTGACACCAGGGTGCCTGAGTGGGGTATTCATACTCGGTGCGCATTCCATGCACTGCGACCGTGTTTTTCCTTTTAATGGGGAGTTGCCGTGTCAATGCGGCTTGGGTGGCTTATGGGTTTTGGCCGCGTGGCGGGGCTTTTCGCGGCAATAAGCATTGCCGTGGTGGCACAGGAGGGGACGGCCCTGGCTTTGGGCCTGGGCGAGCCGGTGAGCCTTGCGCTCGGGCGAGTTCTTGTTCCTCGGACAGGCCCTGATCTGGTGGGGCCGGTTCAGCCCCGGCTGGGCGACGCCAATCAGGTATTGTGGGCCTTCTATGCGAACCGGGATTACCGGCCCCTGTGGAGCGATGAGCACGGCGTCAAGCCGAACGCGGAACTTCTTGTCAAGACACTGACGGATATCGGCCGGGAAGGACTTGACCCAAACAGGTTCTCTATCGCCGCGTTGACGGCCAAACTGGAGGCGGCCAAGCAGGAAGCCGCCAAACTGGAAGCCGTTAAGCAGGAAGCCGCCAAACTGGAAGCGGCCAGGCAGGAAGCCGCTAAGCAGGAGGCGGCCAAACTGGGGGCGGGTAAGCCAGAGGTGAGTAAACCAGAAGCAAGCAAGCCAGAGGCAAGCAAGCCAGAGGCGGGCAAGGCGGGGGTGCTTGGTCCTGATTCCCTCGCGGAACTGGATCGTGATCTTAGCCGGGCACTCCTCCAATACGGCGCCCTTTTGCACGGTCATGGCGGCGTGCTGCCATCTGATGTCCATCCTTCGGCCATCGTGTCCGCCATGGCGGGGCTTCCGGTGCCACCGCCGTTTGATTCGCTTGGGTTTCTGGAAGCGGCCACCACCGCGCCGGACTTCAAGGCATTCCTGGAGGCGGTTCCCCCGGCGCGACCGGAATATGTGCATCTGCGCGAAGGGCTGGCCGCCTACCGGTCGCTGGAGGCCAAGGGTGGGTGGCCTGTGGTGCCGGGCGGACCCAAATTGATTCCAGGCATGGACGATCCCAGGGTGCCGGTTTTGCGGCAGCGTCTGCGCCTTGTCGGCGATCTGGCTGGAAATACCGACGACCGTTCGACTCACTTCGACGAGACGCTCGCACAAGGCGTCCGCGCTTTTCAGTCGCGCCACGGCCTGACCCCCGATGGCAACGTCGATCCCCAGACCCTTCAGGTTTTGAATGTGCCGATCGCCGACCGTATCCGGCAAATCCGGGTAAATCT
>JADFXL010000236.1 GCA_015233585.1 Alphaproteobacteria bacterium | reverse complement strand
CACCGAATAACCAACATCCGTGCCGTCCGTGAACATGGGCATCGGCATGACCGCGCTCTTGTCGTCGGGGTTATTCATCGCGTGCAGTGTGCTCAGCCAATAAACCCGCGCATCGAGACTGCCCCAGCCATAGTCACCCTGAAGCCGGGCATTGAAAAAATACGCCCGGTTTCCCGTCAAATCCATGTACTGGTTAGGAAACCCTTCAAAGGGGGTGAATTGTTCGCCGCCCTTGATCGCTACCAGCGTCGTATCGTTCCGGGCCGCCAGCGTCGCGGCATGGTTCGTCGTATCGTGCCCGGACCCAACGATAATCTGACCGTTGCCGTCGTGATAATTTCTGGCCCGGTCTCCAGACCCGGTGTAGTCCAGACTGAAATTGCCGTTGGCCACCGAGATATCGGCCGAACCGCCAACATCGTTGTTGTTGCTGCGGAAAAATGCCGACAAACTGCCCACCGTATGCAGATTTTCACCAGGAGCCGCAAACACCGGCGGGGCCGAGTCGACCGCGACCGTGCCGCCGATGCTGTCCCCCCCCTGGCTTACCGGCGTAAGGCCCGCCACCACGGAGGCCTTGGCCACGGTGGAGGGATCGATATAGGACATGGCCGGATTCATGTGGTTGGGGCACGACGAAGTGATCGACATGCCGTCAACCACGATCTTGTTACGGTCGTCAGCCATGCCGTGAACCACCGGCAGGCTGGAGACCCCTCCTCCCGTAGCGGAACTCATGCCAGGAAGATCGTTCAGCAACGCGGCGGTATCGCTGGTGCTCAGGCGCTTGGCAGCCAGGGCGTCGTCCGAAGGAGTGGAACTGCTGAGGGGCCACTGGATTCCGCCCGTGGTGTCTACCGGAACCGGCGGCAATTGAGTAGGGGCCGTCTGCGCCTGGGCTGCCGCCACCGGCACGGCCAGGGCCAGGGTCATGGTCAGGGCCAGGGTTGCTTCTGACAAAAGTCTGGATGTCATAGTCATTACCTTTTGGGTCAGAGGCTGTGAGAGAAGGCGGGGGACGTGGCACGTCCCCCGGACCCCCTGCTTGATGACGACCCCCTGCTTGATGACGGCCCCCTGCTTAAGGACGGCTTCCGGCTCTCGGTATCTTCCAGGATCGTTTCTCCGGCCAGAAGACGGCGCAGAGCGGAACAATCGGTCACGGCAATGGTGCTTTTGCAGCGCTTTACACCCACCCTGGCCAATCGGGTCAGCGCCCGCGAGAAACTCTCCGGGGTCATCCCCAGTTGCCCGGCGACAATCCCCTTTGGGATACGGAGAACAGCGGCGTCTTCATCCTCCGCCACCTGATCCAGCAGATAAGACGCGACTCGCTGCGTGCCGCTCAGACAGCGTTGCGCCGTCAGAGCCTCCGCCAGTCGCTTGACAGTGCCCGCGACGATCCCAAGGAACGCCTGCGCCAGACGCCCGTTGTCCTCCAGAACCGAAAGAACGCTCTCACGTGGGATGCGCACCACGGTAGAACCCGCCGTGGCGACAGCCTCGAACGAATGCTGGCCCGTGAAAAGATCACCCGCGCCGACAAGGCCAAAGGCACCAACGCTATCAACGATCATCCCCTCGGCACTGCTGAGAACGGCCCGCCCATCAAACACCACAAACAGAGCTTCCGCATCCGCTCCGGCCTCGCAAAGCGTCAGCGCCCCGGCGAGACGGACAACCGTTGCCTCTCGCCGCAGACGCTCGAACTGGTGCGGCTCCAGAACATTGAATGGCGAAATCGACGCCACCATGTCGAGAAGGCTCACCTCCGCAGGACGCCCCCCCCAGGGATCCGCCCCGTTAAACGTGAAATTCTTCAAAGGCGCGTAAATAGCTGTTGACAGCATGATCTCGTGCTCCCTTCCCACGCGCCGACAACACCCGCAGCCGTGCACAAAAGCACGGCCGCCAGCAGCGGTCAGAAATCGCGCGATAACCCGATTCGGTTATAGATTGAGTCCGTTATCCCGTTTTGCTCGCAGGCAGAGGGATGACGCGCTTCCTCAGGCCGGGAACGGCGGCGCGCGGGAGGGGCTGTCGCTAAGATAGCGATGCGGTACGAAGGGGGGCTGGAATGCCGGTTGCCGGTCGGCTGGCATGGCAACGCGCAACGGCGCGATAACCCAGACGCCGGCGGGCGGAACGAAGGGGAACGACGTGAGAAAGCACAGCGTGCAGTGAGAACCCGGCACCGTTCCCTTGTGGGAACCGCCGTCATGTCCTGAACAGATCGAATCGCCCAGATCGGCAAAAAACTGGGCACTCGGCTCCTGGCGCGGCGCAACCTCACCATAGGCGGGAGGCGCCAGCCAGGGCACCGCCATTCCTGCAACCAGCAGGAACAGCATAATGCGAGACAGAACACTGCGCAAAAAAGGTCTCATGCCGGATCCGGGAAAAGGCAGCCTCACCACGAAGCGACCCTTGTTGGTACTGAATTAAGGGGATCGTGGCGACATGGCTTTGACTTTGATTAAGACGGCACGGGTTTCCAAAGGCCCCGGCGTCTTGCTCCCGATTCGCGTCGCTTGTGTCCTTTCCCGCCGCGTTTCCATAAGGTTGCTCCCCTCCACAGAACGCGGATTTCAGCCTTATGCGGGAGGTAGCCGTACCGGTGATGGACAAATGCCTTCATCTGGTGGACCATCTCCCCGCTTCCAATAATTTCCGGCGGTCCATGGTCAGTTTTCGCCCCATACTCCTGGTTCTCGGCATTCTGCTGACCACCCTTGCGTTTATGATGTGCATTCCGGCGGCGGTCGACGGCTACTCCGGCCATGCCGACTGGAAGGTGTTCCTGACTTCGGCCAGCGTTACGCTGTTCGCCGGACTGCTGCTGGTGCTGGGCAACCGGCTGGCGGTTTACCGGCTCACGGTTCGCCAGGCTTTTGTCCTCACCTCGCTGAGCTGGGTCGCGGTAACGGCGTTCGGCGCGCTTCCGTTTGCGTTCTCGCACCCGAACATGACCTATACCAATGCGCTGTTCGAGGCCATGTCGGGCCTGACCACTACCGGAGCCACGGTAATGGTGGGACTGGACCACGCCCCACCGGGGGTGTTGCTTTGGCGCGCCCTGCTCAACGGACTGGGGGGCATCGGCATTATCGTCATGGCCGTTGCCGTGCTGCCATTCCTGCGCGTCGGCGGGATGCAGCTATTTCGTACGGAATCCTCCGACCGCTCCGACAAGATTCTGCCGAAGACGGCGCAGATGGTCAACGCCATCATCCTCGTCTATCTGTTCCTGATTGCGCTGTGCATCCTGTTTTTGTGGGTTGCCGGCATGGGGTTCTTCGACGCGGTTTGCCATGGCATTGCTGCGGTTTCGACCGGCGGGTTCTCCACCAAAGATGCCTCCGTGGCCTATTTCAATAACCCATGGTTCGACTGGATTCTGGTGCTCTTCATGATCAGCGGCGCTTTGCCTCTGACCTGGTACGTGCGCGTGGTGCAAAAAGGGTGGGGTGCGGCGCGCAAGGATAGCCAGGTTGGCACCTTCCTGAAGATCCTTGCCGCTGCCGTGGGCGTCATGACGACGTGGTTGTGGATTACAAAAGATTTCTCGTTTTGGTACGCTTTGCGCATGGCGGCGTTCAACGTGACCTCGATCATCACCGACACCGGGTTTGTCACCTCCGACTATGGCGCATGGGGCCACTTCGCCGTGACGGCGTTCCTGATATTCCCGTTCATCGGCGGCTGCACCGGATCGACTGCGGGAGCCATCAAGATATTCCGCTGGCAAATTCTGTTCCGCAGCGTCAAACGCCAGACCATCAGCATGTTTCAGCCCCACCGGATCGTTGATTTGCGTTACAACGGCCAGAGCTATTCGCCAGAGGTCATGGCCGGAGCGGTCAGCTTCGTGGTCCTGTATCTCATTGGCTTCGCCGTTCTGACCCTGATGGTGAGCCTGTTCGATGTCGATCTTCTGACCAGCGCCAGCGCCGTTGCCGCCGCCATGGCCAACTCCGGCCCCGGACTGGGTTCCGTGGTCGGCCCGTTCCAGGGCTATCACGCTCTGCCCGATGCCGTGATCCGAATCCTGACCTTCGCCATGTTGTTCGGCCGGCTGGAGCTGTTCACGCTGCTGGTTCTGTTGAATCCTCAGTTCTGGCGCGACTAAATCATCGCTCAGGCCCCAGTTCTGGCGCGACTAAGGCTCAGGACATCCGCACCGGCTGGCGCCTGCCGCCCCACACGCCGGGAGGCCCATCAAACACACCGGGGCATTGGGTGCCGCAGGACCGGCAACGGCCGTCGTCGGTCAGGCGGTAGCCAATCATCTCGTAACCATCGCGTTCGATCACTGCCGCACCGCAGCCATGGC
>JADFXL010000235.1:2208-4337 GCA_015233585.1 Alphaproteobacteria bacterium | reverse complement strand
TTGGGCCGACCGGTGTCGCAGTCTTCGATCCGTTTGAATAGGCGTCCTTATCGGCAGGACAGGTACAAGAGACCGAATCGGAGGGCAACATGCGGAAATTGATCCTGGCGGCGGTTCTGGCGGTTCTGCCGGTCTTCAGCGCCATGGCGGCGGGTGCGCTGGCGGTGGATGACGGCAACCTGCATTTCGGCTGGTCCAATGGCCAAGCATCGCAGCACAAAGCCGACCATGCGGCCATGCAGCAATGCGGCGCAACCACCTGCCGGGTCGTCGCACGCTATCAGGATTCCTGTATCGCCTATGCCGGAGACCGGAGCGGCACCACCTGGGGATTGGGGCAAGATACCACCGCCGATCGGGCCATCCAGCAGGCTCAATCCGAGTGCCATCGCTCCGGTGGCCACGGTTGCCGGGTGAAAGTTATGGACTGCGACGGCGCGGCGGTCGCGGACAATTCGTCAGCCCCCGCCCCAATGCCAATGCCAATGCCAATACCAACACCATCCGGCAGCCCCCCAACAGCCGGAACCGACGAAGCCCCAGCCCCCTTTACCGGCATGGTCGCCGCCCACAACGAAGCCCGCCACCGCTATTCCGTACCTCCGCTGACCTGGTCGGCCGATCTTGCTGCTCCCGCCCAGACCTGGGCCGACCACTTGAAGGACAGCCTTAACTGCGCCATGCAACACAGCCAAAGCCGCAGCTACGGCGAAAACCTGGCCTGGGCCAGCGGAACGCACCTCATGCCTGAAGAGGTGGTCCGCATGTGGGTGGACGAGGCCAAGAACTACGATGCCGCGATTAACATGTGTCGTTCGGGCGCGGTATGCGGTCACTTCACCCAGGTCGTGTGGAAAACCACGACTCAAGTCGGCTGCGGCCTTGCCCATTGCGGCACGGACGAAATATGGGTGTGCGAGTACTCGCCTCCTGGCAACTGGGTGGGCAAACGCCCATTCTAAACGGACCAGGGGCCAACCATCGTTTTAAGGATCGTCCGATGGTCATGATCAATTTCTCCGCGTTCGTTGCCGTTGTTCTGGTATTTGGAATGCTGCTGGTGATCCTGAGCGTCAAGGCCGTGCCGCAAGGATACGAGCACACGGTCGAGCGATTCGGGCGTTATCTGCGCACGTTGCGGCCGGGCCTCAATATCATCGTTCCCCTGGCCGACCGGATCGGCAAACGCCTCAATGTGATGGAGCAGGTGCTCGATGTTCCCAGCCAGGATGTCATCACCAAGGACAACGCCCAGGTCACGGTCGATGGCGTCCTGTTCTATCAGGTGCTGGATGCAGCCCTTGTCGCCTATGGGGTGGCCAATATGCATGTTGCCATCCTCAACATGGCCATGACCAATCTGCGAACCGTCATGGGTAGCATGGATCTTGATGAATTGCTGTCCCAACGCGATCGCATCAATGCTCAACTGTTAAGCGTGGTTGACGAGGCGACCCAGGTCTGGGGCATCAAGGTCACCCGCGTGGAAATCAAGGACATCGCGCCGCCACGGGATCTGATTGATTCCATGGGCCGGCAGATGAAGGCCGAGCGGGACAAGCGGGCCGCCGTTCTCGAAGCCGAGGGCCTGCGCCAGTCGGCGGTGCTCAAGGCTGAGGGTTCCAAACAGGCCCAGATCCTTGACGCCGAGGGCCGCAAAGAGGCTGCCTTCCGCGACGCCGAGGCCCGCGAACGCCAGGCCAGGGCCGAAGCCGAAGCCACCCGCATGGTCAGCGAGGCCATTGCCGCCGGCAACGTGCAGGCCCTCAACTATTTTATCGCCCAACGCTATGTGGAGGCCTTGCAGGCCATCGCGGCCGCTCCCAACCAGAAACTGATCATGATGCCGCTGGAGGCCGCAGGCGTCATCGGTGCCGTGGCCGGCTTGAGCGAAATCGCCCGCGATGCCTTTGCTTCCTCCCAGAAACCCGCTCCAGCGCGTGCTTCCGTTCCGTCCGGCGGCCATTAGGAGGCACCCGTCATGGCTTCGTTGTGGATCGAACTTCTCCTGTGGAACTACTGGCACTGGCTGGTGCTGGGCGTGGTCCTTGGGATCGGAGAGCTGGTTCTGCCGGGCATGTACCTTTTTTTGCCCGGCTTGGCGGCCTTGGTGACCGGCATCCTGGCCT
>JADFXL010000235.1:0-2158 GCA_015233585.1 Alphaproteobacteria bacterium | reverse complement strand
CTTTGCCGGTCTCGCTGTCGCGGCCATGTTCCTCGGCCGCCGCGTCTATGCCAACCTGCAAGCCCACGCGCCGGTCCCCCCGACGCTCAACCGCCGGGGGACCGAACATATCGGTGCCATTCTCCGCCTTGAGACGGCCATTGTTGGCGGTACTACCCGCGCACCCATTAGCGATACCACCTGGAAAATCCTCGGTCCTGACGTGCCGGCGGGCACGACCGTCAGGGTCGTGGCCGTGGAGGGAGCGGCGCTACGAGTCGTTGTCGAAAACGGTGGATAACAGGAAGAGAGGTACGAGGGCCTGAGGCCCTCGTGCTCCCCCTTTATTTAGAGTCGTGACAGTTGCCGCCGCGCGTTATAAATGTTGCGGCAACCTGCAATCAGGACAATCGCATTTGAACCATTCCGGCGGCAATAAACGGGCTTCCAAAAGCCCCCGGCTTTTGGCGGGTGTGGGCAGAGCCCGCATCGTTCTAATGCGATTCCCCTGATGCCCCCTCTCCCCTGGCTTACCATTGTCGGCATCGGCGCGGACGGCGTGGACGGCCTCAGCCCCGCTGGCCGCCGTCTGATCGCTGGGGCCGAAGTCGTGGCCGGTGGAGCGCGCAATCTGGCGCTGGCCGTATCCATCATTGCGGAGTCCGCCCAACAGTTCCCATGGCACGGGCTGGAGGAGACCCTGGCGCTCCTCCATCATCACCGGGGACGGCGGGTGGTGGTGCTGGCCAGCGGCGATCCCATGTTCTATGGCCTTGGCGCCACCCTGGTCAGAACCTTCTCCCCCGCCGAGATGACGATCGTGCCGCATCCCGGTGCTTTCAGTCTGGCTGCGGCCCGCCTCGGCTGGCCGTTGCAGGAGGTCGAGACGCTGACCATCCATGGCCGTTCGTTGGCCAGTCTGGTTGTGCACCTTGCCCCAGCGGCCCGGCTTCTGGTGTTGAGCCAGGATGGCGACAGTCCCGCCGCCGTGGCCGCACTTCTGACCGCGCACGGGTTCGGCCCCAGCCGCATCGAGGTGTTCGAGCATCTGGGTGGGCCGGAAGAACGCCATATCTCCGGGCGGGCCGATGGCTGGGCGCATGAGCGCTGCCGGGATCTCAACACGCTGGCGATCGCGTGCGTGGCCGAGGCAGGCCGGTCCTTTCCAGGTTGCGTACCCGGCCTGCCCGACGATGCCTATATCCATGACGGCCAGTTGACCAAGCGGGAGGTGCGCGCGGTAACGCTGGCGGCCCTGGCGCCGTGGCCGGGGGCGTTGCTGTGGGATATCGGGGCCGGGGCCGGCTCCATCGCTATTGAATGGCTGCGCGCGGCCAGGAGTTGCCGCGCCGTGGCGGTGGAACAAGACCCCGAGCGTGCGGATGTCATCGCCCGTAATGCCATAGCGCTGGGCGTCCCCCGGCTGGCCATCGTCACGGCGGCAGCGCCCGAAGCCCTGGCTCACCTGCCGGGGCCTCCCGATGCGGTGTTCGTGGGCGGCGGGGTATCGGCCTGCGGGATCCTGGAAGCCGCCTGGGCGGCGCTGCCACCGGGCGGGCGGCTGGTGGCCAATGCGGTGACCCTGGCCGCCGAGGCCCGACTTCTTGCCTGGCACGAGACGCATGGCGGCGAGCTGACCCGGCTGACGGTAGCGCGCCTCAAGCCCATCGGCAACCAGACCGCCTGGAACCCACACGCTCCCATAACCCAGTACCGGGGTACGAAATAATACGGTATAAACGAACGCATTCGTTAAACTTGGGGTGCATTGGGGCAATCGATGCCGAAGATTACTTTTTCCGTCCAGGTCTATCAAGACAACCGGTGGATGATTGATGCCGAGATGGACAGCGAGACGGCGGCGCTCAAATACGCCGAATCCCTGGTTACCGCCGCCGAACATAGCGGGGTCAAGGTCACCCGGGAACGGACCCGCGCCGACGGCACGATCAGCGAACAAGAAATTTTTAACAAAACCGTTCAAACCAAGCAAAAAAAACTATCCATCAAGGGCATCGACGACGCAAATGATTGCAAAAACGATATTGACTTTTACAACCTCCAGAGCCGAATAACGATTGGCCGTCTTTTGCGTAATTTTCTCGATGAATTATGCATAACGCCGACGGAGTTGCTCCACAATTATCGTATTATCAAGAAATTCATTGAACTTGATATC
>JADFXL010000234.1 GCA_015233585.1 Alphaproteobacteria bacterium | reverse complement strand
CAGCACGAGAAGCACGGCGAAGGAGATCGCCAATCGGGCCTTGATGGTGAAGCGCATGAGTCTGGTCTCCGGGGCTATTCGCTGTTAAGGCGGTGATGGCAGAGTGGGTGCGCTTATATAGAGAAAATTCGTATACTAAAACAGATTTTAATTGATATCGACGAGTCGATCCAAGGCATACTTAGGGGATCATAGAATATTCACTCTGTCAAGACCTGGGGTCTCGAAGAAGACGCCGGTAATATAGTTCGTTGTTTGTTATTTGTCTAAAGTCAGCAACAAATCCGGTGACTGAAGCTGATGGATTGGTGCGGCGGTCGCGACTGAGGTGGGCCTGTGGTCCTGAAGCCATGAGCGCGTCTTCAGGACCACGGAAGCAACTAACCGAGCCGCACTTTTCCTGAACGGAACAGCCACAAGCCGACGGCGACCGCATACGCGAACGCCGTCAACCGGAACCCGGCTACGAGCAGCACGATGGCGAAGCCGCGTGAATTGGAACGTGCCCGCCGGTCCAGTCCGCGTGGAGCCGGACCAGGGCGTGCCGCTTCTCTTCCGGCACCATCAGGCAGTGAACGGCCAGAACGGTTGCAATCCACGCATACACGACCCCACCGAACAAGGCCGCCTGGGCGAACTGCGCCAGAACCGCAAAGACCACTACGCCGACGACGACGATCAGAACGGACTTCGAGAGGCTGAGCATATCATGGACTCCTCAGTATCGGGCCGGGGCGGCGAAGGGGTTGCGGATGGTGACGGCCTCGATGGTCTGGCCGTTTTGCATGTCTTCGGAATAGAGGATGCGGCAGCCGGCCAAGGCCGCTGCAGCGACGATCAGGCTGTCATAGATCGAGAGGCCATAGCGTTCGGCGATCGCCAGCCCGCGCTCATGGGTTGCCAGCGAAACCGGTTCGACGCGGCACACCGCCCGCACCGTGGTCAGGACCTCACGGATTTCCGGCCACTCCAGCGCCAGCTTGCGCACCGCCATCGCCGCGAATTCGTTGAGGACCTGGACGCTGATCACGCCGCCGGCCGCGAGCAGGGCTTCGGCGCGCTCCGCCTTCGCCAGATCGTCCGATAACAGGTAGAGCAGGATGTTGGTGTCGAAAAACACCTCAGCTTCGGTCATGGGCGCCGAGGCGGTCGAAGCTGAAGCCGGCCGGTAGCCGGCCCCGGTACTTGCGCAGGCGCGCGAGCAGGTCTTGCGGTGACGGCGTCTTCTCAAGCTCGAACGCACGCGTCCCGACGACATGGATATCGATGTCGTCTCCTTCCTTGAGGCCGAGCACCTCGACGACGGCGGCGGGCAGGCGGACGGCCAGGCTGTTGCCCCATCTCGCGACTTGCATCGGTGCCCTCCGGATATACGTCTTCTTATCGTATATCATAGCCGTGAGCACCGGAGCGGTCAAGCGCGTCAGGGGCGCCTCGGCCTCAGCGGCGATCCCGATACGACTGGCGGGCGTTGCTAGATCTGGCCAAGCAAATACCGGATGTGCCTGAGCAATTCTGTGGGGGACACCGGCTTGCAAATGTATTCGCAGCCTTGACGGGTGATCTCCTGACGGGTATCGGTCGCGATGTCCCCGGTGAGGATGATCGCGGGAAGCTGGCGATCCCGGGCGAGTTCGCGCAAGTGCGCAATGACCTGAAGTCCGTTCATGCTGTTCGGAAGATTGTAGTCGGCGATGATGAGGTCCAACTGGATCGCCGCGCTGAGAGCTTTCGCCAGCGCGGTATCGCCGTCTCCGGCGCTCAGGGTGCGATAGCCGGCTCTGTTCAACATGAGCCGGAGGGCTCCGCGCACCGCCGGGTCGTCTTCGACGATCAGGACGGTGTTGCTTTGCCGGGGGGGGCTGCTGCGCGGGACGCCGTCTTGGGTCAGGCTCCCCGGCAAGGGGAGCGGCGGCTCCGGACTGAGCGGCACCGTGATGGCGAAGACCGAGCCTTTGCCCAGTTCGGAGCGGACATCGATCGTGTGCTCCAACAGGCTTGCCAGGCGCTGCACGATGGCGAGCCCCAGGCCGAGTCCCTTGCTGCGCTCCCGGGCTGCGTTGTTGACCTGATGGAACTCCTCGAAAACGGCCTGCAACTGTTCTTCGGGGATGCCGGTGCCCCGGTCCAAGACCTCGATGCGGAGCGTGTCGCCACGCCGCCGGCAGCCGAGGAGCACCTTGCCCTTCGGGGTGTATTTGACGGCATTGGACAGCAGATTGCGTAAAATATGCTCGAGGAGGCGGGGATCGCTCACGACCGGGAGGCGGTTTTGAACCACCCGCAAGTCCAAGTCCCGGACCGCCGCGTCGCACGCAAACTGTCGTGCCAGGCGTTCCAACAGGCGGCTGATCGGAAAACAGGACATTTCGGCACGGACGACCCCGGCCTCCAACTGGTTGATGTCCAGCAGGGTGTTCAGGATATCCGTCATGGCGTCCAGAGCCTCGTCGCACCGGGCCAAAAGCGTCAGCGCCGCGGTGTCCTCGACCATCTCCAGCAGGCTGTCCTTATACCAGATCAGGGCTTGGAGGGGTTGGCGCAGGTCGTGGCTGGCCGCGGCCAGAAAACGCGACTTCGCCGCGTTGGCCTGCTCGGCCTGGGCCTTCGCCGCGTGAGCCAGCTCGGCCTGGACCTTGATGATGACGTGGTTGCGCACCCGGGCGCGGACGAGGGGGGGGCTGATCGGCTTATGGATGAAGTCGATGGCGCCCAGGTCCAACGCTCGGATTTCGCTCTCGATGTCGCTGTAGGCGGTGACGAAGATGATGGTCGCCGCCGCGGTGGCCGGGTCCGCTTTCAGCGCCCTGCAGACCTCGAATCCGTCCATTTCCGGCATCTCGGCGTCGAGAAGCACGATGTCGGGTTTCTTTTCATGGGCGATGCGAATGGCGGCGGCCCCGCTGGTGGCGAAGAACAGGTCGCCTTCGCCGCGCAAGGCGTCGTTCATTAAACGGATGGTGTTGACGTCGTCATCAACAATCAGCAGCTTTGCAGTCATCTGGATGGCAGCTCCGGCAGATCGATCGCGGTCGCAGCGGCACTGAAGTCCAATTTCTCCATGGCCGCGACGAGTGCGTCGTAACGCCCGGCCGGGAGGGCCGCCTTCAGCAAGGGGCCGAGACTCTTGTAATCATCCAGCGCGGCAAGGTTACCCTCTCTCAACAAAGCGGTCAATCGGCTAAGGCGTTCCGGGTCAATGGAAGCCACGAGCGGGTCCGGTTTTTCGGCATCGCCGGGAATGGCCTTCACCCCGTCCCGAAACGCCTGTGCCGAGGCTTCCAGGTTTCCGAGCAGGTTGGGGAGATCGCCCGTCCGTCCGTCCAGGATCGCAGATTCGATGTCGCCGGCCAAGGATGCCAGGCCGACGACGCCGATATTCCCGGCGCTCCCGCGTAAGGAATGCATGCAGCGCGCCGCCTGCCTGGCATCGCCGGCCTTCAGGGTGCCACGCAGGGTTTCGAGCAATCCAACCGTCATCTCCGCCAGTCGTGCCAGCATCGAGCGGAGTGTCTCCTCGTTACCGCCGAAGCGGAGCAGCGCCTGCCGTGCGTCCAATCCGGGGACAGCGATCACGGCGCTGACTCGTTCCAGCTCGACCAGGGTGTCATGAATTGTAGCGGAGATCGTCGGCAACAGGGTTTCGGCAGCGGCAAGATCAGCACAGGTCTGAAGGCCTTTGGCAAGGTCGGCGACTCGAACAGCTCCAATATCGATAAACATTCCCTTTAGACCATGAGCGATACGGTTGACCCTGGGCAGATTTTGCTCGCCGGTCGCTTCCCGAAGCAACACGACTTCGTTACGGCTATAGGGGATCAGTTCGCGAATCATTTCGTTGAATGCCGAGGGGGTCATTGCGGCCCTGATTTCGAGAAGCCGACGGCGATCGAGGAGCGGGGCGGGGTCGTCCTCGAATTTTACCCGGTCGATGCCGTCGATGGGAGCAGAGCGTTTCACTCCCCCGAGATTGAGGCGGGTAAAGACCGCGTCAACCTCGGTCCACTCGACGGGTTTGGTCAGGAAGTCGGTCAGCCCGGCTTCCATGTAGGCCGCCCGGTGCTCGGAAATGGCGTCGGCGGTCAGAGCGACGATGGGCACCTCGGAATACGGCGGCGGCAAGCTTCGGATCCGACGGGTGGCGTCGGTCCCGTCCATCACCGGCATCTGCATGTCCATCAGGATCACGTCGAACCGGTGCCCGGCTGCCGCCTCGTAGGCCTGGGCCCCGTTCTCTGCCACCGTCACCCGGTGGTGGCGCTGTTCGAGTCCGAGCTTCACGATCATGCGATTGATCGGGTTGTCTTCGGCCAGCAGAATTGTCAAGGTGGAAACCAC
>JADFXL010000233.1 GCA_015233585.1 Alphaproteobacteria bacterium | reverse complement strand
ACCTCGTGCGGGCCGTGACCGACAAGAAATCCATCAAGCTCAGGCGAAAGGTCGCAGGATGGGACACCCGCTACCTTGCTGCCGTGCTCGGGATATCCCCGCGTTAACCTGGAGTCGTTGCCCTGTCGAGGCTTCCAGAACAGCGAGGCCCGATTTCAAGACCCGGACAACGCGAGATTGGCAATGAACTGCTGGGTGACCGTTGCCCAGGAGAAACCGGCAGCATAAGCGACACAGCGGTTGGGCGCTATGTCCAGCGCCGCTAATGCGGCGGCCCGCAGATCCTCGGAGAGAACCCCGCAATCGGCGTTCCCGATCACATCCAGCGGGCCGCAAACGGGAAAGGCGGCCACCGGAACGCCGCTCGCCAGGGCTTCCAGCATCACCAAGCCGAAGGTATCGGTGCGGCTTGGGAATACAAATACGTCGGCTCCGGCGAAATAGCACGCCAGCGCCTCGTCCCCCATGGCGATTCGGAAATGCACCTTGGGATAGCGTTCCATCAGGGCTGCGCGCGAAGGACCACTGCCGACCACCACCTTCGATCCCGGCAGATCAAGATCCAGAAAGGCTGGCAGGTTCTTGTCGACCGTCACGCGGCCCACATACAGGAACACCGGGCGCGGCAGGCCCGCGAAAGCCGTCTTTGGCCGAGGCTTGAAGACCGTGGTGTCGACGGCATGGCTCCATAGCCGCAGATTGCCAAAGCCCCATTCGCCGAGTTCGCTCAGAACACTGGGCGTCGGCACCAGCACTCCCCGTGACGGTGCATGAAAGCGGCGCACCAGAGCATACGGGACGGACAGCGGCAAACCCGTGCGAGCGCGAACGTACTGGGGAAACTTGGTGTGATAAGCGGTGGTGAACGGGTGGGAATGCCGGAGACACCAGGCCCTGGCCGCCCAGCCGAGCGGCCCTTCCGTCGCAATATGGACGGCATCGGGAGCGAAATTGTCGAGCCAGGCGGCGGTGCCGCGACGCGGGAACAGCGCCAGTGGTATTTCGGGATACGACGGACAGGGAATGGTACGGAACTGTTCGGGGGACAGCACTTCAATCCGATGACCCGCAGCCTGCAAATGGTGGCAAAGCGTGCCCAATACGCGAACCACCCCGTTTTCCTGCGGGTACCAGGCGTCGCTGACAATTGCGATCCGTTTTGTGCTCATGGAACCAGCAGGTCAATGGTTCGATCGGAAACCACGATATCCAGTGGCACTTGCCCCACCAGATCCCCATCGGCCTGCACGGGCACACCCGCCAATCCGTCGATGCTCACCGCCGACCCGGACACCACCTCGACATCCGGCAACTGCGCCAGCCGGCCCGTGGCCAGCGCCCAGCCATAGCGCACCATCGCCAGCAATCCGCCCCGCTGCATCATCACCACATGCAGGCGGTCGTCACTCAGATCCGCAGCGGGAGCCAGTTCGAACGCACCGCCATAGTGACGGGCACGGCACGCCACAGCCATGCGAGCTTTGTAGGGCGTTCCATCAATGGTAACGGTCAATTCGGGAAAACGGTAACTCAGGGCTTGGCGCAGAGCCTCCAGGCCATAGGCGAAGCGCCCCGTGCGTCGCTTCAGCGTAAGATCGACGCTCCGGACCACCACGGCATCGAGTCCGGCGCTGGCCATCAAAACGAAATACCGCTCGTCGATCTGTCCCAACCGAACGATTTTCCGCCGCCCCCGCGCCACCATGCGGGCAAAGGCCTCCGGGTGGTACGAAAGGCCGATTTCGGCGGCGGCCACGTTGGCGGTCCCAAGCGGCACCAACGCCAGCGGTACCGGGCGTTCCCCATTTGCGGCCTTAGAGGCCGCAGCCAGACCATTTGCGGCCTCGTTAAGCGTGCCGTCACCACCGGCAACGATAATCAGGTCATAGCCATACGCCGCCGCCGTTTGCGCCGCCGTCTCAGCATCGCCGCGGCGGTCGGTAAGGTGCAGGTCATAGCGACAGCCCAGGGCGGACAACGTATCGAGCATCGCCTCCAACCGGCGACGGCGACGGTGGCCAGCGATCGGATTGAAGATCACAAGGGCATGACGAAAAGGCGAAGCCAGTGCGGAGACGGACGAATCACTCATGGCCGCTGGTATGATCGCGGAAAGATGACAACGCAAATTAAGTATTTGTTACAAGATAATTTCGAGAGACAGGGGCAAATTTCGTCATATTTCGTTCACTTGACTTGGAGTGTCGGTTGTAGGAATCAGTAACGCCGTATGAACGTGACAGGTATTCAGCCTATGAATGCCGAAGGCGGGCTAGTGGCCTATAGGACAATATGGGTTTCAGACGTGCATCTTGGAGCAAGGGGCTGCAAGGCCGAATTATTCTTGGAATTTCTGCGTTTTGTTGACTGCGATACGTTTTATCTGGTTGGCGACATCCTTGATGGCTGGCGCCTGAAGCGTAACTGGTACTGGCCCCAGGCCCACAATGACGTAGTGCAAAAGCTGCTACGCCGCGCCCGCAAGGGTACCCGTGTCATCTATATTCCCGGCAATCACGACGGTTTCGCGCGCGAATATGCCGGCAACAGCTTCGGGTCCATCGAGGTGGTGAATGAAGTCATTCATCGAACCGCCGATGGCCGCGTCCTGCTGGTGGTTCATGGCGACGCCTACGATGGGGTGATGCGTTATGCCCGCTGGCTGGCGGTGCTGGGGGACCATGCCTATACGCTGGCGCTGGGGCTGAATCACTGGTTCAATTCGGTTCGGCGCTGGCTGGGATATCCCTACTGGTCCTTGTCCGCCTACCTGAAACACAAGGTCAAGAACGCCGTACAATTCATCGGCGACTACGAGCGCACGGTGACCGATGCTGCGCGCCAGCGCCATGTGGACGGCATCGTCTGCGGCCACATCCACCATGCCGAGCTGCGGGAAAGCCACGACATGGTCTATGCCAATTGCGGCGACTGGGTGGAAAGCTGCACCGCCCTGGTCGAGCACCACGATGGCCGACTCGAAATTCTCCGCTGGGCGGAGCTACGAAGTCAGGTTGCCGTCAATCCCACCGATTCCGAGTCCACCACCATTCTATCCCGCGTCCCCCCCCAAACGGAGGTAGTTCCGTGACCCATCAATTGAACGTTCTCAATGCCCTTCCTCTTGCCGCCGCCGACAATCTCGAAGTACGGCTGGCCCGCGATCTGGACGAGATTGCCGAGGCACAACGGATTCGCTACCGGGTTTTCTATGAAGAACTGGGTGCCCGGCCGACAGAGCGGATCAGGGCCACCGGGCTGGACAGCGATGAATTCGATGACGTTTGCGACCATCTGCTGGTGCTGGCCGATGGCGTGGTTGTTGGCACCTACCGTCTCATTCGCCGCGATGCCGCCGCCCGGGTCGGACACTTCTATTCCGAATCCGAGTTCGACATTGCTCCCCTGCTCGATACGGACGGCGAAATACTCGAACTCGGGCGTTCGTGCGTCGATGCGCAATGGCGGCACCGGGGGACGCTGCAACTGCTGTGGCAGGGAATCGGAACCTACATCGCCCACCATTGGGTCCGTTTGCTGTTCGGCTGCGGCAGTCTAGCGGGAACGGATGTTGAGATCTTGGCTCCTGCGCTCGACTATCTGCATGACATTCATCTCGCGCCGCCGGAACTCCGCGCGCGGGCCAGGCCGGAGCGGGCGGCAATCCCGCATGGCACGAGAACCAATGAGAGCTGGGAGGTGCGGCGTGTTCTGCCGCTTCTGCCACCGCTGTTGAAAGGCTATCTGCGGCTTGGCGCCTTCGTGGGGGACGGAGCGGTGATTGATGAGCCATTCAACACCACCGATGTTCTGATAATTGTCAAGACCGAGGCCATTGCCGACCGATATGTGCGGCGCTTCGTATGAACCTCATTCAGAAAAATCATGGAATGCGTATCGTGATCGTCACCGACGCCTGGGCGCCCCAGGTCAACGGGGTGGTGCGCACCCTGGCGGCGCTGGTGCACGAGTTGGAAGCGGCCGGCCGCGAGGTGGCCCTGGTCACTCCGGCGGACTTCCGCACCGTCGCCTGCCCGACCTATCCGGAAATCCGGCTGGCGCTGTTTCCGGGGCGGCGCGTCGCTGCCATGATCGAGGCGAGCCAGCCGTGCGCCATCCACATCGCCACGGAAGGCCCGCTGGGATGGGCGGCCCGCCGTTACTGCATCCGGCGAGGGCTGCCCTTCACCACCGCCTATCATACCCGCTTCCCGGAATACGTCCAGGCACGCTTCGGTTTGCCGCTGGCGGTTTCCTATATGGCCGTCCGCCGCTTCCACGCCTGCGCCTCGGCGATGATGGTGGCCACCGTCACGGTGGAAGACGATCTGCGCCGCCGTGGGTTCCGCCACATCCGGCGCTGGAGTCGGGGCGTTGACACCCGCCTGTTTCACCCCGGT
>JADFXL010000232.1 GCA_015233585.1 Alphaproteobacteria bacterium | reverse complement strand
ATGGGCGGGGGCGGGCAAATGAAGGTGATCCGATGGGCCAGGCGCGTTTGTGTTCTGGCGGTTCTGGTCGTTTTTTTCACCACCCAGGCCAGTCCGGCCGCCGTTGCCGCCAACGGAGCGGTCCTCTATACGTACGACGCGCTGGGGCGTGTGACGGTAGCGACTTATGATACCGGCGTCTGCGTAAATTACAGCTATGACGCCAATGGCAACCGGACGTCGCAATCCGTCTCCCTCATCGGCACGTGGGGATGCTTCCTCTGGGGCAGTGTGCCGTGGGGCGGCTAGTGACCACCGGTATAAATACGGCCCTTGCCGTCGAGCCCGACCTTGACCCGTTGTCCCTCTTTCAGGGCCGTGCCGTCAATACCCTTGGCACCTGGCGTCAACTTGATATCGTTGTAACCCATGGCTTCAAGGTGGTTTTTCAGGTCCTGGACCAAGGCATCCACCGCCTTGGCCCTGGGCGGTGGGCTGGGAACGGCGATTTGTTGGGCCCTGGCCTCGAAAGCCAGAACGGCAAGCGCAAGCGAGGCGACCAGAACGGAGCGGCAAGGCAATCGGGGCATCGGGCTTCTCCCTGGGTGAACCTCGGGACGACATGTCCTGGGGCAGGTTCATAGACGATTACGTCCTTTTTGTCAGTCCAATTTCTACGATAACGATATATTTTGTGGCTTGCCTTCTCTCATTCCTTTAACGATATCGCAGCCGGAACGCAACGAATGCGCCAAATCCGTAGGGTACGAAGAATGGGAATACGGCCGTGGCGTCACCTGCTGGCGCTGCTCGTTGTCGTCCTGTCCGGTATCCTGAGCCTGTTGCCAGCCGGCATGGCGCGGGCGCAGACGTTCTGCGGCACAACCCTGCCACCCGAGATCCTCACTCAGGCGGCGGCGTTGAAAAACGATCCGGACCTGATCTACGAATATGTCTACAACACCATCCAGACACTGCCGCAATACGGCAGCCTGAAGGGGCCGCTGGGCACTCTGCTGGACGGCGCCGGTACGCCGGTCGATCAGGCGGAACTGATGGTCTCGCTGCTGCAAGCGGCCGGTTATGGCACGGCGGAATACGAGACCGGCAACGTCCTTATCCAGGCGGACCCGTTGACCGCGTGGCTGGGGCCGGACAACTCCGAATACAGCGCGGCCATTTTAATGACCGAGGGCGGGTTCAACCCGAATTTCTGGATCAATCCGGATACCACCCTGGCCTATATGGAGGTTCCCTGGGCCTGGGTGAAAGTGCAGATCGGCGGCACCTATTACGTCTTCGATCCGGCCACCAAGGCCTACAACCGCTCCTCCGGGATCGCCAATCTGGCCGGAGCCATGGGTTATTCCCAGGCCAGCTTCCTGACTTCCGCCGAGACCGGCGCGACCCTCACCCCGACCAGCATCAAAGGTCTCAACCGCGCCAATGTGCGCGGCAATCTGGCCACCTATTCCGGCAATCTCGTCAGCACGATCAAGGCCAACACTCCGGCGGCGTCGCCTTCCGACATCGTCGGCGGCACGACGATCGTGCCGCTGACGGTGGGCACGCATCAGCGCATTCCGTCGCTTCCCAATCTGTACCCGGGCGACACCCCGACCGACTACCCTTGTCTGCCACAGAGCCTGCGCACCACGCTGAGCCTGACCGTTCCCGGCACCGGCGCCGTTACCTTCAACACGTCGGATATTTATGGCCATCGGCTGTCCCTGTTTTTTAACGGCAGCGTCCACCCGGTTCTCGCCCTGGACGGGGTGGTCCAGGCGACCGGGGCTGCGGCAACGCCCGGAAGTCAGGTGACCCTGACCACCGCCATCACCCATCCCTATCTGTCGAACCCCGGGGTCAATGTTGCGGGGGATACGCATCTTCACGTAACCGCCAGCGCCACCGGCGCCTTCGTCATCAGCAACGGCTGGGGACAGGTCGGTCGCGGCATGAATGAGCGGCACCGGGTGCTGCTGCAGCAGAACACCGCCCAGAACCCCGGCAATCCCGGTGCCGAGCCGGTTCTGGGCGAAAGCCTGACGATGATCGGGTTTACTTGGCTGGGCGAACTGGCCAGGGTCCAGGCGCTCACCGACCAGACGGGACAGACCTCGACCATTTTTCACCATGCCGTCGGGATCGTCGGCATGAAGGCGGTGGGCTCGGGAACCGGGCCCTTCCTGGATCTTCCGCTCAACATGCTCTCGATCACGCAGCGCAACAATCGGCCGAATGTCGGCGGTCTGA
The DNA here is from genome assembly GCA_015233585.1 of Alphaproteobacteria bacterium. Taxonomy (GTDB): domain Bacteria; phylum Pseudomonadota; class Alphaproteobacteria; order Rhodospirillales; family Rhodospirillaceae; genus JADFXL01. Next base: position 2,189 of record JADFXL010000232.1, on the reverse strand, counting down.
CCCCCATCGAGACGGCGGTGTTCACCACCGATGCCCTGATGTTCAGCGCGCTGGAATCCGGGACGATCGAACAGACGCAACCGGGCGGGTCGGCGGTTTCCACGACCGGGATGATCGACTGGCTCAGCCAGAGCACCACGATCTACGACCTCAACAACGGTACCGTTCCCGGCGACACCCCCGCCTATTACACCAGCACCCTCCGGCCGCTGCTGGCAACGACCTGGAACGCCGGCGACCTTGGCCGGGTCGATAGTCTGGTCTATTCGCAGAACCTGCGGGTCATCGCCCCGCTCATCGGCAATACCACGATCCATGGCCTGTGGACCGGGACGGGCTATCTGGCCACCGATACCACCGCGAACTGGATCTACGCCCTCATCACCGGCGGGTTGAGCGGGGGCGAAGCGACGTATGTGACAACGGTTGTCGCCCTGGTGGAGAGTACGGTCACATCCGCCGTCGCCGCGGTCGGTTCAACGATCACTTCTATCATCGGCACCGTTTCCAGCGCCATCGGCTCGCTCGGCACCATCGCCGATCCGGTCAACCGGGTAACCGGCAGCTTTACCTATCATCACGGCGATCTGTCGGTCGGCAGCGCGCCCTTTCCCCTGGGGCTGGAATTCCGCCGTTCCTATGATTCTGCCGTCTCACGGCAAAGCGGCCCGCTCGGGCCAGGGTGGACCCACAACTTCGCCATCCGCGCCCGGCCGGACAGCGATGGCTTCGAGGGGCTGGCCGCCAATTCGCCCATCAACGGCGCCTCGGCCATCGCCACCCTTTATGTCCTGCAGGATCTCCTCAACCAGGGATCCAGCGCCGTCGAACCGCTGGACCGGATCGTCATCGCCGCCCAGGCCGGGCAATGGCTGTCCGAACAGCTGACCGGCCATGTCGTGGTGGTGACGCAGCCGGAGAACGTCTCCAGCTTCACCCTGCTGGCCGACGGCAGCTACAACCCGCCGTTCGGCTCCGCCGATACGTTGAACCTAGCCTCTGGCACCTATGGCCTGACCCGCAAGGACGGCACCGTCATCGCGTTTAACAGCAGCACCGGCACCGCGCCGGGGGCCATCGCCAGCTGGCACGACCCGGCGGGACCGACGGTGAGTTTCGGCTACACCAGCGGCGGGCTGTTGAGTTCGGTGAGCACCGGCACCGGTTCCTCCGGCACCGGGCGCAGCCTGGCGTTCAGCTACAACGGCTCGAACCAGCTCACCGGCGTGGCCGACGGCACCGGACGCAGCGTGACGTACCTGTATGACGCCAGCGGCAATCTTCAGCAGGCCACCGACCCCGCCGGCGCCGCCACCACCTATGCCTATGATCCGGCCAATCCCGGGCGGATGACCCAGTATTTCAAACCGTCCTTCCCGACGATCCCCTTCCTCACCAACAGCTACGATGCCCTCGGCCGGGTGCTGACCCAGACCGACGCGGGCGGCAACGCCACGACCCTTCATTTCGCCGGCACCCGCACCGAGGTCGACGATGCGCTGGGCAATGCGCAGGTGTTGTATTTCAGCCCCCGCGGCAAGGCGCTGATCGATATCGACGCCCTCGGCAACCCGACGGTCAACACCTATGACGGGCAGGATCGCCTGGTGAGCACCACCGCGCCCGAGGGCAACCGCATTTCGTACACCTATGACACCCGGAACAATCCGCTGACCGTCACCACCAGCCCCAAACCGGGTTCGGGGCTGTCGGAAGTGACGCGGAGCCTTACCTACGATCCCCTCTGGAACAAGGTCGCCACCGTTACCGATCCCCTGGGCCTGATCACGCAAAATACCTATGACGCCGCCACCGGCACGTTGACCCGGACCCTTGCCGATTATGGGCATCTGGGCGCCACCCGGAGCTATACCTATAACGCCCGCGGCCAGGTGCTGACCGCCACCGATCCCCTGGGCGTGGTCACCCGATACGGGTACGATGGCACGACGGAGAACCAGCTATCGGTGGTACGCGATGCCGGCGGGGCCGGGCATATCAACCAGACGACCGCTTTCGCCTATGACGCCGTCGGCAATGTGGTGAGCCGGACCGACCCGGACGGCCATGCGACCAGCTTCACCTGCGACTGGATGCGGCGGCCATTGACGGTCACCGCGCCGCCGCCGTTCGATACCACCACCGTCACCACCTATGGCTATGACCTCGACGGCCGGGTGACCCGCATC
>JADFXL010000231.1 GCA_015233585.1 Alphaproteobacteria bacterium | reverse complement strand
TGATGATCCAGATACTGGTGATGAACAGAAGGATGGTTTCGATCAGGGCGGAGATGCTTTCGACCTTGCCGTGACCGTAGGGGTGTTCCGAATCGGCTGGCTTGTCGCTGACCCGCACGGCAAAATAAGTGATCAGCGTCGCCCCGAAATCGAGTCCCGAGTGGGCAGCCTCGGACAGCACGCCAAGGCTTCCCGTCGCAAGACCTACGACCAGTTTCGCGACGGTCAACAATGCGCTTGCATAGACCGAAGACAGTGCCACTTCCTGCTTGCCATGCACGTCCATTATCGAGACTCTCCCGTCGACATCAAATTCAAGGAATTCATTACGCGATCGTCACGCCGATGGCAAACCGGATTCACGCAAGACGGCGTGGAATCGAGACGCAGCCCCACCCGTCCGCCATGACCACCGATTACTTAATCGTGGCCGAGAAGCGCCGCGACTTCCGTCTGCGACATGGCTTTCGGGTCCACCACAACGACGGGGCTGGCGGCGGCGGCCGCTTTGGCATTTTGAGCCGCATCCCGGATCGCGGCCGCAGCGAAGTGATCGGATTCCCGACGTTTCGGCCCCCTATATCCTGGAATTACCTGGCGTCGACGATCAGGGCCAAAATAGCTCATGGACTTCACAAACGGTCTGCGTTTGAGGACGATGTTCTCAACGCGCATGTACACCGCCTTGGCCGAAAACGGTTTCGCAATAAATTCATCCACCCCGGCATCCCGCGCCTCGAACACACGGTTCATTTCCGTGTGACCCGTCAGCATGATGATCGGCAGGAAAGGATCCGGACTGTCTTTGCCGGTTCGAATAAGACGGGCAAGATCGATTCCATCCAGTGGACTCATGTTCCAGTCGGTGATGATGAAATCGATGTTAAGGCTCTTGATGTACTTGAACGCATCCGCGCCATCCTCGGCCACCGATATGCGGCCGACCCCAAGGGCCTTCAGGACGATTCGGATGAGCGTCGACATATGAACGTTATCTTCCACGACGAGGGCGTGAAGTCTCCCCAGGTTTAATGGTTTCATCCGCCGTCCCGATCCCGCGAGAAATCGACCCGGCCTTTTCGCGCTCCCCCCTGGCGCTCGCTAACCTCGGCATCGTCTTGCCGATGAGCCGTGGCAACGGCGATGCGATCGGCATTGACAATGTGGACCAGGAGCTGGGTTTCCAGCCAATCAAGGAGCCGCACGGCGGCAATCGCCGGTGGCTGCTGGCGTAAGGCATTCGTCAACCACAGGGCCTCTTCCGCGATTCGGACATGCAATGCCTTATGCTGTGTCAGCAACGGAGAGCCGATCCGTTCGAAAAAGGCCTCCTCGTCCCGAAAATGTACATGGACAAGCAGTGGGATAGCAGATAATGCCGGTTGAATCACGCTTGAAGACTTGTTTTGCCGGAGCGAGGCCTCAAGCAAACGCGCAAGCTCGAACAATTCCTCGTGTTGGGCATCAATCTGTGCGTCCCCGATGGCATATTCCTGCTGCCAGCGAAACGTGGCCCCACTGTCCGCCAGCGCACTCATGGGCTACCCTCCGGTTGCGTCGATCCGGCAAGCATGTCATGCGGAAAGGCACCAACTCCAGCCAAAAGGCTTTGTATCGGATACGCCGTCACACAAGCGGATTACGGTACTTCGGAGTGCCTGCGTATCGCAATATCCCATTTGTGATGATCTATCCCAATGTCGTGAATAAGCCGCCGAGTCGGCGTTCCCGTGCCCATTATTGCGAAATAGGCGTTTTGGTGACATGCAGATGAATATTGCTCGCGTCGTACTCAATCAGAATCTTGCGCGCCGCGATTTCCTCGGCCTCATCACCGACGGCAACCCACAGAATCAGGCTGCCAGCGTCCAAAGCCCGCTCAAAATGCTCCGTATGGGGCATGGTGACGATTTCGCTAACAATTTCTTTCAAGGCCGCCCCACCAAGTCCGGCGGCCACCAGCCCGGCGATAAGTGCCGCCGTTGGTCCCGACGCCAGGGCGATCAGTCCCGCCGCGACCAGAGGAACCTCGTACTTGAACTCACTCAGGAACGGAAGCAGAATCTCACGAATGCTCTTTCCCGGCGGTTCGGCCGCCTCAAGGGCCTCGTGCGAGCTTAAAATACTGAGATCACCGTGCTGAAACCCGGCGATGACCAGAAGTTCGATCGCTTTCTCGAAATTTTCCCGGTCGCCGAAAACACCGACAACCTCGCGCGTCTCCACGGTCGTGGTGGCGGAATTGGTATGCACGATCCTCATTTCCCCCTGAATGGATGCTTTTCCCAGCTTGCCTTTTGCGAGTCCAGCCTGCCTTTTAGGACAACATTGTGCCCGAGACGGTGCCAGATGCATAGCTCTACGTTACAGCCCGCCATTACCGTATTATGATGAACCTCCCAGGTCTGGTTGCCATGATGACCGAAGCCCACGACCCACCGCCTATAATTTCGGCCGAAGCCGCCGGCGAGATGGATGCGGCGGACGGCAAAGCACCGCCGCCGGTCGTCAGCCAGTATCTGTCGATCAAGCAGGAACACCCGGACTGCCTGCTGTTTTACCGTCTCGGCGATTTCTACGAGCTGTTTTTTGACGATGCCGTACAGGCATCGGCGGCGCTCGATATTGTTCTGACCCGGCGCGGCCGTCACCTGGGGCAGGATATTCCCATGTGCGGAGTGCCCGTGCGGTCTCATGCCTCTTACCTCTCAAAGTTGATTCGCAGCGGGTTCAAGGTCGCGGTCTGCGAGCAGATGGAAGATCCGGCCGCCGCACGCAAGCGCGGGAGCAAGTCGCCGGTGGAGCGGGCCGTCGTGCGCGTGGTGACCAGCGGCACCCTGATCGAGGACGAACTGCTCGATGCCCGCAGCAACAACTTTCTGGCGGCGGTGGCCCTGGTTCAGGGCCAACTCGGCTTGGCCTGGGTGGACATCTCCACGGGGGATTTTCAGGTGCAGGGGGTGCCGGGCGGGGGGCTGGCCGCCGCTCTGGCCCGCCTGGCGCCGGGGGAACTGCTGATTTCCGACCGCCTGATGCAGGATCCCGGATTCTATGAAACCCTGGCCGAGTGGAAATCGGTAGTAACGCCTCTGCCAGCTTCGCGCTTCGACAGCGGGAGCGGCGCCTCCCGGCTGGAGGCGCTGTACGAGGTCAAGACGCTCGATGCGTTCGGCGCCTTTGACCGGGCGGAGATTGCCGCCGCCGGGGCCCTGGTCGATTATATCGAACTGACCCAGAAAGGGCGTCTGCCGCGTCTGTGCCAGCCCCGGCGTCTGGCCCCAGGCGCGGTGATGGAAATCGACGCCGCCACCCGCCGCAATCTGGAATTGACCGAGACCTTGACCGGAGGGACGCGCGGCAGTTTGCGCGCCGTGATCGACCGCACGATGACCGGCGCCGGGGCGCGCCTGCTGACCCTTACCCTCGGCGCCCCGCTGACGGATCCCGAAGCCATCGGCCAGCGCCTGGACGCGGTTCAGTTTTTCGTGGACCTTGAGCCGGTACGCACCACCGTGCGCGAGACCCTGCGCCGCTGTCCGGATATCGAACGCGCCCTGTCGCGGCTGACGCTGGGGCGCGGCGGACCCCGCGACCTTGCCGCCATCCGTATCGCTCTGACCCAGATCCCCACCCTGCGCCAAACCCTTGCCGGGTCAGCCATGCTTCCGCTGCTGGTCCAGGGCTGTCTCGACGATCTTGGTCACCATGAGATTCTATGCGACCGTCTGGAGCGCGCCCTGGGTCCAGAGCTGCCGCTGGCCGCTCGCGACGGCAATTTCATCGCCAAAGGGTATGATCCCGCCCTCGACGAGTTGCGCCAGGCCGAGGCGGAAGGGCGCCGCCTGATCGCCGGTCTCGAAGCCCGCTACGCCAGGGAAACGGCGGTTCCCGGCCTGAAGATCCGCCACAACAACGTCATCGGCTATTTCATCGAAGTTTCGGCCAAACTGGCGGACAAACTGCTGGGGAACCTGTTCATCCATCGCCAGACCATGGCCACGGCGGTGCGGTTCACCACGGTGGAGCTGTCGGAATTGGAGTCCCGCATCCGTGGCGCCGGCGCCAGAGCGCTGGCCCTGGAGCTGGAACTGTTCGAGCATCTGGTGGGCGAGGTTACCGGCAGGGCCGAGGAACTCGCCGCCACCGCCCGCGCCCTGGCCAAACTCGATCTTGCTGCCGCTCTGGCCCTGCTGGCGGTGGAGAAGGATTACCGGCGTCCCATTCTCGACCGGTCGATGGAGTTCGATATCCAGGGCGGACGCCATCCGGTGGTGGAGACGGCGCTGGGATCTGCGGGCGGCTTCGTCGCCAACGACTGCGTTCTGGCGCCTGATGGCCGGTTGTGGCTGCTGACCGGCCCCAACATGGCCGGCAAGAGCACGTTTCTGCGCCAAAACGCGCTGATTGCCATCCTGGCTCAGGCGGGATCGTTCGTGCC
>JADFXL010000230.1 GCA_015233585.1 Alphaproteobacteria bacterium | reverse complement strand
CAATCAGCATCAGGTCGACACGAATAGCGTTGCTTTGGTCGGTTGCATTCATGGGGTGGTGGACCGGGGTAGGCCGCGATGCTCGGCGGCACCATTGAGAAAGCCCATCAAGGTGGCCTGAAATTCAGGTTCGTCAAGCAAAAAGGCGTCGTGGCCCTTATCGGATTCGACTTCAACGAAACTGACATTGGCGGCCGCAGCATTCAGGGCATGAACCACCGCACGATTCGCGGACGTGGGAAACAGCCAGTCTGAGGAGAACGAAATGATGCAAAAACGGGTCTTGGTGCCTTTGAACGCGTTGGCGAGAACGCCGTCGTGTTCGGCCGCCAGATCGAAGTAGTCCATGGCGCGGGAGATATAAAGGTAGGAGTTGGCGTCAAAGCGATCCACAAACGTCGATCCCTGATGACGCAAATAACTTTCAACCTGGAACTCGGCATCGAATCCGGGCGTGAACTGCTTGCGGTCCTGGCGGGCGCGGCCGAATTTCCGGTCCAGCGCCATTTCGGACAGGTAGGTGATATGGGCGGCCATGCGGGCCACGGCCAGACCGCGATGGGGGTTTTTGCCCTGGGCCAGGTAATCGCCGCCGCACCAGTCCGGATCAGCCATGATCGCCTGGCGCCCGACTTCATAAAAGGCGATGTTTTGTGCGGAGTGACGGGAGGAACTGGCAATGGGAATCGCCGCGAAGACCCGCTCGGGGTAGAGCGCCGCCCACTGGAGCACCTGCATCCCACCCATCGAGCCGCCAATGACGCAAAAAAGCTGGTCGATACCCAGGTAATCCAGCAGCATGGCCTGAGCGCGCACCATGTCGCCAATGGTGATGGCGGGAAAGCTCAGGCCCCACGACCGGCCGGTGGCGGGGTTGATCTCCTTTGGTCCGGTGGTGCCCATGCACCCGCCCAGCACATTGGCGCAAATCAGAAAAAAGCGATCGGTGTCGAGGACTCGGCCAGGACCGACCAGCATGTGCCACCATCCGGGCTTGTTGGTAATGGGGTGGGGGGCGTAGACGAACTGGTCGCCGGACAACGCGTGGCAAATAAGAATGGCGTTGGATTTTTCGGGATTCAAACGGCCGTGCGTCTGGTAAGCTATCGTGAAGGGACCAAGGTCGACGCCACAATCAAGCCGCAACGGCCGTTCGGCGCCCATATCGATAGAATAACCTGCCAGCGACGCGTCGGCGCCAGCACTGGCAGCGGGGAGTGTGGATGGGTTCATCAAGGACATACCCTCATTTTACGGTGGATAGCTAGGAGGGGTTGGGGAGCGTGTCAACGTTTTGTTTTGATTTTTTGATAGCTTGAGACTAGTAATATCGGTTCCACTTCCTGTAGGCCCTGGAAATAAATGACCAGCGACGTTCCATCGCTTTCTGACTTACGGCGTGAGATCGATCTTGTCGATGACGCAGTTCACGATTTGCTGATGCGGCGCGCCGCTCTGGTGGAACGGGTCGCCGCTGCCAGTAATAGCGAAAAGCCGCGTTTGTTACCAGGGCGGGAGGCGCAGGTCGTGCGCCGGATGCTGGCCCGCCACCACGGGACGCTGCCCAAGGTGGTTGTGGTGCGGATCTGGCGTGAGTTGTTCTCGGCGCTGCGGAGCGGTCGCGATTCGTTCGCCCTGGCTGTTTACATGCCAAAACGCGGGGCCGGGTATCTTGAACTGGCGCATGAGCACTACGGTTCCTATACGACGGCGACCAGCTACACGTCACCAAGTCAGGTCATCCGGGCCGTCAGCGATGGCTCCGCCACGATCGGTATCCTGCCCATGCCACAGGAAGATGACAAGTCAGCATGGTGGCATACCCTGATGGGGGACAGCGCAACGACGCCAAAAATCATCGCCAGGCTGCCTTTTGCCGCCCCGACCATCGCGGGCCGTGGCGATGGCGTCGAAGCGATGGCAATCGCGCAGGGGGTACAGGATCCGGCCGGTGACGATCATACGCTGGTGGTGCTGGAGACGGCGAGCGGGGTTAGCCGGGCCTCGCTGCGGCGCGTTCTGACCGATGCCGGCCTTGAAGAGTGCGCTTATCAGGGGATGCGTACCGTGGGCGATGATGTATGGCTTCATCTGGTGGAAGTCACGGGTTATATTCCGGTTGATGACGAACGCCTGCGCCGCCTTCAGGCCGATCATGGACCGGTCCAGCGGGCAGCCATCATCGGCAGCTACGCCGTTCCTTTAAGTGCCGCCGAACTGGGTCTTTGACAACAACCTTCCGCAATCGAAATGGTCATGTTTTTTCCTGAGCCTCGTCGCGGCATCATGGACATCTCGCCCTATGTAGGGGGCGAGTCGGCTATCCCTGGTGTCGATCGTGTCATCAAACTTTCCTCCAACGAAGGTGCCCTGGGGGCGAGTCCGCTCGCGGTCGAGGCGTACCGGCGGGCGGCGGGGGATCTTCACCGTTATCCCGATGGCGGCTGTGCCCGTCTGCGCCAGGCTATCGCGGCGCGCCATGATCTCGACCCCACGCGCATTGTTTGCGGTGCAGGATCGGACGAGCTGATCGGGCTGTTGTGCCATGCCTACGCCGGGAGCGGGGATGAGGTGGTCTACAGCCAGTATGGCTTTCTGATGTATGCCATTTACGCGAAGTCGGCCGGCGCGACCCCGGTCACGGCGCCCGAGACCAACCTGACGGCGAATGTCGATGCGCTTCTGGCGGCAGTGACGCCACGGACGCGGGTGATGTTTCTCGCCAATCCCAATAATCCTACCGGCACCTATCTTCCGGCCGGGGAAGTCTGGCGATTACGGCGCAGCCTGCCGGAGAATGTGTTGCTGGTCATCGACGCGGCGTATGCGGAGTTCGTCGAACGCGATGATTACAGCCCCGGTGTTGACCTGGTCGACGCCAGCTCCGGCAATACGGTGATGACCCGCACCTTTTCCAAAATCCATGCTTTGGGTGGGTTGCGGTTGGGGTGGGCTTATTGCCCATCCGTCATCGCCGACGTGCTCAACCGCGTGCGCAGCCCGTTCAACGTCAATTCGGCGGCGCAGGAAGCCGGGGCGGCGGCGATTGCCGATGCGCCATTCACCGAGATGGCGCGCGCTCACAACAATATCTGGCTGCCATGGCTTGGCCAGGCGCTGGAGGCGTTGGGGCTGGAGGTTGTCCCCAGCGTCTGCAACTTCCTTCTGGTGCAGTTTCCCAATCAACCCCATTCCGCCACTGCGGCCGACCGTTTCTTGCAATCTCGCGGTATCATCGCCCGCCGGGTCGCGGGCTATGGATTGCCGGACGCCTTGCGTATCACCATCGGCCGTGAGGACGAGATGCGGGCGACGGTAGCGGCTTTGGCGGAGTTCCTGGGATGAGCGCGGCACCATTGTTTCGGCGCATTGCTTTTATTGGGATCGGCCTGATCGGATCCTCGCTGGCGCGGGTGGTGCGGCGCGACGGTCTGGCCGAATCGACGGTGACGTGCGCCCGCAGCGAATCGACCCGGAATGCGGCGTTGCGCCTGGGGCTGGTCGATGAAGCGACCGATGATCCGGTCGCTGCGGTAAAAGGCGCCGATCTGGTGATGCTGTGTACCCCGGTAGGGGCCTATCGTGCCCTGGTGGAAGCCATCGTGCCGCATCTGGAACCGGGGGCCATCGTTTCCGATATTGGTTCGGTCAAGCAAAAAGTGGTGGACGAACTGGCTCCACTTTTGCCGGCACGGGTTTCGTTTGTGCCGGGGCACCCGGTGGCCGGTACCGAGCATTCGGGGCCGGAAGCGGGCTTCGCCGAGTTGTTCGTCGGGCGTTGGTGCATCCTTACTCCACCGCCGGGGACCAGCCCTGAGGCGGTCGATCGGGTGCGGGCGCTATGGCTGAAGTGCGGCATGGCGGTCGATATCATGGACGCAGGGCACCACGACCGCGTGCTGGCCATTACCTCGCACCTGCCCCACCTGATCGCTTATACCATCGTCGGTACGGCCAGCGATCTTGAGGACGACTTGCGGCAGGAGGTCATCAAGTACTCGGCCAGCGGGTTCAGGGATTTCACCCGCATCGCCGCGTCGGATCCGGTGATGTGGCGCGACATTTTCCTGGGAAATCGGGAGGCGGTGCTGGAGACCTTGCAGCGCTTTACCGAGGATCTGACGGCGTTGCAACGGGCCATCCGCTGGGGGGACGGCGATAAACTCATCGAACATTTCACCCGCACCCGTGCCATTCGCCGCAGTATTATTGACGCCAAACAGGCGTGAGAGATCACGGCAGACCAAGCACACGCTTTTCGTCCGACGCCGCCCCACCGTACGGCCATTGCCATGCTATGGTTGTAGATGGCCATTAACAGGCCCGTCCTGTCGCAGGGCAACGACTCCAGGTTAACGCGGGGATATCCCGAGCACGGCAGCAAGGTAGCGGGTGTCCCATCCTGCGACCTTTCGCCTGAGCTTGATGGATTTCTTGTCGGTCACGGCCCGCACGAGGTT
>JADFXL010000022.1 GCA_015233585.1 Alphaproteobacteria bacterium | reverse complement strand
ACAGTGATCCACGATGTCGCATGGCTCCAGGAGCGTCACAATTGGCCCGGCATGAAAGGCGTCGTCATGGTCGAAAGTATCCGCGAGATCGGCGACAAAATCGAAACCGAGACACGATTCTACATAACATCATTGGTGCTTTTGGCCGAGGCTGTCGGCCCGATCATCAGAAGTCACTGGGCCATCGAAAATAGTCTTCACTGGGTCATGGACATGGTCTTCCGCGACGACGAATGCCGGGTTCGAACCGAAAACGCCCCGGCTAATTTCACGACCCTGAAACACATGGCCCACAACTTGATCCGCAAGGCTCCGGGAAAGGACTCCCTACGCCTCCGCCGCAAGGTCGCAGCCTGGGACGACGACTTCCTTGCAAGCCTTATCGCCGCATGATCCCTTCACCCGATTCCCCTGACTTGGTCCGGGGCCGCCTTCCGCCCCCCGGTCCATCTCGCCGATCACGTTCCATATCCAGGATCGCCCCTGATCTTCGAGGCATTCCGGCTCGGCGACCTCGGTGGGCGGGGCACCGTCGAAACTGTCGGCGTTGAAGGCCAGTTCGTTCAAGTTCGTGAGCTGAAGCAACGCCAGCTTCAGTTTGCACGACCACCCCGAGACCGTGACCGCCGGCATGGTAACGACCCGGTCCCGCAGCCCACAGAGCCGCTCACTCAGGTGGGCGAGGGCTTCGTCTGAGCCATCCACGTCTGCCGCAGCCCGAAAGGCGCGGTCGGCAGCGACGTATTCGCCCCAGGCCCGGAGCAGGCTGGCGTCCGGGTGCGCCGGGGCTGCAAATTGGCCGCCCGTCATCGCGCCCCCTTCCCGGATTCGGCGACTGCACGGGCGGTCTCGCGGAGGAGATCGATGTCCAGGTCAGTCATGCGGCGGCCCTCCCGGCCTGGATCATCCGTTCCACGTCACCGACCAGCCCGCCCGCCAAGGCCTCTGACCAGTCACACCTTCCATTCTGCAGGTCATCGACGACCACCCGCAGTTTTGCCAGAATGCCCGTCAAGGACATGGCCGGAATTTCGGCCATCTTGTGCCCAAGATCGGCGAACCCAACTCCGCAAGCCGTAATCTCGGCTTCGGTCGCGCGCCCCGCCTCTTTCGCCTGACAGAGGTCGCAATACACCTTGTCCAGCCGGTTATACTCGGCGATGGTCGCCAACAGCTCGGCATCGTCGGCTGCCGCGTCGCGGGCAAGTTCCTGCGGCAAACGGGCATTGAGGTCCTTGATCGCCTCCATCAAAGGCGGCATGGGCGTGTCGTCGCCGTTGATCGCGGCCATGACATAGTCAAGGACAAGGAACATCGCATACTTTTGCCGGTTGTCGTGCGGTTCCGGCGGGATGAGGGTTTCACAGGGAAGGCCTAACACCTCATGACGGAGCGCTTCGACCTTGTTGCGGACGGTCGTGGGGTTGGTAAATATGGCGCCATCGCCGAGATAGTCCGCCACCCGCCGAATGGCGCCGATGTGGTCATCGTTGGCGCAGTTTACGATGATCCCGTTGACCGGGCACAAGACACCGGCCCGCAGGATCGTTGCAGCTTGAAATGGTGTGCGCGGTTCGGCGTTGAGGAGGGCGCCGTGATAGGTTTGCCAGCGGTCCCGGAGTGCCTCGAACGCAGCACCGTCGATGCCGGAACCCTCGGCTTCGGCAAGCGCCTCCCGAAGCTCGGCTTCGGCTGCGGCGAAATCGGCATCCGTCTTCAGGGGAGTGGGGTCCGGGGTGGTGCCCTCGGGCACAGTTCGGGTATTCTCGGGATCAGCCATGATCCGAAGCTCCTGTTCGGGTGGTGGTCAGGCCGGGTAGGGTGCGGCTAAGCCCTCGCCCGGCCGCTACGCTGCGTATTTATCGCAGGATAGGGGAAAAACGTTATCCTTCTGGGGGGCTTGCGTCAAGCGTATTGCTGCGATATTTTCGCAGCATGATGACGCCCGCTCAATGCCGCATGGCTCGTGCAGCCCTTAACATCACGATCGCCGACCTGTCGGAGCGCGCAAACGTCGCCCCTAACACGATCAGCCGGTTCGAGGCTGGCAAAACAGTTCCGATCCCAGCGACGCTTGCAGTGCTTAAGAACGCCCTCGAAGCGGCGGGCGTCGAGTTCATCGCCGAGAACGGCGGCGGGGCGGGGGTGCGGTTGTGGAAGGTGGCGGAGTAGAAGCGCGCTTCGACGCGTTGATGGCTGCTCGGGTGGGTGCCGACGCGGCGGGCCGTGAGCGATGGCCGCGAATCAGTGTGGAAGGCATTGCCGGCCCGAGGCTCCGACCGCTGCTCGCCTCGAAAAACGCCCGCCAGGACAATGTGTTGCGTTTTCCCTTGACGCCGTGCGAAGATTTCTTGACAGAGATACGAACGCTTGAAGTGTGAGTGAACCCCGCCGGGCAGCCCCCCGGCGGGGTTTTTCGTGTTGAGGGAGCATGACCGAGAAACACCAGATGGCCGGCGACGTCGGCGATACGAACATTCCGCAACCGCTTGTCGGGGTGCCGACGCGGCGGGCCGTGAGCGATGGCCGCGAATCAGTGTGGAAGGCATTGCCGGCCCGAGGCTCCGACCGCCGCTCGCCTCGAAAAACGCCCGCCAGGACAACGTGTTGCGTTTTTCCTTGACGCCGTACGAAGATTTCTTGACAGAGATACGAACGCTTGAAGTGTGAGTGAACCCCGCCGGGCAACCCCCCGGCGGGGTTTTTCGTGTTGAGGCAGCATGACCGAGAAACACCAGGTGGCCGGCGATGCCGGCGATACGAACATTCCGCAACCGCGTGTCGGGCGGTCGGTTCGAAGGTTTTGCCACGAAGTCGATATCAGCCAAGCCTTCTTCTATGAGCTGCGGGCCAAGGGCCTGATCGACACCGTCAAAGTCTTCGGCAAGTCGATCGTCCTGACCGACCCGCGAGAATTTCTCAAGTCCTTCCGCACCGGCTGTTCTAGCCGGCCTGTGGCATAGGGACCCGGTCGTGATTGACTGGCCCGCCCTGCTTGGCTGGGGGTTCTCGCCCTTCCCATTGCGCCCGCATGACAAGCGGCCGTTGGGAAGCTGGGAGAGGTACCAGCACGAGCGGGCGACTCCGGAGCAAATCGAGACGTGGGGGCGCGACAGCCGGTTGAACGCCGCTATCGCCACGGGCGCAGTGTCGGGCGTGATCGTGCTGGACACCGACAGCGCGGACGCCGAAGCCGACGTTGTGCGACGGGGTGTGCCAGCTACGCCTACGGCCAAGACTGCCAAGGGGAAGCACCGTTACTTCGCGCACCCGGGCGGCACAGTCCGCAACTTCGCACACAAGCTGCCCGGCCTGGATTTGCGCGGCGATGGCGGCTACGTCGTGGCCGCGGGGTCAATCCATCCGACCGGGGTGGTTTATGAATGGGAGCAATCCCCCGCCGACGTGCCGTTTGCCCCGGCCCCGGCATGGCTTCTCGACCTGATCCGCGGCGGCGCTTCGGTCGCGGTGCCGCCATCGGCTCCGGCCTCTGCGACCGGTCAAAGCGCTTACGCCGAGCGGGCGCTTGACGGAGAGCTTGCGACGTTGCGTCGCGCGGCGGTCGGGCACCGCAACGACGCCCTCAACCGGGCCGCCTTCGCCCTCGGACAACTCGTTGGCGCGGGCGCGCTGGATCGGGGCGGGGTTGAGCGGCACCTGGTCGCGACCGCGATCGCGATCGGCCTGAGTGAGTCGGAAAGCCGCGCGACGATCCGGAGCGGCCTGGACGATGGCTGCGCTACGCCCCGCGTGATCCCTGAGCGATCCGCTTCAGTTGGAGGCGGTCGACAAGGCCGGGGTCCTGGTCGGCAAACGGGCGACGCCGCTCCGGTGACGAACCTTGCCGAGGAGCGGCGCCGTCGAGAGCGACCGGCGGCTGAGCCGGCCGCGCCGATGTTGGCGCCGCTGGACCCGATCTGTTGGCAGGGGCTGCCGGTTCCCGAGCGGCGGTGGCTGGCGCCCGGCTGGATACCGGATCGGGTCGTCACGGCGTTTTACGGGGACGGCGGCAAGTCGTTGGCTGCCCAACAGTTGTTGACTGCGTGCGCGGCCGGCAAGGACTGGCTCGGAGTGCCCGTCACGGAGCGGAAGGCGATGGGCTTCTTCTGCGAGGATGATGCCGACGAATTGCACCGGAGACAGGCCAATATCTGCCGCCATTACGGAGTCGAACTCGGATATCTGGAGTATCTCCGCTTCTTCTCTCGGGTCGGCGGCAACAATGTGTTGATGACTTTTGATAACGAGAGCATCGACAAACCAACACCTTTACTCACTGCGATTGTCACGGCAGCACAAGAGTTTGGCGCTCAAGTGCTGCTGATCGATACTCTGGCCGATGTGTTCGGAGGCAATGAAAACGTCCGAAACCAAGCCAACCAATTCATAGCGGCTCTGACGAAGATTGCTCATCTGATTGACGGCGCCGTGATCCTCTGCGCGCATCCCTCTTTGGGGGGTATGAGCGGGGGGCACGGCTTCGCAGGATCGACGGCCTGGAACAACTCCGTTCGCAGTCGCCTGTACCTGACACGCCCTACTACCGAGGATAAGCAACCCGTTGACCCTGAGGAGCGGGTACTGACTCGGATGAAGGCGAACTACGCGGCGATTGGTGAAGAAATCAGGCTTAGATGGCGCGAAGGCGTGTTCATCCCCCAAGAAACTGGCGGGATGATCGGTACCATTAACCGAGGGCTGGCGGAAAAGGCCTTCATGGATTGCCTCGATAGCCTGGATAAGCAAGGGCGTGATGTATCGGACAGCCAGCATGCTGGAAACTACGCACCGCGCATCATGCGAACCCTCCCCCATGGCCGGGAGTTCTCCGTGTCGGAACTGCGAGAGGCCATGGAACGTCTCTTCGAGAGACGTGAAATTCAGGTTGTGAAAACCGGTCGCCATAATACACGCAAGGTTGTCCGGGGTTCGTCCGGGGTGTCTGACTAAGTTGTTGAAATCGTTGCGTTCTCCGGTGTTCCAAAGGAGTTGCTCCGGTGTCTTGTAACCCATTGAAATTGGCTGCGTTCTCCGGTGTTCCGGTGTTGGTCTCTCCTACGGAGAGAGACAGACACCCTCGGGAAGTGTCTGTCTCTTTGCGAAAGGGCTTGCCATGGGCGAGATAATTGATGCTTCGGGAACCGTCTCGACCGAAGACGTGGACGCCATGTCGGCTCGGGCATGGTGGACCTACTTTTTCAAGATCACGCCGAAGCAGCGTGCATTTGTGGACGCGTACCTTGCAAACGGCGGAAAGGGTTCTCCCGCCTATCGCAGCGCCTACGGCACTTCGGCTAATCCACGGATGGTTGCCAATGAAGCGTCAAAACTCGTCAAGCACCCGGATATAGCCCTGGTAATATTCGAGTGCCAGCGGCGTGCGTCTAAGAAACTCAACGATAGGTATCAAGTATCAGCCGATACAGTTCTCGGAACGCTTGCGCGGTTGATGTCTTACGACGTCCGCGACATCGCGGAATGGGACGAACACGGCAACCTTCGTCTGAAGACGAGTGACCAGATCGACGGTGACGCGATGGTGGCGATTACAGAAATCAGCCGCGTGTCGAACGGAAATGGAAACCGTGTTTCAGTTAAGCTTGCCGATCGCAAATCAGCGGCGGTTGAACTTGGACGGCACCTTGGCCTGTGGAAGGACAGAACCGAAACCACGTTCAATGTCACCAGCTCTTTGGCCGAACGACTTAAAGCGGCACGGCAAAGGCTTGATGCCCACAATGAAACCTTGCCTGCCGGACCTGTCGGGGAACTGACCTACGATCCGGACGCGGATGAGTCGAAATGATGCTCCCTGGCACCCCCCGCGAAAAAGGCGCGCCCCCGCTGACGGCGGGCAGGGGCGCGGGGCGGCTATGCCGTCCACTGCCCATCGCGAATGCGGGCGACGGTGGCGCGCGACACGCCGCAGTCGCGGGCAATCTGGGCAACCGGGATATCCTGCTTGAGCTTGTCCCGGATTGCCGCGGCCTTAACTTCGTCCGCGGCTTTGGGGCGTCCGAGTTTCTTGCCCTCGCTCCGGGCGCGGGCGAGACCGGCATTGGTCCGTTCTTTGAGAATGTCTCGCTCCATCTCAGCAACGCCGGCGAGTACAACCATCACCAGATTGCCGGCCGACGACGCCACGTCCAGGGCGCCGAGATGAAGAACCTGAACTGCGCACCCGGCCCGCGACAGCGTCTTCACGGTCGCCATGATGTCGGAGGCATCGCGCCCGAGTCGATCCAGCTTAGTCACAATCAACCGCTTTGGCTTCCTGGTGCGACGGATCGCATCCATCAACCGGGCAAATTCCGGCCGCTTCATCGCAGGCACCTTGCCGCTCACAACGTCGGAATAGATCGCGTCGGCCTCGTAGCCGGCCTGTTCAATCTCCAGGACTTGGTTGTCGGTGGTCTGTCCGGCCGTGGAGACCCGGACGTAAGCAAAGGTGTGCATGGTCGGTGCCTCTCGCGCTTTGTGTCCAAAAACGATGTTCAAAATACATCGTGTCCAAAACCCAGTCAAGATGTTTTTGGACACCCATTTCAGGCACCTTTCCGACCTGTCCAGATACGGTCGTTTTTAAACAGGGGGCGGCAGTGAGGCGAACTGCCGATCAACCCTCCATCATCGCCATAATAGAGATGAACTCCGATGTCGAAGGATGATGAGTTGCAATGGAAAAATCGTCTCCGTAAGGGGCCGGGCAGTCTCTGGCTGACGTCGTGGGGGCCGCGCCCGGATGAACCCGGGTGTGAAGCTCCCCCCGAGATGGTCGCGCAGAGCCCGTGGGCGGCCGTGGCACACAAGAAGCCAAAGTCCGCCAAGGGTCCGAGGGCGAAGCCTGGATCGGACGGAGGGTCCTCAGCCAGGGCCGAAATCGCCACGGCACCGCAGCCGTCAAGCGGGGGGCGGGAACCGTTCAGGGCATGGCCGTGGTCATTTGACGCCCATCCCTTTGATCTCAACAGAGCCGTGAAGGGGGCTCAACATGATCTTCATCTTGCCTGCCTCCTTGATGGCGTATCCCTGTCTTTAGACCAGTGTCTTAAGCTAACGGCGGTGATTTCCAAAGGTTTGTCGAGCAATCCGTGTGAGCCGCGCGACGTGGTCGTTCATCGGGCGTTGGAGGCAATCGGCAACCCGATTGATTTCGTGGTTGCGGGGTTGATTGCGGACCACCTTGAGGAGCGCGCGACAATCAAGCGCGGGGGACCTGAGGCGGAAACGGCAGCTATGTTGCGGGCGCACGGTTACGGGCCGCCACGTCACCCGTTGGAACAAGTTTCCCCCATCGGGAGGGCCTAACGATGTGCAGCATCGCAGGGGCTTCCCTGGCATTGTCCGCCATCGGCACCGGCATGTCGGCGATGGGTCAGGTAAATCAGGCCAACGCCCAAAGTCAGGCGGCTGCCTATCAGGCGCAGGTGGCGCGCAACAACCAGATCATCGCCGACCAGAACGCCAAGGTCGCGCTCGATGCCGGCCGGGTCCAGGAACAGAACCAGCGCCTGAAGACGGCGGCGCTGATCGGCAGCCAGCGGGCGGCCATTGCCGGCTCGGGACTCGATGCCAACACCGGTTCGGCGGTGGACCTGCAATCCGACGCGGCCATGCTCGGCGAACAGGACGCCCGTACCATATATCAAAACGCGAAACTCAAAGCTTACGGCTACGAGACTCAGGCCAGTAGCCAGGGCGCACAGGCGGGTTTGCTCGATACTCAGGCCGCCAACGCCCAGAGCGCGGGCACACTGGGCGTCATGACCTCGTTGATCAGCGGCGCATCCACCGTCTCCGACAAGTGGTCCAAGTGGATCAGCACCGGCAGCGGGTCAGGGACCACAATCCAAGCTGACAACCCCCTTGTTGCATTCTCGTAGGAGCGCATCACATGCCTGTCGTTCCGACCTATCCCAGTCCCCAGGTTCAGCCCTCGACGGACCCGCTCCCGTTCCAGAACATCACTGCCACCCCGGCCGATTTTGGCGCGGGCGTTGGAGCGGCAACCCAACAGCTCGGCGGGGCCTTTGGCAAAGCCAGTGACGCACTCGATGAAATCCAAAAACGTCAAGATATCGCCACGGTCGAAGATATATTGGCTAAACAATACTATCCGGCGGCGGCGAAGATAACCGGAGACTATTACGGAAAGTCCGGTCAGGATGCCGTGAATGGTTATGGCGATGCCGAAAGGGCGCTACAAGGCTTGGGCGACACCATCAAGTCTTCCCTTGGCAACATGAACCAACAGCAAGCATTTGGCGGGTTCGTGACCAGGAGACTGGGAGCCGACCTTGAACTGATGTCCAGGCATTCGGCGCAACAGGGACTGAAATTCGAGAAAGATGCGAATGATGCCCTGGTAACTGCCGCGACAAACAACGCAATCCAGAACTGGACAGACCCCGATTATGTTGAAAAGGCCCGCGGCAGCGTCATGGCCTCCATTGAGAACTACGGCCAGACGGCCGGCTGGAACCGGGACATGATCGATAATGCCAGGGCGGACGCCACGTCCAAGATTTATTCAGGTGTGATCCAACAGAAGCTGGTGAACAAGGACCCTCTGGGGGCGCAAGCGTACTTCGACGCCCATAAGGCGGATTTCCCTGGAGACCGACAGCTCGATATCGAGAGGACATTGCACACCACAAGCACGCTTGCCCTCGGCGATGCCCGCGCAAGCGCAGCCCTCAGCGGCCAACCGCTGCCCGATCGGCCAACCGCGCTCGGCGTTCCGCTGGGGAACGTTCAATCGGAGGTGGTCACTGCCGCCAAGGCGGCCGGGGTCGATCCCTCGCAGGCGCTGACCGTCGCCGAGATCGAGAGCGGTTCCGGGCGCAACCTGGGGCCGATCGGCAACCTCGGTCAGGTCAAAGGCGGCATCACCGATCCCAAGAACCTGCCCGGGCAAGCTGCCGACCTGGTCAAGGAGTTCCAGCGGGTCGGGCCGATCGCCGACGCGGCGGTGGGTGGCACCGCGCAGCCCTGGCAACGCTATGTCGTCTATCAGCAAGGCGGCGGTGGGGGTCCGGCCCTGCTCAAGGCCGATCCCAACGCGCGGGCGGCCGATGTGTTGAACCAGTTTCCCGAATATAGCGGCGCTGCCGGCGGTCCGAAGGGGCCGATCGTCGGCAATGGCGGCCGGGCCGACATGAGCGTCGGCCAGTTCCTCGACTTTCTGCACACTAAGTGGGATCGAGCCGCCGCGCAGAGTGCGGTTGACCCGCAAGCGCCTGCCCCACCTGCCACGCCACCCTTGGCCGTCCAGCCCGCGGCCAACCCGCATCAAGCCTTGATCGAGATGGACAAGGCCTACCCGGACGCACTGGCCCGTGTCCAAGCCATCCCCAATCTTGCTGACCGCGATGCGGCGACTTCAGCTCTGGAAACCAAGCATAAGATCGCGGTTGCCGCGTCGCACGCGTGGATGGAACAAACATCTGATGCGCTCATAAAAATCGGCAGAGACCCGAGCTTCACCAGCCTAACCCAGGTTCCGCCGGACATGGTTCCTGCGATGGCCGAAAATCTGCACATGGCCGACTGGCTGAGGAACCAAGCCAAGATCAATGCCGGCGGTGGCGGTGGCGATGCAGCAACTTACGGGCCGGGCTTCATCGATCTTTACGCGAAAGTTCATGCCGCTCCCGATGATCCGAACCGCCTGACGAACCCGTTGCCGCTCTACCCGTTGCTCGCCAGCGGTCAGTTGACCATTGCCGGGATTGACAAGTTGAAAGCTGAAATTGCGGGCCGGGGCACCCCGGACGGCGAGCGGGCTTCTGAGTACAGACGACAGTTGTTGTCTGCAGCCAATGACGAAATCAACGGCATGCACGATGCGTTCAAGCTGCCCTATCCGAAGGGGAAGGAGGCGTTGCAGTCGTTCACGCTGGCGGCTGATCAGTTCATCGACCAACAGCGTGCGGCCGGCAAGCCGCTGGCGGACATCTTTAACCCGCAGAGTAAGGGCTCGGTTTATTCGTTGTTGCCGCAGTTCGTGCCCTCGCTGGCCGAGCGCATGTCGGCGCTGACGTCGGCGACAGGGCCGGCGGGCACGGCTCCGGCGGCACCCGCGGTGGACCTGAGCACTTCCTCGCTGGCGGACCTGCGGGCAGCCGTGGACCGTGGCGCGGTCACCCGTGACCAGGCTATCGCCGAAGCTGTGCGGCGCGGCCTGGTCCGGCCCGATCCCTCAACCCCGCAACCCCCGGTGCGATGATGACCGAACAAATTCCGACCGTCTCCGAAGTGTTCGGCCCCGAGCCGTCGCCCGATCCTTTACCCACCATCTCGGAAGCCTTTGGCTCCGGCCCGGCGCAGAAGCCGCTGTCCGGCCTGCACTGGGACAACTTCTTCAGCAACACCACGAACGCCCTCTCGAAGGCCCTGGACGGTTTCGGCGTCGGCTTCAGCGCGGCGTGGGGCGACAAGATGGGCGGCCTGTCGGACGAGACCGAGCGTGATCTGAAGCAACTCGGCGTCTTCAACGACTACTCGACCGGCCGCGCCAACTGGCTCAAGTCGGCGAACGAGGCGCTGATCCGGCCGCTGACGACGGCGAGTCAGTTTCTCGCGTCGGCGGGGGTGGGGGCTGCGGCCGGCGTGGGGTCCCTGGCTGCCAGCGCGGGACTGACCCCCGAGAGTGCGCCGAACCAGCTCACCCGCGATCTGGTCGGCATGCTGATGCACGAAGGCGCTTCCCCGTCGCATGTCGCCATAGCGCGGGACCTGAACGTCATCGGCCCCCGCGCCGTCGATGCTTCCGAGTGGTCCCCGGCCATGGGCAAGGCGCTCGATGCGCTGGCGCCTGAACGGGGCGTCCCGGCGGAAGTCGCCCGTGCGGTTCCCGAGCAAGCCCCCGCCGCTGAACACGTGTTCACGCCCACCGAACCGGTTGCCGCTGCGCCGGAACCGGCGGCGGTTCCTGAGGCTGAAGCGGCGCCTGCCGTTCCGGATGTTCACCAGATCGCCCGCGACGTTGCCCCCGATGTCATGGCGCAATACGAGGCCCTGACCGCCCGGCGCGACACCTATCGGAGATGGATCGACGAACTCGACCAGACCCGCCGCGCCGAAGCCGAGCGCACCACCCCGCATAACCAGGATATCGACCAGCTTCAGGGCCAACTCGACGACCTGCAGCGTCGTGCCGATGACGCCAACCCGCGCAAGGCCAAAATTTACGAAGCCCGCATGGAACCGCTGCGGGCGCAGCTTGACGAACTGCGGGCGGCCAACGCGGACGCGATCGCGGCCACGACCGAACACGACAACGCGGACATGGCCTGCGTCCGCGCCGAGTTGATGCGGAACGATTACGCCATGCGCGACCTCGCCCCCGAAGTCAGCGCAGCTTTCCGCGAAGCCGAGCGGCGGATGCCCACGGAACAACCGGTCGAAACCGCCCCCCAGAACGACGCGGGGAGGCCACAGGAGGCGCTGGGGGCGCCAGGGGTTCCTAAGCCGCCACACAGCCCCCCAGCAACGTCGTGGAACCGGTTCCGGCCGGGACGGCGCCCGAGGTCGCGGCACCCAAGGTTGATATCGCTGCGGATGTCGCGCGGAAGATGGCTGCGGCCGGCCGCTCCGCCGACGAAGCCTCCGCCGTCGGACAGATGATGGCCGCGCGCTACGATGCCCGCGCCGCGTGGTTCGAGGGCCGGAAGGGCACCGAAGCCGATCTTTATGCCAAGGAAGGCCCGGACATCGTCGGAGCCGATCGCGGCGGGCCGAAGGGGGCCGCGAGTGGCAAGACGCGCTTCGGAGAAGGGAGGCGCCCGGTCATTACTCTGTTCAGCAAGGCGGATGCCGGGACCATCATCCACGAGAGCGGCCATGTCTTCCTGCGCGAGCTGTTGAGCGATGCTGCCGACGCGGTGGCACCTGACCAGCTGCGGGCCGATGGTGCGGCGGTGCGTGGGTGGTTCGGGGTGGCGAAGGCCGAAGACATCGCCCCGCGCCATGAGGAGCAGTTCGCCCGCGCCTTCGAGCGTTATCTTTACGAGGGGCGCGCGCCAACTCCGAGACTGGCTGGCGTGTTCGAGCGGTTCCGCTCGTGGCTGTTGGACATCTATCAGCACCTGAAGGGGTCCGGAACAGCCCTGCCCGACAGCATTCGTGATGTCTTTGACCGCCTGCTCGCCCGTGAACCGGAGCGGCCGCAGGTGGCGCGTCCGCAGGAACCGGAGACGGCCGAACCGGGACCGGCCCCCTCCCGCGGCTCGGCGCTGGCCGCTATCCACGAGCGCGACGCGGAGACAGCTCCCCCGCAGGCCACGGCCGCGATCCGCGACCACGTGGCGGACGAACTGGGACGCGAGCTGGCGGCAGATGAACCCGATTTACTGGAGATGAACGATGGGCGAGACGGTCGAAGAGGCCCGGCGGAAGCTGGTGATGGCACTGGACCAAGAGGCGACACTGGCGGCGTCCCTCTCGAAAGACGGGATAACACCCGAACAGACGAGCCAGCGGGAGAGCTGGCTGCGCTCGGCGCGGGCGCTGGTCAAGCTGAGTCACGGGGCCTTGGAGTACGCGCAAAGTCAGGCGACCGGCCCCTCGACGCAAACGCCCCCTTCCCCGAACAGCCCGTAGCCGACAAGGCCGGCAACATCCGCCTCGACCTGTTGCACCAGCCCGAGGACGTCAACACCGTCATCCGGCAGGTGGCGCGAGAGAACGGCGGCTTCCTGACTGCGCGGCGGGGTGTGGTCTCGGATGCACAGGTGCTGCAGCTCGCCGAAGACCTGGGAATGAAGGCCAGCGATCTCAATCAACGGCACATCGGGCAGGCGTTCAACGCCGAACAGGTGGTTGCCGCGCGGCAGCTGCTGATCCAGTCCGCCACTGCGGTTCGTGACGCCTCGCTGAAAGCTGCGGCGTCCGGTTCCGAGGCCGATCTGATGGCCTTCGCGCGGGCAAAGGCCCGGCATGTCATGATCCAAGAGCAAGTTTCGGGCATCACGGCCGAAGCCGGCCGGGCGCTGCGGGCGTTCCGGTCTATCGATGGGCTGCAGGATGCGCGGGCGGGCGGTCAGTTCGTCGAAAAGGCCACCGGGCAGACGCTGTTTCAGCTGCGGGCCGAAGCCGAAGCGCTGGCGGGTCTGGACACTCCGGCCCAAGTCTCGCGCTTCGTTCACGACAGCCAGAAGCCGAAGTTCAAGGATTACCTGCTGTCTTATTACATCAACAACCTGATCTCCGGCCCGATCACCCACACCACCTACGCAATCGGCAACGCCGCGCGCAACTTGGTTAAGACGCTATTGGAAACACCGGCGGCGGCTCTTCTTGGCGAAGTTCAGGAGGCGCTCGGCTACCCTCATCAGGAGCGGGTGCAACTCGCTGAGGTCGCACACCAGCTCACCGGGCTGGCCTATGGTCTCCGGGTCGGCCTTGGCCCGGCGTTGAGTGCCCTCAAGACCGGCGTGCCGTTCATGAAGGGTGTCGTCGAACAGGCGGCAATGGACCTCACCCACCCAACCCAACACGGCTCGCGGATGCAGCCGCTGTCCGAGTTGCCGGGGTTGGCGGGTCACGCCGGTTACGTCCTGGAGACGCCCGGCCGCGCAGTCACCGCGATCCACACGCTGTTCTATTCGATGGCCTACGAACAGGAAATGGCGGCTCTGGCCTTCCGCAGGGCGTCGTCCGAGGGGCTGGACGGGGCGCGGCGGGTGACGGACCTGACGGCGCAGCCGGACGAAGCGATGATCGAGCGCGCGCATGCCGAAGCTCTCGACATGGTCTTGATGCGCAAGCCCGAGTTCGGCTCGTTCTCCCACACCGTCGAACAGCTGGCGAACTCGAACCTGCTGACCAAGCTGATCGTCCCGTTCGCCCGCGTCGGCACCAACATTGTGCGCGGGGCAGCCGAGAGCACGCCGCTCGGACTGCTGTCGGTCGAAGTGCGCGAGACGCTGGCAGGAAAGTACGGTGCCGACCGGCAGCAAATGCAGGCCGCGAAGATCGCGGTGGGGACAGGCGTCGGCGTGGGTCTGGCCGTGCTGACGGTCAACGAGCTGGCGACCGGCGGCGGCCCGACCGATCCCAACGAACGGCGGCTGTGGCTGGTTGATCACCAGCCCTACAGCGTTCGGATCGGCAATCGTTGGGTGCCCTATCGCAAGCTCGGGCCGATTGGCATGGTCATGGGCGCCGCGGCCGACATGGTTGAAATCGGTCACCACCTGACCGAAGACGAAGCCACCGCCAGCGCGGCCAACATCGTCATGGCAATCTCCGAGGTGGTCCTCGATGAAACCTGGATGCGTGGCCTGCACGATCTGTTGCAGGCGGTGTTTCAGCCGAAGGAATACGGTGAACGCTACTTGCGTGACTTCGCGACCAGCTTCATGCCGTTCAGCGTCGGTATCAGCCAAGTCAACCGGACCCTGTTCGATCCCTATTCCAAGGAAGCGCGCACCCTCCTGGACGCTGCACGCGCCAAAATCCCCGGCCTGTCCGGCGACGTCGCCAACCGCATCGACTGGAAGGGCGAGCCGATCCGCTCGAAGTCGGTGCTGTACGGCAGCTCGGCGACCGAAGACCCGGCGAGCCGCGAGCTGGCCCGGCTCGAGCTATTTCCAGCCAAGGTGACGCGGCAGATTGCCGGCGTGGACCTGACCCCGGTTCAGTACGAGGAGCTGCAGCGCACTGCGGGCGTGACGGCGCACGCGCTGGTGTTGCAGACCATGAAAACTCCGGGCTGGGATCAGGTCCCCGACCAACTGCGGGCCAAGGTGCTTGACGAGGTGATCTTCAAGGCCCGCCAGCTGGCGAAAACCCGCGTGATGATGATGTTCCCCCAGATCATGCGGGATGCCAGCGCGGCAAAACTGGAAGGCTTGACGCCGTAACCCGAGGGTGGCCGCTCGGTAGGCGGCCAGATTTGACAGGAACCGCCTTGCGGGCCGCCACGCGGACGTGTCGAACGCAACTGTGACCGATTGTCGCCATGTCTCCACACCGAACCACGGCCGATTTGGGGGCTGGTTTGTGGGTTGGGAAATCAGTTGCAAAAATTGTTAGCTGATTTCAATTGCTTACTTGGATTTATGGTGGAAGGGGGAGGACACGTACCGAGACGACTGATTTATAAATTAAATCAGTTAGATACTAGGAATTATTGTCCGCCGAGTGGACCACTTGAGGGGACCACAGGGTAGCCATGTGGGCCGGCATCGGCCGGGTTGGCATGAAATGTGCTTGATACACATCGTCGATGAAACCGCGCTCAAGGTAGATGGTTCAACTGCGACCGTCCAGATGGCACCACATTACGGCGCGGTGGGTCGTCAACGCAAGGCTCCGAGGTGCCCCTGATGAGGGTTACACGTTGACCGCGTCCTTGAGCGGCTTCCCTGCCTTGAAGGTCGGGGCCTTGCAGGCCGCGATCTGGATCGCCTCACCAGATCGGCTTTATTCATCGTGCACCTCGGTCGGTTTGGCAGGTGTCCGGCAGCCGGTCAATCCTGATCGTGTTGACCGTGGTCGGTGGCATGGCCACAGCACGACAGGCCCGTCAACGCCAAGGCCTCCAGGGGGCTCGCTGGTGCGTTCTATCTTGTATGGCACGTGGGTAGTCGACCATGGCCTGGAGGGCATCAGGTGGCGCTCCCTGGGGTGCCGTATTTGCGGGTGCGGGGGCTGCCGTGCCACTTGGCTGATGTGCATAGTTCACCACCTTCCGCTTGACGGACGGTGATGCGCTGTAGTGGTGTCCAGATTGGACAGCAGGTTGAGCACAACAGGTCATTGGATCGAGTGTCCTGGTGTTCGATTTGGACAGCGTCCAGATTGGACGGGCTGTTGTTCAGGTGCCCGAATTGGACGGTGCATTGATTGGGCGTTCTGACCGGGGGTGTTCGATTTGGACAGCGTCCAGATTGGACGGGCTGTTGTTCAGGTGACCAATCTGGACACCGACTGGTTTGGTGGGCTATGGCGCATGCCTGTTCATATTGGACAGTGTTCGATTTGGACGTCGCCGTTATCAGGTGAGGCCTGTGTGGCGGGCCTGGGTCACGCAAGGACCGGAGACAGGTGCCCAAGATCAGGTCTGCGGTGGCGGTGGTGACCGCGACGGTCTTGGTCGGGTCCTGAATATAGGTGCCGGCTTAAGTGCTTCGCTCACCACCTTCCGGCGCAACGTCCCTACGGTGGAAGGCGACACCCCGGCCCGCCGGGCAATCTCCCTGTCGGGCAAGCCTGCGGTGTCCAAATTGGACAGCAGGTCAATCACGGCTTTCCGCCTCTCGGTGGCGGTGTGCGGGTGTCCAGATTGGTCGATGTTCAATTTCGACGGGTCCTGCCCGTTCAGCACCAGCCGCTCGAAGGCGTCCATTATGGACAGCCCCACTTCACATGCGCCATTCTTGGTCTCAGCAAGGAACTGCAGCCGGGTTTGCAGGTCGTCCAGCGTGGTGATCGACAACTCGGTCTCATAGAGGCGACGCACACGCCTCCGGCGGTAGGAGGCCGGTAGGTCGAGTTGCTCCTCGTCCCACCGTTCTACAAGAAGCTGCAGCTCATTATCACGTTGATCCCAATATCTGACTTCGTCACGGGCCTCACGGATCGTTTGAGGCAGCGGCAAGGCCGCATCAAGTGCGGCACGGCATTCAGCAACGGGGGGCTCAGAGGACCCCCGCGTCCACCCGCCCATGCTGGAATGCCAGCGGCCCGCAAGGTACCTGAAGGCGCGTACGATACGTGGTCCTTCCAGCCACTGCACAACTGCATCATGTAGGGCCTGCTCCCGTTCGTTGCGGGTGATGGCTGCCATTGCGCTGCCGTACTTTTCCACCACGGCGTCCCGCTGCGGTGCATGGCGTTGACGATCGGCAGCACGCTGCTCAGCTTTCCGCTTCTCGGCTTCACGTTTTTCATATTCGCTACGGGCGGCTTCCCTTGCGCAGTATTCCTCATAGTCTTTCTGGCTCCTCCAGGTCCTGCCGGAACTGTCCTTGAAACCCTTGGGTCTGGGTGGTGGCCGCCGGGGGTGTCCAGATTGGACAGCATCCTTAGCCTTCAGTGTTTCGGCGATGTCGGTGAACGACAAGCCGGCGGCTCTCAGCATGTCGGTTGCCATCCGATGCGCGTTCAACGCCTCACCCTCAAAGGTGCTCCCGACCATCCCCATCAACTTGCCGAACTTATCATAGTCAAGTGGCACCTTTTCAGTCGGCCTGGAGCGCTGCCGGATGTGGGGGGAGCCTTGATCATCGGGCACGGGCCGTCTCCTGTACGAGGATGACCCGGCTTCAGGGTGGGGAGATAAGCTACCTGATGCGCGTGGTCAGTGCCGAGTAGCTTATGACTATAAGTGTTGCTGTGCTGTGACGGCTGTTACAGCAACCGACCTCTTGAGCGATGGCGCAGCCTGACTTTGTCGTGGTGTCCAGATTGGACGGGGCGCGATGGTGTTCAAATTGGACAGCGGGCTGAGCATGAGACGTTGCAACAACGATATGCTACCTTGGTGTCCAGATTGGACGGCGTTCAATTTGGACGTGGTGGTGCGGGGGCATCCAAATTGGACAGTGTTCGAATTGGACGGCAACGGGCCTTGACCTTCGTCAGATCGTCCCGGTGCAGATCACCATCGATCCCATGAGGGTTGCCGCGGTACAGGCCGACCTTGGTCACCGTCAATGTCGTGGAGGCGGACCTGACGTCGGGTCAGGCAGCCTGACCGATGGTGGTTGGCACCCTGCGGCGGATACGGGCGACAGGTACCACGGGCGTTGAAGGTGTTGGCCGCGACACGGGCTGCAAGGCGATCAACTGTTCGGCCCGGTGACGCTGTGCGTCGGTAAGCCCCGGTTGAACTGTCAACGGGCCGTCAAAGGGGATGATGTCGCTGTCGATGATGGGCTCGCCGTTGGGCGCGACTGAGTGTTTGGCGTTCATGGCGTCACCTCGAACGTTGCCTACGATGGCGCAACGGGCCAACCGGGACGATCGGTCCATGCGTGACTGGGTCAGGTGGCGGAACATAGTCTTGCAACCGGTCAACGATCTCAGGCCAAAGTTCCTTTGCTGCTTTTACCATGGCCTTGTCGATTATCGCATGAACACCTGCCTTGCACTGTGGTGAGACCATACGTATCGCCGCGTCGGCCTTGTGCGAGCACTTGTCGTGCAGCTTCATGACAGCGGTGTCGGTCAGGTCTTCCGCCTCGGACGACGTGATCGGCTTTTGCTGTTGGGCGGGATCGTAAAACTGTTTCAGCTCAAACACATCTTGCCGTGCTTTCTTCAGCACCCGTGGCTCCGATACCTCGACGGTTGTCATTGGCGTACCGCCGGCAACTATGCGCTTGCGTCTGAACTTGGTTCCCATGGCGTGGAACCCGTAGTCGATACGTCGTGGCCCCGGTGCATGTTCGCCCCAAGTCCATTTGCCCTCGGGGTCCTTGACCCGCTTGGGCTGTGCCTTTGGTTTCAGTTCCATATTCGATGCCAGGGGCAACACTCCGTTATCCATGCTGCCGGCACAGATAGCGTCAAGGGTTTTACTGCCAAGTTGCCCACAGCCCGCTTTGGTGTTCGCGGCGACGGTGATGTTGTCGGCGATGATGATCAGCTCGGCGTCATCAGGCACCTGGAGACTTTCCAGCTGCTTTTTGACGCAAAGCTCGAACACGATTGAACTGTGGCAACCGCCTGGAGGTAAGCCGGGTATCACGTAAAGGTCGGCATCGGCAAACCGAGTGGTTAAGCATCTTTGTGCATGCATGAACTGAGTAAGAGTGAGGCCACCCATGCAGGTAGTCTCATCATCCAAGTCATCGTTCGTGTCGTTGTCCGTGTCTGTTTCGTGAGTTTCGTCTCCTTCGTTGGTTTGAGGTTGAGGGTTGGCTTTGTTTTGGGTACGGTGGCCCCGTATTGCCTCGCCTGTGCAGACTGGTGTGTGTATCACGCTGTCCAACTGGTCAGACCCGTCCTCGCTGGGATCACTGCATTGGTGGCGGCAGTGTTCACAGGGGTTACTGGGTTGTTGGCCGCGGTTGGGGTGGCTGTTTGGCAACCACATGGCAAAGTCTTCGAACACGATGTGCCGCGTGAAGTTGGTCGTGAGCCCGGTTACATGATGGATCAGTTCAAGGATGCCTTCACGGTCATCAAGGTTGTCGTAGGCATGCACCATGTCCTGCTCTTCGAACCATTTACGGCCTTTGTTGGCCGCGGCTACCATGGCCTTGACCGCTGCAGACTGCCCACCGTTCAGTATGTACTGATCTGGCCGCAAACTAGCCTTGATGATGTCCTCTGTCGCCAGCGCGAATATGCGTTGAAGGGTCTTCTGGCTGTCTGGGAACCTGATGGTGATGCGGTGGCCCCCATCCAGCTTGGGTACTTGCCGTGCAAAGGCATGGTCGCCGGAATGTTGAAACGGGTACGCCTGCGTTGCCAGTTCGATGGTCTGGTGGTGGGCCGCGGTCATGATCCGTTCAGCAGCTTGATCGGCTTCCAGGTAGGCCGCAGTCATGTCCACGTGATGACCTGCGGCAACTGCACGTCGCGCCCGGTCAGTGATGGCCTGCGATACGGCGACTGCATGTTCACGGGCCTTCTCTATGCGGAACTTGCCAACATAGTGGGCCGCTGCAATCGCGGTGTCGATGCTCATCATCATTTCACGAATAGCGTGCTTGACCTTGCCAACCTTGCCGTTCTTCAGGTGAAGGCGTATGCGCTTCTGAGCGTCCCGCACGGCCCGGTGAGCTTCGTCAATACGTTCCAGCGGGTCCACAACAGCTCTGGCAGCCCGTGCAGCTTGACGGTTGGACCAAGTCATGTCGCCAGTTGCAAGGCGATCAGCTTTGCCAAGGGTGTGAGTTGGGTTTGGGTTTGAACATATGATCATTGCTGGCCGCGAACATTGATGCTCAGCAGTGGCGGGTTCATCAGTGGTGGCCGCGCCCTGATCATGGTTCACTGAGGTTACCGGCCGGCCGGCCCGGTAACGAACGCGGCTGCCATGGGGTGTCGGGGCCACTTCAGGCGCCTGCTCAACAGGTGTCGGTTGTGCAACTGGCTGTGCACCCTGGCTCCGGGCAGTGATGTCGCTGGCACGGGTGACCCGGTCCGAGGCCAACAGTTCGCCCATCGACCTGCGAGGCGGTTGAGGTGCGGTCACGTCCTCAGCCCCACGGGAGCGAAGTGCCCCGGTCGAATGTGGTGAAGCTGATGCGGGTGACAACAACATGGGGGTATCCTGCTACTTGGTCCTTGGAGATTGCTGCGGGGAGCAGGTACCCGGAGCAATCTCACACAGGACGAATGACGGTGGCCGCCGTCAAACATGAATATACTGCCGTGGTTGCCCATGGTCAAGGGGAAAAAGTGATAAACTCCTTTTCTTTATGGCTCAATTAACTGCATTTGACAAAATTCTGTGGCACATGAGATGACACGATGATTGATCGCGTGATTGAACATGTTCATTTTCATCGTCGATGCTGTCTTGATCATCAATGGCCGACTTCGCGGCCAACCTCGACGATGTCAGGACTGGATAAGATCGGTT
The DNA here is from genome assembly GCA_015233585.1 of Alphaproteobacteria bacterium. Classification (GTDB taxonomy): domain Bacteria; phylum Pseudomonadota; class Alphaproteobacteria; order Rhodospirillales; family Rhodospirillaceae; genus JADFXL01. The sequence goes on along the minus strand of JADFXL010000022.1, from coordinate 1,454 downwards.
TGAAGTTCGCGCCCAACCGATGGTTACATCGACCTGACCGGGCGCAAATCGGGTTGAGGTGGCGGCAACGCCTGACAACATCGACCTGACCATCAGGCGGCAATGTCCTGGAGGGCCTGCTCCGCGGCCAACCTCGCCTGTCGTGCAGCTTGGCGCTTCTGCCAGCGTTCGCCGTGTCAGGCTGGTCAGGTGGTGGCCGCAAATGCAAATTGGATCAGAGCACGAGTGGCCCGTTGCACCAACTGGAGGCAAAGTCGGACGACGCAACGGGCCTCACGGCTTTTCACGGGTGAGCTACCAAACCTGTGAAAAAGGGCCACCACATAGGGAGGACCATGCGGTGGCCAACATTCAGCCCGTGGGGACTGGATGCCACGGGTTGAATATGGATAGCCTACCACAAAATCCCAAACTGTCAAGCAACAATGCACGGATTGGTGCGTTGTTGAACATGAAGGATAGCCAGATGCTTCAGAATTTGCCCACCCACCTACGCGTTTTGGTAAGATAGCCAACGAGTTCAAGAATATCTTGAGTGGGAGAGCCGTGTCCAGTGTCTCCGTTTTGCCTGCGTTCCCGTGATCTGGCGCTCTTCTGGGGGTCTGGGATCGGTCCAAGGTTCGCGGTCTGGATGTAGAGTCGAGGAAGGGCGCGGTGGCTTGGGCCATTCGGCATCACTCCGTCTCCCCTCCCCGCTCATCAAACCGGACGTGCGGGTTTCCCGCATCCGGCTTTCCGACTGGTTTCATGATGAAGGCACACGGCGGTAATCCAGCGGAAGAACCCCGAGTTCTCGATAGATCATATCGAATGGAAATCGTCGGGTTCCACGGCTCTGTACCTTATGCCGCCGACTGAGGAAGTGTCGGACACGGTCCAAGACGTGGGTGTCAACGGCCTTGTATGCCCTGGCTTTCGTTCCATGGCAGAAATAGGCGGACCAACCGCGCAGTAACTGGTTGAGCTGGTCGCGCACTTCGGGCCATGGCTTCATGTTGCCGGGCACCAGGATTTCGTTGACCTTCAGCTTGATCCGCTTGACGCTTTTCTCGGAAGGGCTTGCGCCATTGTACCTGGCACCGGTCCTTTGGTAGTAGTGGGGACCGAACGTGTATCCTAGGAAGTCGAAGCGCTCCGTTCGGGCGTTCTTCACCGAGGTTTTCGCCTCGTTGATCGTCAGCCCAAGCTTGGTCATCACCGCCCGCGTCCACGCCAGAGCCTCGGCCGCCGAGCGTTGGCTGAGGATGACGAAGTCGTCGGCGTAGTTGATGATATGCGCCCGGAATGCCTCGCCGCGGCCGCTGAAATGCCAATACTTCAGGAAGCGATTCATGTAGATGTTGGCAAGCAGCGGGCTGGCGGCGCCCCGGACGCAAAAGGTAACTTTTGTCCCCCGAGGGACTTCGGCCCTCGGGTGGGGGTGGCTGGTCATCGGGGCTTGACGGCGGTGTCTG
>JADFXL010000229.1 GCA_015233585.1 Alphaproteobacteria bacterium | reverse complement strand
CGGGGGGTGGAACAGCAGATTGGACAGAATGGTCGGCTTGACAATTGCGCCGCTACCCCGAACCTCCCCGACAACCACGGAGTTGGCAGACACTGGGTAATAATAAATCTCAGGCATGTGATAAAATGACAAAGTTTTCCCGCTAACAGCTCGGGTCTTGAACAGGCTCTGGACGTTGCCAAAAAGGGCATCACTGTCAATTTCCGCCTTATTCCCCTTTGGGGTGCTTTCCTTCTGCGCATACAAAACGTTCAAAACGGCCCATGACAATGCACCATGCTTCAACTCGTCGAATTCAAACGAGACATCGGCGATGTTCGATGCCGCCATCAGCGCGATTTTCTTTCCAGCGCCAACGGATGACGTCGAATTGTATAACTTCATGAGTCCTGCGAAATCGGGGATCCCGCTGTGGCAGGCATCGATGATAACCGTTACGTCGGATGCCTGAATTTCGCTCAGACGCGCGGCAAACCATTCCTTCTTGATATAGGTATCGTTGGCTTTGCCGCCGTCCGCCGTAAGGTAGTCGTCATACGGGTCGCCGTCGAAGGGAATCAGAAACTCGCGGGCTTGGCTTCCGCTTGCCTTCTTGATGTCGGCGCTTTCCGACGTGTCGGACCGCATCGCATGTCCGCTGAAGTGAATGAAGACTTTGCCGCCTGGACCGCTGGTCGAGCACCTGTTCTCCAACTCGATGAGCTTGTTCTTGATCGCGTCGCGCGTTGCCTGCGAGTTCAGCAGCAGACCGATGCATTCCCGCTTGAACAGAGAATGATCGCGGAGAAATGCCGCCATTTCCTTGGCATCGGCATAGGCGTAATGAAGCTGGGGAATTTCGGTGCTCTTGTACTGGCCGATGCCGATCACCAGGGCAAAATCGCTGGATGCCCTTGCCGGCGGCGCCCCCAGGCACACCAGGAACAGAAACAGGAGGGCCACCGCGTATCGTATACCCGAGGCGGTACGAATATCGGGATCGACGTCATCCACGGCCCGCCTCCAACAAAATCCGACAAAGCGTTCAACAAATTAACATAAAATCAACAATGGTGGCCGCCATAATGCAAAATCGGCGGTCGTTCTGATTGTGTCGGTATTATTTGAACCGGGATGGCCGAAACGCGTCCGACCATCCCGGTGGGAAAACTTCCACTTGTAACAAGGCACTCAGAAGTGAACGGTATACCCGAGATTCGCATAGGCGCCGAACGCGCCGAACGCGTCGATCGAATCGCCGGTGACGAATTCGCCCTTGGCCCCCAGCTGCGCCGTCCATGTGTCGGAGATCTTGTAGTACAACGTTACATGGCCTTCGCCACCATAACCATTGCCGCTCCACGTATTCGCCGTGGTGAACGGGGCCTTGTAGGACCCGGAGCCCCTTACATAGGCGGCCGAAGCGTCTGCACGCAGGCCGAGACTTTCGGTGAACGGAGCGATGCCGCCGAGACCGCCGAAGAACGAGTGATACTCGTCATTCCACCGCAGCAGGCTGGTTTTCCCACCGAACGAAATCCGCGGCGTTTCAATGGAAAGGCTGGAGTCGACGTTCGTGTAGTTGTACCCGCCAATAACGAAGGGCGTGATTCCCCAGAACTTCAGCTCAGGGACAAGATAGCGCAACCTCGTTTCAATCTGGGAGGTCTGAACGCTGTAGTCCTCTTTGTACCCGAGGGAACTGGAGTAGTCCCTTGTTCCGCCAAACTCGCCGACCCGGTAGGTGATAAATCCCCAGAGATTGCCATAGCCAGCGGTGAAGGTGCCACCCACCTCGTTGCCAATAACCGTCGAAGTCGTCGTTGCGGTAGTGATGCCGGAATTTGTCACCAATGAGCTTTTCGAGTCATAATTCATGACGACGAACATATCTTCGGCATTGGCTCCGACCAGCCATTTCCCCGGCTGGGGAACGGTCGGATCGGTGTAGACCAGATCCTCTTTCTGCGTCCGCGCTTCGGCAACCTGATCGCTCGCAGCCTGGGCCGCGGTGGCGGTCAATACACAGGCTGCGGCCAGGGCGGTGCAAACCCCCTTCTTCGTCATTTCCATAGTCACGGTCCCCTCACGGCGATCTTTGCATCGTGACCGTAACAAACACTGTAACGCGCCGCATTAACGTTCACCGCCCTGGTATCATATTCCCATTGCAGTGTTGCGTTGGGGCCACATCACCCAAATGACCTAATGCGCAGGGCCGAATCCCCTTTATTGATCATTGTCATGGCAGCGTCCTGGCCAGACGGAATCCCACCAGGTTGGCGCGGGTATCGGGGGTGTCCCAGTTGCGGCTGGCGGAGCGAATATAGGGAGGAAGGTTGAGCCAGGATCCGCCGCGCTGGGCGCGATCGCAGGTGTCGGGCCCTACCGCCGGAAGCCCATCCGGTGGCGCGGCGTTGTAGTTGTTGGCGTAGCAGTCCGCGGTCCACTGCCAAACATTGCCCGACATATTGAACAGTCCATAGGGATTTGGGCGAAGGCTTTCCACCGGCGCCGTCTGTTTGTTGTCCCATTGGGTGCCGCAACGGTCGCAATTGGCGTTGCCGTGGCCGGCCTCGTCGCCCCACCAGTATCGAGTCGCGGTTCCCGCCCGTGCCGCATATTCCCACTCCGCCTCGCTTGGCAGGCGATAGGGGCCGCCTCCGGCCGCCGTTCCCGGCAATGTTCGGCGAACCTTTTCGTTCAGCCAGCGGATATAGGCATGGGCATCGAGCCAGCTCACATTGATTACCGGGCGATTGCCGCGGCCCCAGTCTTCGTCGGGCGGGCGATAGCCGTTGCAGCCACCGTCAGCGACGCAGGAATCCCATTCGGCGAAAGTCACCGCATATTTCCCCACTGCGAAGCTGTGGCGGATTGTAACGTGGTGTTCTGGGGCCTCCCATTCGGCCCAATCGCGTTGAGCGCCCTGGGACACGAACCAATCCTGTTCCGCCGGCGTCGCGCCCATGGTGAAGCTGCCGGGGGGAATCACCCCCATCTCCGGGCAGTCCGGGCAGTCCCGGAACACCGACCGTGGCGGTCGCACCACGCCCGAGGGGAATGGTTCCGGCTGCGGTGGCGAAGACGCGAGACTTGCCGCCCGGCGACTGGCGGCCTCGGCCCGCAGTTGTTCGTCCTCGTCCGAGAACGGGTTCTTGTCCGCATATGTCGACAGGAAGCGGTCCCAGACCGCCCGAGTCGCGTTCTTCGATCCCGAGAACGCAGACGCGGTGTCGAAAGACGCCTTCATCCTTGTCTGCCACAGGTCCCATTTCGCTTTCGCCTCGGCATCGCGAGCGGCGATGTCGTCCACCGAGAACGCACCGTCCTGCGGCTCGGGCGTATCCGGCGTGCCTTCCGAGAATACGAACGTCCCCACCGATTGGTCGTAGATGGCCGGGGTCTGGACATGCCCCACCGTCCTGGCCTCCTGGATCACCTTCAGCCTGACTTCGTTGACCACGTCCTGCACCTTCAACCCCGGTCGCCGCATCGCCTTGATGAACTCCCGGGTGAACAGGCCGTTGGGGTCCTTATCCTGGGGGCCCAACCGGTCCAATGCCTGCTGATTGGCGCCGGCCGAATACACCACCAAGGTGCCGCTGGCGGTGGAAACCGGCGGCGCCAACCCCTTGCCGCCGAGTGCTCGCGCCCGCCCCGATCCCTGGAACGGGTTGTTGCGGCAGGCATCGACGATCGCCAGCGTGAACCTGGCCTGCATCTGGGTGGTACGGTCGAGCAGCCGACCCAAATCGATGCTGTTGGCGGGGATATCACCCTCCTTTTCCGCCTGGAGGTCGGTGGGGATCAGGTAATTGGCGCTGTTGATCTGGACGCCATGGCCCGAATAGTAGATCACCCCGATCGTGTTGGAGGACAATTTGCCGAGGAATTCCTCGATGGCGTCGTTCATCGCCTGCCGGGGCGCGTTCTCGCGATAGACCACCTCGAAATGGCGGTCGGCAAGCTCCCGGGACATCGATCGCGCATCGGTCACGGCGTTGTGAAGCTGGGTCACATAGCGGTAGTCGTTGTTGCCGATTACCAGCGCCACCCGGCGTTCCGGAGTGTTGGCAATGATGTCACGCCCCTGGGCGTGGGCGATCGCCGTCGCGGCCAGCAGCAGCATGACGACGGCGAAGAGGGTGGACACGGCGCGCATGATTTTCCCCAAGTCATACTATTGCCGGAAAATTCCGACCTGCGGTCGCAATTTTCGGCCCCTCTGCCCAAGCGCTCGCCTCCGCTCGCTTGGCCGCGGCCGCAATGGCCGCTGGATACCAAGGCCAGGAGTCGAAAACTCCTGGCCTTGGTACAGGCTCACCGGTACCCGTCTGGTTGAAGCGCTCGCCCACCCCGGCTTCCTGGCACCATCCCGGTGCCTGCGCCCATCTCCCGCCGGCCTTCGCCAGCGCCCCGTAACGGGCGCTGCGACCAAGCCTTGACGCCCGGTGCTCTTCAGTCCCGGCTCAAACCCCTGGCATGGCCGGGGCTGGTGCATATATCAT
>JADFXL010000228.1 GCA_015233585.1 Alphaproteobacteria bacterium | reverse complement strand
TCTCATTTTATCCAAGTTGCAGTACGACAGTCGCGGGGTGTCGATTCTGGACGCCCACTCCTCACGCGAGGCCATGGAAGTGCTGGGCCGTGAGGAAGACATGGCCGTCGTCCTGCTCGATGTCGTAATGGAAACCGATGATGCCGGGCTGCGCCTGGTTCATCACATCCGCAAGGATCTCGACAATCGCTTTGTCCGGATCATCCTGCGCACCGGCCAACCGGGCCAAGCCCCGGAAGAAAAGGTAATCATCGATTACGATATCAATGATTATAAGGAAAAGACGGAACTCACTTCACAGAAACTGACGACGACCGTTATCTCCGCCCTGCGCTCCTACCATGACATCATGGCCGTGGAGACGAGCCGCACGGGTCTTCAGCGGATCATCGACACCTCCAACAGTCTTTTCAAATTGCGGCGTTTCGATGACTTCGCCAGGGGCACGATCGAAACTTTCGGGAGTTTCGTGAACGATACCAGGGGGGCCGTTCTGGTCCAGCGCCGAGGGCAGGCGCCCCCTTCATTTGTCTGTGGGATCGGCGGCTATGACGAGGGGGTCGGCGATGCTCTGCCCCGGCTGATGGAGGCGTTGGACCGCAAGGCCCATTGTCACGGCGACGATGTCGCGCTCTACCTCCCGGTCGAAGACGATCTGGAGATGGCGGTCTTTTTGCGCCGGGGACGGAGGCTGTCGGGGATCGAACAGTCGTTGCTGGAAACCCTGGCATCGAAGATTGCAGTGGGTTTCTCCAGCGTCCATCATTATGAGCTGTTGCGCGAAGCCAATGAACATCTGGAGGCGCGCGTTGCCGAGCGGACCCAGGCGCTGAAACTGGCGAACCTCGAACTTGAGCAACTGGCGACGCTCGACGCGCTGACCGGCGCCTTCAACCGCCGCCATTTCGACGAACTGGTGAGCCGGGAGATCATGCGGGCGCGCCGTCTGGGGCGGCGGTTCGCCCTGCTCATGATCGACATCGACCACTTCAAGGCGTTCAATGACACCTATGGCCATGCGGCTGGCGATCTGGCGCTTCAGACGATGATCCGGGAGTGCAGCGGCGAGTTGCGGGATATTGACGTTATCTGTCGTTATGGCGGCGAGGAATTTGTCGTGCTGTTGCCTGAGACCACCGTGACGGAAGCCGTCCTCGTTGCCGAACGACTGCGCGAAAAAATCGCGGCACTTTCCCTTTGCGGCGGGGACCGCGACTTCCAGATGACCGCCAGCTTCGGGGTTGCCGAATGGCGTCTGGATGAAGATTTTCTTGGTGTTGCTCTGGCTCGTGCCGATGCTGCGCTTTATGCGGCCAAACGGGGGGGCCGCAATCAGGTGGTGGCCGGGTAAAAGACTGGCGGATTTGGAAGATGAAGATGCGCGGGGCTCAGGCATCTAGCGCTCCCCCTTAATAAGATAATATGGGGAGCACGAGGGACTCAGGCCCTCGTTCTTTCGTCTTCCGGGTACGATAGCCCCGCAGCTTTTCAGGACGAGGTGTGAAGCCATGGCAAAGGGTCTTCTTTTCAGCGGGGGCAGCCTGGCGGCAAAGCGTGGGGAGCTTCCAGAAGCCCGCCACCATGACTGGATCGTCCTGGTCGTGGATGACGATGAGGAGGTCCACTCCGTAACCCGCATGATCTTAAGCCGGATGCGTTATCGCGACCGGGGGATTTCGGTCATCAGCGCCTATTCCGGAGCCGAGGCCGAAGCTCTGCTGCGCATCACGCCCGACGTGGCGGTGATCCTGCTCGATGTGGTGATGGAGACCGATGATGCCGGTTTGCGGCTGGTCAAGGTCATTCGCGAAACCCTGTGCAATGCCGCCGTGCGCATCATCCTGCGCACCGGCCAGCCCGGCCAAGCTCCCGAGGAAAGCGTCATCGTCGAATACGACATCAACGACTACAAGGAAAAGACCGAACTGACCTCGCAGAAGCTGACAACCACCGTCATCACGGCACTGCGTTCCTTCGCTGACATTACGTCCCTTGTTCTGAGCCGCCAGGGACTGGAAAAGGTGATTACGGCCTGCTCGACGTTGTTTCGCAAACGGTCCATGCAGTTGTTTGCCGAGGGCATTCTGGACCAGATTTCGGGGATTCTCAGTATCGGCCTCGGGGGCATTATCTGTGTGCAGGACCGGCGGCCTGGACAGAGCGACATCGAGCCGGAGCTGTATGTTCTGGCGGCCTCGGGACAGTACCGCGACGCCACCAATCATACCCTGCACGGTCATGTGGCAAGCAACATCGAGGACGCCGTGGTGGCGTCGATGCGCGCAAAACACAGCATATTTAGCAAGTTCAACCTGACCCTCTACATGGCTACACCGAATTCCAGCGGGATCGTGGTTTATTTCGGCAGTGAACGCTTGCTGGATGCGACGGACCGGAATCTGGTTGAGATGTTCTCATCAAATATATCGGTCGAGTTCGATAATCTGGTGGTCTTTGAACAGACGAGGCGGGCTGGCCGCGCTATGGCCATCGCCATGGCGGGTGCCGTGGAGCGCAAAACGGAAGACAGGCACGCTCACGGGATGCGGGTCGCACGGCTGACCGAGGAAATCGCGAGCATCATCTACCGCAACGGACTTTGGGAACCGCCGGTGGATGCCTTGTTCCTGGCCGAACTCGGGTGGGCCGCCGTCCTGCACGATGTTGGCATGATCATCATTCCACCCGAAGTGATTCGGAAATCCGGTCCCCTGACGCCTGAAGAATATGTGCTGGTCCGGCGCCACCCCGTCGTGGGAGCGGAAATCCTGGTGACGGCAAGGCGGCTGGCCGAAAGCAACCAGCAACTCACGATGGCCATGGATATCGTTCGATATCATCACGAGCGCTTCGACGGCACCGGCTATCCTGATCGCCTTGCCGGCGCCGCAATCCCCCTTTCGGCACGCATTCTTGCCGTTGCCGATGTCTATGATTCTCTGATCCATCGCGCCCCCTATCGCGATGCCTGGCCCACGGACCTGGCCCAGGCCTATATCCGCGATCACGCGGGAAGCCAGTTTGACCCCATCGTCGTCACTGCCTTTCAGGAGGTGATGGCCCGGCGCGCCAGCGTCGTTGTGATGACGTGGACCGAGGCAATGAGCGTTGGATCGCCGGAACTTGACCAGGAACATCGTCAACTCGTGGACCTCATCAATCAGGTCGCCAGTTGGAACCCGGAGGTCGACTCCATCATCCTTGAAAGTATGCTCGACGAGATGGTTACCTTTCTGGGGGAACATTTCCAACACGAGGAAGACCTCATGCGGCTGGCGGGTTATCCCGGCCTGGAACAGCATCGGGCCAATCATGTTCTGGTCATGGCTCAGGTTCAGGGTGTCCGTCGACGGTTCACGGAGGGATTCATCCTGGGGGCGGCAGAGCAGATGCAAACACTGATCGCGCTGTGGCTGCATAAGCATGTCGTGGAGGACGACCAGCTTTACGCACCGTATCTTGCCAAAGCCGCTGGGGAACAACCGTGCTGACCCCCCCGAGTCGCGATCGCGTCACACAATGCCAACGCATTAGCCGGGCGATGGGGGGAATTGTCGTTCTGGGGGCTTTGCTGGTGATGGCCGGGTGGATGTGGGATGTGCCGCTGGTGCGCAATCCCTTTCCCGGCACGGTCAGCATGAAATTCAACACGGCTCTGGCCTTTCTGACACTGGGGAGCGTCCTGATTCTGGCGCCCGATGCAAACGTCGCGGCCCGGCGACGCTGGCTGGTGGCGAAAGCCCTGAGTGCGATGGTAATGATTTACGGGGGCTTTACACTTGCCGAGTATATCTTCGCTTTCGACTCAGGCATCAGCCAGGCGTTGATTCAGGAACCCGCCGGCGCGCTGTTGACCGTGCATCTCGGCCGTCCGGCACCGGTGACGGCAATAAACTTTCTCCTTCTGAGCCTTGCCCTGCTGCATAGTCCTTCCAGCAGGAGCCGGTGGAGTCAGATACCCACTCTGATCGCCGCCACGATGACCATGGTGACCTTGTTCGGCTACATATACCGTGTCTCCGACTTTTATGCCCTGATCCAGGGGTCCACGGGGATTGCCTTGACCACCGTCTTGCTGTTCATGGTGCTGGTCGTCGGCGTTCTTGCCACCTATCCCGACCATGCGGTGATGAGAATTCTCACCAATCCGGGGAGCGGGGGCATCCTGGCGCGGCGGCTGCTGCCGGTGGCCCTCCTGCTGCCGCTGGTGGCGGAGATGCTTTCTCAGTTGGGAATAACGGCGCACTTCTATGATAACGACGATCAGGATGTGGTGCACGCCCTGTTGATGACCGTGATTCTGGTTTTCGTTTGTCTGAAGACCGCACGAATTTTAATGCATGTGGACGACAAACGGCGGCAAGCCGAAGAACAGGTTCTTGACCGCGAACGGAAGTTGCGTCTGTTGCTCGATACCGTTGACGACGGCATCTACGGGATGGATCGCGAGGGCCTGACCACGTTCATCAATCCCGCTGCGGCCAGAATGCTCGGGTGGCGTGCGGAAGACCTTCTCGGCCGGGCCACCC
>JADFXL010000227.1 GCA_015233585.1 Alphaproteobacteria bacterium | reverse complement strand
GCCGGCCGGAGTGCAGGGGATTCAGGACGTGGTGGCGGCTTATCGTCGTGGCGGAGGTTCCATCCTTGTGGTTGGTCATGCCGCGAACCGGGGCCAGGGTGGTGACCTCTCGACACGGCAATTGGCGGCGCTGCAACTTTCCATGGACCGCACCGCGATGGTGGCGCGTGAATTGGTCCGCCTTGGTGTCGACGCGGCTGCCGTGCGGGTTACCGCCGTTCCCTCCGCTGCGGGCGAGCCCAAGGCGCCAACCGACGAGGTGGCCGAAATTTTCATCGAACCGTGATGTGGCGGGAGGCCAGGGGCAGAGCCTTCGCCTCGCAGGGCGAATCCCGATTATCGACCCTGGCTTTCGGTGACGGAGACACCAGTTATGGTAACGTGATTCGCGATAGCCCCGAGAGGGAGTAATTTAGCGGGAGTAAGTTATTGACGCCCGGCTTCGCGCTCACCATGCTGTAACGAAATTGGGCTGTAACGAAATTGGGCTATAAAAAATCGGGTTGTGGATAAACCGGACACGTCGGGTTGATGCCCCGCTCAACCATGGGAATGGTAATGAATCAGGAATTTCATCGTATTAAGCGGCTGCCGCCGTATGTCTTCGCCGAGGTCAATGCCATGAAGGCGCGGGCTCGTGCCGCTGGCGAGGACATCATTGATTTCGGCATGGGCAACCCCGATCAGCCTACGCCGCGTCATATCGTTGAAAAGCTGTGCGAGGTGGCCGCCGACCCCCGCGCGCATCGTTATTCGGCATCCAAGGGTATTCCCGGCCTGCGCAAGGCGCTGGCAGCCTATTACGCGCGGCGATTCGGGGTCAAGCTCGACCCGGAAACCGAGGTCGTTGCCACCCTGGGGTCCAAGGAGGGGCTGGCCAATCTGGCCTCGGCCATTACCAGCCCCGGCGATGTTGTTCTGGTGCCGAATCCCAGCTATCCCATTCACGCCTTCGGTTTCATTATCGCCGACGGGGTGGTGCGGCACATTCCCGTAACACCCGACGACACCATGCTGGAGGCGCTGGACCGCGCCGTGCGGCACTCGGTGCCCAAGCCGATGGCGATGATCCTCAATTATCCATCCAACCCCACCGCCCTGGTGGCCGATCTGTACTTCTACGGCAAAGTGGTCGATTTCTGCCGCCGCCATGATATCTGGATTTTGTCGGATCTGGCTTACGCCGAGATCTATTTTGACGGCCATCCCCCGCCGTCGATTCTGGAGATTCCCGGCGCCAAGGACATCGCGGTTGAATTTACGTCAATGAGCAAGACCTACAGTATGCCGGGTTGGCGTATCGGTTTTGCCGCTGGCAACCGGCACCTGATTTCGGCGCTGACCCGGATCAAGTCCTACCTCGATTACGGGGCCTTCACGCCGATTCAGGCGGCGGCGACGGCGGCGCTCAACGGGCCGCAGGACTGTATCGAGGCGGTGCGGCAGTTGTACCGCAAGCGCCGCGACGTGTTGATCGAAGGTCTGGTTCAGGCGGGCTGGGATGTGCCCAGTCCCCCTGCGACCATGTTTGCATGGGCGCCGATCCCTCCGGCGTTCGCCCATCTCGGCTCGGTGGAATTCTCCAAGCTGCTGTTGCGCGAGGCCAAGGTCGCGGTGGCGCCCGGCATCGGATTCGGCGAGTATGGGGATACCCACGTTCGTATTGCGCTGGTGGAAAACACCCATCGGACCCGTCAGGCTCTGCGCAGCATCAAGGCCTTTCTGGCCGACTATGGTAAAGTTCTCGGAGACGCTGAGAAGAAACGGATGGTCGCCTCGTGAAAAAGCCAGTCAGAATCGCTATTGCCGGTCTTGGTACCGTTGGGGCTGGCACCATCAGATTGCTCCATGAGCATAAGGATTTGATCGAGCTGCGTTGTGGCCGGCCGGTGGTCGTCGTTGCGGTGTCGGCGCGCGACCGCTCCCGCGATCGGGGGGTATCTCTGGACGGATTCACCTGGTTCGACGACCCGGCGCTCATGGCGGCCGAGGCCGAGGCCGAGGTGGTGGTGGAACTGATTGGCGGGTCCGACGGACCCGCCAAGGCCGTGTGCCTGGCCGCCATCGCCCATGGGCGCCACGTTGTTACCGCCAACAAGGCGCTGCTGGCGCATTATGGCGCCGATCTGGCCCGTGCCGCCGAAAGCCGGGGAGTGGCTCTGGCTTATGAGGCGGCGGTGGCTGGCGGCATCCCCATTATCAAGGCTCTGCGGGAGGGGCTGGCTGGCAACCGCATCAGCCGCGTCTATGGCATTCTGAACGGCACCTGCAACTACATCCTCACCACCATGCGGCAAACCGGCCGTGATTTCGCCGACGTGCTGAGCGAGGCCATGAAGCTGGGCTATGCCGAATCCGACCCCAGTTTCGACATCGACGGCATCGATACCGCACACAAGCTGGCCATCCTTGCCAGTGTCGCGTTCGGCACGCCGGTAGCCTTTGGTGACGTGTTTATCGAAGGCATTCGCCATATTTCGGCCATGGATATCAGCTATGCCGAGGAACTTGGGTATCGCATCAAGCTGCTGGGCATCGCCCGCCTGACCGAACACGGCATCGAACAGCGCGTTCATCCCTGCATGGTGCCGCTGGCTACGGCCATCGCCAGGGTTGACGGCGTGTTCAACGCCGTGGTGGCGGAGGGTGATTTCGTTGGTCGTTCGGTTTATGAAGGACGCGGCGCCGGGGCTGGTGCCACCGCTTCGGCGGTGGTGGCCGATATCATTGACATTGCTTGTGGCCGGTTCGTGCCCACGTTTGGCCTTCCTGTCGGAGCAATGCGGCCGCTGCCGCCGTCGCCTGTCGAACGGCGGCGCGGCGCGTATTACATTCGCCTGATGGTGGTCGATCGTCCGGGCGTATTCGCCGATATTGCTGCTGCGCTGCGGGATGAGCAGGTGTCGATGGAATCCGTGCTGCAACGTAGGCGTGCTCCTGGGGAGAGCGTTCCCGTGGTTGTGACCATTCATGATACGGATGAAGCCTCCATGCGCCGTGCCCTCGCCCGTATCGGCGGTCTTCCCGCCATGGTCGAACCACCCCATCTGATCCGCATCGAGACCCTGTAAACAGGAATCGAAGGGGCATGGGGAAGGCAAGCCTCCCCCACCTTTCACATTAGGATTTACATGAATTGAACCCAAGTTTCCTCGGCGTCGACCGCTCGGTCACTGGCCGGCGTTGGGTGCTGAATGACGTCGACGAGCGCTCTGTCCTGGCCCTGTGCCAGCGTCATGGAGTACCCGAGCTGATCGCGCGCGTGATGATCGGTCGTGGTGTGGCGCTGGACGCGGCGCCGGGGTTTTTATCGCCGACGTTGCGGGAATTGCTGCCTGATCCGGCCCACCTTCTGGACATGAATCTGGCCGTCGAACGTCTGACGCGTGCGGTCATGACGAACGAGACCATCGCCATATTTGGCGACTATGACGTGGACGGAGCCACATCCACGGCGCTGCTTATGCAATTTTTTGAGGCGGTGGGCGGGCGCGTCATCCTCTACATACCCGATCGCATTGCGGAGGGTTATGGTCCCAATGCCGTCGCCATGGCCCTGTTGCGGGAGCAGGGGGCGAATGTGGTGGTAACGGTTGACTGTGGCGTTTCCGCCTTTGATGCGCTGGACGCGGCGGCGGTGGTGGGGTTGGACGTGGTGGTGGTGGACCATCACCGGGCCGAGGCCCGCCTGCCGCGCGCCGTCGCCGTGGTCAACCCCAACCGCCTGGACGAAACCAGTCCGTGCGGTCATATGGCGGCGGTCGGCATCGCCTTTCTGGTCGCCGTAGCCGTCAATCGGGCTTTGCGCGCCGCCGGGTGGTTTGAAGGGCGAGCCGCGCCGGACCCGATGCGCTGGCTGGATCTGGTGGCGCTGGGGACGGTGTGCGATATGGTGCCGCTGACCGGGGTCAATCGCGCCCTGGTGTCCCAGGGGCTTAAGGTGATGGCCGGGCGTGGTAATGTCGGTCTGTCGTCCCTGGTCGATCTTATGCGGATCCAGGAACGGCCGGAAGCCTGGCACCTTGGTTATGTCCTGGGGCCTCGGATCAACGCCGGGGGGCGGGTCGGCCGCGCCGACCTGGGGGCGCGCCTGCTGTCCACCCGGGATCCGGTGGAAGCCGCCGCCATGGCGCAAGCCCTGGATCAATACAACGGTGAGCGCCAGGAGATCGAAGCCGCCGTTCTGCTGGCCGCTGTGGAACAGGTTGAATCCAGGCTGGACCAGGGGGGACCGCTGCTGTTCGCGGCTGGCGAAGGCTGGCACCCAGGGGTGGTGGGCATCATCGCCGGCCGTCTGAAGGAGCGCTATCACCGGCCCGTTTGCGTCGCCGGGATCAACGGCGGCATTGTCAAAGGCTCTGGCCGCTCCATACCCGGCATTGATCTGGGGTCGGCGATCCTGGCGGCGCGTCAGGCCGGGATGCTGGAAAATGGCGGTGGCCATGCCATGGCGGCCGGGTTTACCGTGCGCGCCGAACGGCTGGCCGAATTCCGCACCTTTCTGAGCGAACGGATTACCGCCGAAGATTGGGCCGAACC
>JADFXL010000226.1 GCA_015233585.1 Alphaproteobacteria bacterium | reverse complement strand
CCCAGCGACAGGGTCACGCCGCGAAACAGCGGCGTGCCGCCAAAGGTCAGCCACGCATCGCGCAACGACAAGAGAGGAGGGGGAGCCATCGTCTATTTGATCCCGTGAACTTTGGCGAGTTGCTCGTAGGCTTCGTTGATGG
The DNA here is from genome assembly GCA_015233585.1 of Alphaproteobacteria bacterium. Taxonomy (GTDB): domain Bacteria; phylum Pseudomonadota; class Alphaproteobacteria; order Rhodospirillales; family Rhodospirillaceae; genus JADFXL01. The sequence continues at coordinate 4,420 of JADFXL010000226.1, read as the reverse complement.
CCGCTGTTTTGCGGGTGGCGACGGCCAGCAACTCGGCGGGCAGGCCCTTGGACAGCAACAGGTCGGGATGGTGTTCGCGGATCAGCTTGCGATAAGCCGCCTTGATCGCCACCGCTCCATCCTCGTGCCGCACGCCCAGCACGGCGTAGGGATCGCTCCCGCTTATATCTGCGCCATGGCGGACGTGACATTTTCGGCGCCGGTCAAGGTTGCCGTCCTGGCCTCGGGGAGTGGTTCCAACCTCCAGGCGCTGATCAATGCCTGTGCGACTCCCGGTTTTCCTGCACGAATTGTGCATGTGCTCTCCAATGTCGATGGCGCGAAGGCGCTGGAACGGGCCAGGGCAGCGGGTATTCCAACCTCGGTGGTGAGCCACCGCCAATTTGCCGAGCGCGAGGCGTTCGATAACGCGGTAAACGAACACCTGCGCGAGGTTGGTGCCGAACTGGTGTGTCTGGCAGGCTTCATGCGCATCCTGAGCGAACCATTTGTCGATCAATGGCGCGATCGTCTGATTAATATCCATCCCTCCCTGCTGCCCGCTTTCAAGGGCCTGCATACCCACGAAAGAGTTCTCGCCGCCGGGGTTCGTATCACCGGCTGCACCGTGCATTTCGTTCGTCCGGCCATGGACGAGGGACCGATCATCGTTCAGGCCGCCGTGACGGTGTTGCCCGGCGACACTCCCGACGAACTTGCGGCCCGCGTGCTCGATGCCGAACACCGGATTTATCCTCTGGCTCTTAGGCTGGTAACTTCGGGGCGCGCCCGAGTCGTCGGCGAGGGGGTCGAGATTGAGAACTATGCACCGGAACCGGCATCCCTCCTGAATCCAGGCGAGAATACCTGAGAAACCAAAACTCCCGGCTCCCGCGTTGACGCGGAAGCCAGGGCCTGGGGAAGTTCAGCCGACGATTTCCATCTCGCTGAAGAAGAACCCGATTTCACGGGCCGCATTTTCGGGCGAGTCGGAGCCGTGAACCGAATTGGCTTCAATCGACTCGGCGAATTCGCGACGGACCGTGCCGGGCGCGGCGTTGGCCGGGTTGGTGGCTCCCATCACCTCACGATTGTGGGCAATGGCGTTTTCGCCCTCCAGCACCTGAACCACGACCGGTCCCGAACACATGAAATCGCACAGGCTGCTGAAAAAAGACCGCTCGCGATGAACGTCATAAAATTTTCCGGCCACTTCGCTGGTCATGCGAATGCGCTTTTGCGCCACGATACGCAGCCCCGCGCCTTCAAACAGGGCGTTGATTTTGCCCGTCAGATTACGGCGAGTCGCATCAGGCTTGATAATGGACAGGGTCCGTTCGATTGCCATCTTAAGGATCTCTCTTGTTGTTGCCCCGGCTTAAGTCTCTCCGCCAGTTGCGCGGAAGTGCTGCGAAAATCTTGTTCATGACAAGCGCAAACAGCGCATTTTATAGCCTCATCTCATATCCCTGGCAATGGTTACATATACTTTCCTGCATACGGAAATGCGCCCCGGTTGCCCATTGGGTCAGGTTTCCGCCAGCAGATTTCACAAAACTGCAATTTGTAGAGAGGACGCGCCAAGGCTACGTTCTCACGGCTAGGAATTGGAATTTGTATCAGGGAGTATGGATGCATGGTCGGTGTTTTGAATAAATCAATGAAGCGGATGCTGGCGGCAGCGGGCGTGGCGGTCCTGATGACCGGCACCGGCTGGGCTACCGATCTGTCGGGGGCTGGCGCCACGTTCCCCTATCCGATCTATGCGAAATGGGCCGAAGCCTACAAGGCGCAAAGCGGAATCGGCCTCAACTACCAATCCATCGGTTCCGGTGGCGGGATCAAGCAGATCAAGGCCAAGACGGTGGATTTCGGCGCTTCCGACATGCCACTCAAGCCAGAGGAATTGCGGGTCGCCGGCCTGACCCAGTTCCCGATGGTCATGGGCGGAGTCGTTCCGGTCGTCAATCTCAAGGGGATCAAACCCGGCGAGATCAACCTGACGGGCACGGTCCTGGCCGAAATTTATCTTGGCAAAATCACCAAATGGAATGATCCGGCGATTACCAGATTGAATCCCGGCGTCGCCCTGCCCGACCAAGCCATCGCGGTGGTTCATCGTTCCGACGGCTCTGGAACCACCTTTATTTTCACCAATTACCTGTCCAAGGTGTCCCCTGAGTGGGGCAAGGTCGGCGCCAGCACGGCGGTTGACTGGCCGGTCGGTCTGGGCGGAAAGGGCAACGAAGGTGTTGCCGCGCTGGTGGGACAGACCGATGGTGCGATCGGCTATGTCGAGTATGCATATACCGTGCAGAACAAGCTGATCTTCACCAGGCTGACCAACTCGGCCGGAACGCCCGTAGCCCCGGAATCAAAGTCCTTCATAGCCGCAGCCGCCAATGCTGACTGGGCGCACGCCTCCGATTTCTATCTGCTGTTGACCGATCAGCCCGGCGCCGATAGCTGGCCCATCACCGGCGCCACGTTTATTCTGCTGCATAAGGTTCAGGACAAGCCCGAGAGCGCCAATGCCGTGCTCAAATTCTTCGAGTGGGATTACAAGAACGGGGCGAAACTGGCCCAATCTCTCGATTATATTCCCATGCCGGATAGCGTTTCGTCTTTGGTAATGGCGAAATGGCACGACATCAAGGACGCGACAGGCAAGCCTGTCTGGTGATATAAGCCTGTCACAGGGAATTGGGACGAAGGAGGGCCATTGGGCCTTCCTCCGGGCCTTAACCGAAGAGCTTTGATCCAAGATGGGGGCCATGTCAGTATCTGGGCCAATGGATGCGGCGGAAGCGGCTAAAAACACGTTCCCGGATCGCCTGTTCCACGCCATCACATGGTTTTTCGCCATGCTGGTTCTGGTGTTGCTGGCGGGGGTAGCGGCGACGCTGGTTCAGGGGTCGTGGCCAGCGCTGGCCGAGTACGGGTTGAAATTCTTCATCTCCAGCGCCTGGAATCCCGTCACCGATCGTTATGGTGCCCTGGTGCCCGTATATGGCACCCTGGCGACAGCGGCGATCGCCATGCTGATCGGAGTGCCGCTCAGCTTTGGTGTCGCCTTCTTTCTCACCGAGTTGTGCCCGAATCGCCTGAAACGGCCGATCGGTCTGGCCATCGAACTGCTGGCCGCCATACCCAGCATCATCTACGGCATGTGGGGCCTGTTCGTGCTGGCGCCGTTTCTCCAGCGTACCGTGCAGCCATTCCTGATCCACTCGTTTGGCGGGGTTCCCGTGCTGGGTGAGATGTTCGCGGGGCCGCCGGTGGGAATCGGTATTCTGACCGCCGGGGTCATCCTTGGCGTGATGATCCTGCCCTATGTTGCCGCAGTGATGCGCGACGTGTTCGAGACCATCCCCCCCTCCTTGCGGGAGTCGGCCTATGGCCTGGGCGCCACGCAGTGGGAGGTCGTGTGGTACGTGGTGTTGCCGCGCAGCAGCGTTGGCGTCGTTGGTGGCATCATGCTTGGGCTGGGCCGCGCTCTGGGCGAAACCATGGCCGTCACCTTCGTCATCGGCAATGCCCACCACATCAGCGGCTCGTTGCTGGCGCCGGGCACCACCATCGCTTCGGCTCTGGCCAATGAGTTTACCGAGGCGGTTGGCGATCTTTACACATCGGCCCTGATGGCGCTGGGGCTGGTTTTGTTCGCTATCACGTTTACTGTTCTGGCGGGTGCCAAGCGCATGTTGATCCGTCTGCACCAAAGTCAGGGGAGCTGATGAATACCACACTCCTGTATCGGCGCCGGGTAACCAACGTGGTGGTCGTCACCCTTGCTTTGGCCATGACGGCGATGGCTTTGGGCTGGCTGGCCCTGATCCTGGGTACGCTGCTGGTCAACGGCCTTGGCGCCATGACCCTCAGCCTGTTCACCGAGCCGACGCCACCGCCCGGCAGCAACGGGGGGCTGGCCAACGCCATTTTCGGCAGCGTCGTCATGACCGGCTTCGCCGTCCTGCTGGCATTGCCCATTGGGGTGCTGGCGGGAACCTATCTGTCGGAATATTCCCGTCAAGGCCGAGTCGCCTCGGTCATCCGTTTCATCAACGACATCCTCCTCAGCGCACCCTCGATTATCGTCGGCATGTTCGTCTATGAACTCATGGTGGTGACCATGCACCACTTTTCCGGCTGGGCCGGGGTGGTGGCGTTGGCCATCATCGCCATTCCGATCATCGTTCGTACCACGGAAGACATGATGATGCTGGTTCCCGACAGTTTGCGCGAAGCGGCCATCGCGCTGGGAGCTCCCAAATGGTGGGTCATCGTCAACATCGGCTATCGGGCGGCGTTCCAGGGACTGGTGACCGGCATTCTGCTGGCGGTGGCCCGCATCAGCGGCGAGACCGCGCCCCTTTTGTTTACGGCGCTCAACAATCAGTTCTGGAATACCGACCTGAACGCGCCGGTGGCCAATCTGCCG
>JADFXL010000225.1 GCA_015233585.1 Alphaproteobacteria bacterium | reverse complement strand
ATGCGGTGAGTCATGGGATCGTCCAGGAGGTCTGTCAGCAAAGGCTCTTCCGTGCTGGCGAAGCGCCCGGCATTGCTGCCACCCTTCAACAGCTTGGTGGCCAGAACATCGACCCTGGGCGGAGTGCGTACCGCCAAACTGGATTCCATGTATCCGATCTCTGATCTGGCTGTGCTTCCCTGCATGACTAGCCCCTTCTCCGTTCCCACGCCCCAACCACGTGCTCTGTGCTTCTGCTTTTTTGTCCCTCGAACTGCGCCGAGTTCATTGAAATATTACTACCACGGCCCAGCCGTCCCGACAAGTTCAATACGACGGTTTCCGGGAAAAATGGGCTGATTCAGGACAGAATTTTGATTCACCCCGAGTTAATACTCTTTGAAGGAATAATCAATTTTAGTAAAAATAGGGTCTACCCCCCAATATCGACGTTCGCAAGTGCAACATAACTTCTATCGCGCTCGTATTACCGGGTACTTTACCCTATTCGCCACCCCGGCAAAACAAACCCGCATTAGGCGTGAGCAATGAAAAACGACGTTACGGGCCGGACGCGGACGGTAAAAATTACATTAATGGTAGTGTTTGGCGCCAATACGCCTGCGGCAAGGAAGCCCAACCTCCGATCCCGAGTCGAAGCGACAAATACGACTCGGTGGTGGCTTATTCCGGTAGCGCTGGTTCAGCTTCGGCGTCGCCATCCTCGTCGTCGGCAACGGGCACGCCCGGCGCCATCTTGGAGCAACGGATGGCCAGAGCTGACTTCACATGGCTGACGTTGGGCGCTGCCGTCAGTTTGAGGGTAAGGAAGCGCTGGTAATCGTCCCAGTCCTTCGCCACTACCTTTAATAGAAAATCGGTTTCTCCCGCCAGCATGTTGCATTCCCGTACCAGGGGCCAGGACCGCACCAGGGCTTCGAAAGCGATCAGGTCCGGCTCGGCCTGGCTGCCCAGCCCCACCTGAGCGAACACAGTTACCGTGTAGCCCAGGGCAGCGGGGTCGATGTCGGCGTGACACCCCCGGATATGACCAGCTTCCTCCAGCGCCCGGACCCGGTGCAGGCACGTCGGGGCCGAAATCCCCACCTGCCGCGCCAGAGCCACGTTGGTCATGCGGCCATCTGCCTGGAGATAGCGCAGGATACGACGATCAATGAGGTCCAGTTTGACGCGTTGCATCCCCTATCTCCCGGTCACTCCATCACGGCGCGCACCATTATTACCGTTTCTCCCGGAAATCGCCAAGAGACCAAACCGATTATCTGAGGTGCTGCCACTTGCAAATCCACCTCATCAGTCCCACATTAGAACAATGCTAAGATTGATCATCGCAACGAAACATTGAGGGGGATAATCATGAGTGAAGGCAATGTGAGCGTCCTGGTTGGGCGACAAGTTCCTGATTTCACGGCAGCAGCGGTTATGCCGAACAACGAGTTCAGCGACAATTTCAATTTGCGTACTTACCTGAACGGATCGTACGGGCTGGTGTTCTTTTATCCGCTTGATTTCACCTTTGTCTGTCCATCCGAAATCCTGGCCCACGATCACCGTCTGAAACTGTTTGCCGAGCGCAATACAAAAGTCGTGGCGGTCAGTGTTGATTCCCATTTCACGCATTTGGCGTGGAAGAACACACCGGTGGAAAAGGGCGGACTCGGCAACGTGCAGTTCCCAATGGTAGCCGATCTGACCAAGTCCATCGCCCGCTCGTTTGGCGTTCTGCTTAACGATGCTGTGGCGTTGCGCGGCACGTTCCTGATTGACCGCGCTGGCGTTGTCCGCCATCAGGTGGTCAATGACCTGCCACTGGGCCGCAATGTCGATGAAGCGTTGCGCATGGTCGATGCCCTGCAATTCCACGAGGAACACGGCGAAGTGTGCCCCGCTGGCTGGACCAAGGGCAAGGCCGGAATGGAAGCCTCGACCGAAGGCACCGCTCGCTATCTGGCCCAGCACGGTGCCGCGCTTTGATGTCTGTGGCGGCTTGAATTTGCCTTGCTTTTCGCTTGGTCGGTTTCTTTTTTGCCCCTGTACTCAGGATGCAACAGCGAAAACCGAGGGTTCGTACTTCATTCTGGATAACGGAACGTGACTCGACACGGATCGTCTTCCTGTGCCGGGTTGCGTTGTATGAGCAAAGCTCAGTCGCGAGGTCGTGGGATCAGTCGCCCCACGCTCTCGTTATCCCCGCCGCGATCCGTTCCGCCCGTTCCTGAGTGAAATTGCCGTTTATGAGGCAGATGCCGCCGCTGATCGGTTCGCGGATGGTTACGGCCTCGACCATCTCTTCGTCCACCAGGATGGCGAGGCGACGGCCAACGTGCTCTTTTGTGAAATCGTAAAATTTTTGTGCCGCATGTTTCTCCAGGGTGATTTCCACCGCCGGGTGGTCAAAACGGGTGACGACGTTGGCGGACTTGATCATGGCGTTGGTGATGATGTCGTCCTTCAGCAGCCGTACCGTCCTGCCGGTCCCGGGATCGATCACCGGAGCCGTGTGCCCAGTTGGGGGGGCGATTGCCGGACTGGAATCATCGGTATCGCCCATATCGACCATTCGGAACGCTACCATTACCGGCGGGATGTTCTCGGTCGTTCGTGTCCGTGTCATGACGACGATCCCGGCCGCCATGGCGCAGCCCAGGCCGAACAAGGCCCAAAACCACATCCCCCGCCGTCCCGCCGGAGATGTGACCGGATCCGTCGGCTTGGGCGTTGCAGACAGGTTGCGGTAGATGCAGGCGGCCACAGTCGGCCCGACCACCATCCAGGGCATCATGAGCAGCGTACGCAGCGCCAGCATGGGTAACGTCAGCATGGTTTCGGTCCAGGACGAAGGCCCCTTGACCAACAGTGCCAGTACGCCAAGCCCAAGCAAGGCCACCGCCAACGGCAGCCATGTCAGGATCAGGCACAGGATAATGCGCAGGCCATTACCCCGGCCATGCCGCCAGGCGCCGGCCAAATCGAGTCGCGCGGAACCCAGGGCAGCGGGAACCAGCGCCAGAATGAGACGGACGAACAGAGGTGCTATCAGGATCGCGCTCAAGACGGTGAGGCCGCCCACCGCCGAAGCGCTCAGATGGGCGGCCAGCCCGATGACGGCCGGAAGGATGATGGGAACAAGCGACAGCAGGCCCAGGATAATCTGGGTCAGCAAATACCATCCCTCCCGCCGGCCCAGCGGCGCCGAAAGCTGTGGCCCGGCGATCACCCACCGGATCATGGTGGTGCCGATCGGGGCAGTGACGGCTATACTTGCCAGTGACCCGACAAACACCGCCAGCGCCCCGAGCCAGGGGGGCAATCCCAGGGTGAAGATGGCAACCGGCGCCGCTGCGCTGAGGACCAAGGCGCCCACATGGGCCAGCAACCAAGGCCATAGCAGCCGTAGCAGGCGGCCAATATCGGCAATGATGATCTGCCACGCCATAACGGCGGTGGCCCATACGGCAAGCTTGGGCATCATCCGATCCCCCCTGTTTCCGGCTCGATCAATCCGACCTGGAATGACATGACATAAGATTGACGACTATGGGCGTACTCTGCAAGACATGTCCTATGCTGGCTTCATCTGACCTGTTTGCAGCCCGAATCTCCTTTTTAAGTAATTGCCCAGGTACCCCATAAATCAAAAAATATCTATAAAGGTTAATCAACCAGAAAATAAGGTTGCGAGGGGCCGAAAGGCCCCTCGCGCTCCCCAGGGCTTTTTAATTCATGAACAAATGGGGAGCACGAGGGCCTCAGGCCCTCGTTCTTTCCTCTTCCGGTTGATTATGGAGCTTGGGGCATCACGCCGAAAGCGTTCCAAATGGGGTTCGGAGCGATAGCCCCGATGGATGACTCACGACAAACCCAGCACGTCGCGCATGGAATACAGACCCGGAGGCTGGGAGCAAGCCCATCGTGCCGCCCGAACCGCCCCTTTGGCGAAGACTGTCCGCGAGGACGCCTTGTGGGTCAACTCGATCCGCTCGCCGTCGGCGGCAAAGATCACGGTGTGATCGCCGACCACGTCCCCCCCGCGCAGGGTAGCAAATCCGATGGCTCCGGTTCGGCGGGCACCGGTGTGGCCGTCGCGCACCCGCTCGCTCACGGCATCCAGATCCACCATGCGCCCCAACGCCGCCGCCCGCCCAAGGCCAAGCGCGGTGCCGGAGGGTGCGTCCACCTTGTGGCGGTGGTGCATTTCGACGATCTCGATGTCATAGCTGTCGTCAAGAGTGCGCGCCACTTCCTCGACCAGGGCAAACAACAGATTGACGCCCAGGCTCATGTTGGGGGCGTGCACTACCGGCACCCGGCGGGCTGCGGCTCCCAATGCCGACATCGGCTCCGGCCCCAGGCCGGTTGTCCCACCCACCAGCGCCTTGCCGGTTTCAGCGGCCAGAGCGGCGGTGGCGGCGGTGGCAGTGGCGGCGGTGAAATCAATAATGACATCCGAGACCATGAACAAGGCGCGGCTATCCGCCAATACCTTGACTCCTGCGGCGTCGGTCCCGGCGAGCAGACCAATGTCCAGCCCGATAAAGGGCGAGTCCTGGCGCTCGCTGCCACCGGCCA
>JADFXL010000224.1:2507-4583 GCA_015233585.1 Alphaproteobacteria bacterium | reverse complement strand
CCCTTGACAAGCATCTTTTCGGCGGCAAGCAACCGGTGGCCGACACGGCCATCAATCCGCTCGACTGGGTCCATGCCGACGACATCGTCACCTATCCCTATGATCCTGGCAAGGCGGCGGAACTGCTTGACGCCGCCGGCTGGCGGCGCGGCGCCGGAGGCATCCGGCGCGATGCCGCCGGGACGATGATGTCGCTGGAACTGATGTCCACGGCCGGGGCGCGGACGCGGGAGCTTGTCGAACAGATTCTGCAAAGTCAGTGGAAAGCGCTGGGGGTGGAGGTTCCCATCCACAACGAGCCGGCAAGGGTGTTGATCGGCGACACGATGCCCCACCGTCGATACGCCATGGCCATGATCGCCTGGGTTTCGTCCCCGGAAAACGTGCCGCGCACCACCCTGCATTCGTCGATGATCCCAACCTTGGCCAACAACTGGGCCGGTGACAATTTTTGCGCTTTCGCCGACCCGGAAATGGACACCATCCTCGAACGCATCGAGGAGGAACTCGATCCGGCCAAACGCAAGATTCTCTGGCACCGGTTTCAGGAAATTTACGCCGAACAACTTCCCGCCCTGCCCCTGTACTTCCGTGCCGACCCGTTCATCGTGCCGGCTTGGCTGAAGGGCGTGGAACCCACCGGACACGACGCTCCCTCGACCCTATGGGTGGAGCGGTGGCGGGAGGAGTAGGGGGGAGCGGGAGGCAGCTCCTGGCATTTTCTTTACCGTGTCGGATCGGTGCCGTGTCCGGTACCGATCCCGCACAACGCCAGGAACCAAGTCAGGAACTCAGGTCGCCTTATGCGGCCCCACCGGCCAATGTCCACCAAAGTGCCAGTGCTCATCCGTGTGATTGTGCAGGTTCTCTATCCCTTGCCATGCCGCATTGAACGCTTCACCAAAAGCAACGGCAATCATAAGCGTGGCAAGAGGAAGGCCGAGAACGAACAAAACACCGAGAGCACAAATATGTATCGTTGTCATGGTAGCCTCCTTCGCTAACGTCCAAGTTGGATCTGCCCCAACTTTCTTTCGCCACAGATTTAACGTCGACTTCTTCAAGGGAGCCGCACGGATGCATCCTCCCACGGCTCACCAGACCTCAGACCGCCTTATGCGGTTCCACGAACCAATGTCCACCGATCTGATGGTGCACATTCCCCACCCCACGGCGCGCCGCATGGAATGCTTCACCAAGAACAATGGCACCCACAAGTGCAACAAGAGGAAGGCCGAGAACGAACAGAGCGCCGATAACGAGAGTATATATCATCGTCATGGTAGTCTCCTTCGTAAATATTCCAATTGGGTCTGCCTCAATTCTCTTCCACAGGAGAGGCGTCAATTCTTTTCAGGAAGCTACACAGGCACACAGAATTCTTACGATAACTCAGACTGCCTAACGTGACTTCACGTACCAGATTGCGCCTTACTCTCCTCTCCTGGCCGACATTGTTTCTGTCGGCCACCCCTTTATCTTTGTCTGGGGGCAACCGCCTCAAAATTCTTCCTGGAGCCTTGCGTAACGAGAAATCATGCGCCATCCTCCCCCATGATCCGTCTCGCCACTCACAACGTCCCCGTCGTTACCAGATCTAATGAAAAATCGCCGACAGCACAATTCCCAGAACTGCTTAGTAATGGTACCCGAAAACAGGTATTTTGAGCCGAAGGTGAGAGAAACAAACAATATTTTCATGAATATTTCACTCTCGTCAGAATAGGACAATACAACTTTGCGGTACTTTATCAGCCGCCTACTGCAATCAATGCTGGTGTTGCTGGTGATGTCGTTCGTCATTCATGCCCTGATCGGGCTGATGCCGGGCGATCCGGTTGACCTGATGATCGCCTCCAACCCCCATGTGACCCCGGAGGATGTGGCGCGTCTCCACCACCTCTATGGCCTCGACCGCTCGTTGATGGCGCGTTACCTGACGTGGCTGGGCGATGCGCTGACCGGCGATTTTGGTTATTCGCGGCTGTTTTCCAGGCCAGTGCCGCAAACCCTGGCGGAGCCGCTGGGCAACACCCTGGCGCTGATGGGATCGAGTCTTGGAGCCGCGCTTGTAGT
>JADFXL010000224.1:513-2474 GCA_015233585.1 Alphaproteobacteria bacterium | reverse complement strand
GAGGCGGCCCCGGTCGGCGTTGGATTATGCGGTCAACGTCGTGGCCTTCGCCGGGATATCGATGCCGGTGTTCTGGCTCGGCCTCATGTTGATCATGCTGTTCGCCGTGGTTCTGGGGTGGCTGCCGGCCGGAGGCGTCGTTACCATTGGCGATGGCGGGTGGGCGGATCGCCTGCGTCACCTCGCCTTGCCCGTCACGACCCTGGCCTTCGCCCATATCGGCCAGTACAGCCGCCATGTGCGGGCGGCGATGATCGAGGCCTTGCGCCAGGACTATATCCGTACCGCCGTGGCCAAGGGCGCCGGCCGGTCCCGAGTCGTCCTGCACCATGCCTTGCGCAACGCCGCCATTCCGGTGGTAACGGTGCTGGCTCACGATTTTGGATCCCTGTTCTCGGGTGCCCTGATCACCGAGACGGTGTTTGCCTATCCAGGCATGGGCAAGCTGATCTATGACGCGATAATGGGGAACGATTTCAATCTGGCGCTGACGGGACTGATGCTGGCGACTCTGGTTACTCTGTCCGGCAACGCCCTCGCCGATGCCGCTTATTTCTGGCTCGACCCAAGGATCCGGCAACGATGAGAATATCCGCCGTCGCCTGGGCACGGTTTCGCCGTCAACGGCTGGCACTGTTCGGGGCCTTGTGGCTCGTCACTCTGGGATCGCTGGCGGTGGCGGCGCCGATGGTCGCCTTATGGCTCGGCGCTGACGTTGCTGCGGTCGATCTGCTGGCCCGCCTAGTCCCGCCATCGGCCGCCCACCCCCTGGGCACCGACGAACTGGGACGGGATGTTCTGGTGCGCCTGCTTTATGGCGGGCGGGTATCGTTGGGGGTAGGGCTTGGTACTGCCATCATGGCCGCCCTGATCGGCACCACGATCGGCTTGACGGCTGGTGCGCGAGGCGGACGACTCGATGCCGCGCTGATGCGGCTGACCGACGGCGTGATCGCCTTGCCGCTGCTGCCGCTGCTGATCGTTCTGGCGGCGGTGGACCCGGCCAAACTTGGCTTGTCGCCAGAGGCGCTCCACTCCGAAGCCGCCGGAGTCGCCCGCATCATGATCCTCGTCGCCCTGGTTGGATGGACCACGGTGGCACGGCTGGTACGGGGGGCCACCCTGGCCGTGCGCGAGAGGGACTTCGTGCTGGCAGCCGTGGCGCTGGGAGCCAGCCCCGCGCGCATCATGACCGTGCATATTCTGCCCAATGTCATTTCACCAGCCATCGTTGCCACGACTCTGTCGGTTGGCAATCTGATCCTGTTTGAGAGCGCGCTCAGCTTCCTGGGCCTGGGTATCCAGCCGCCGCTACCCAGTTGGGGCAACATGCTCACGGGCGCGCTGGAGTTGATCTGGTCGGCACCGGCGCTGGCGGTGTGGCCGGGAGCCATGATTTACGCCACGGTAGTCGCCTTCAATTTCGTCGGTGACGGTCTTCAGGACGCGCTCGACCCCAGATCCTGATTGTGGGGCGGTTGCCCGCCGGATCGTAGGAAGGGTACTTCTAAAAACTGGCCTCAGACGGAAATAGCCTGCGGGCTTCCGCCCGCACCCGACCGGGGCGAGGCCCCGGACCCATTTTTTTATTAATAAAATCAAGAGGGTTCGGGGCATCGCCCCGAGCAGGGCCGGGGCGGCAGCCCCGCAGTCGCGTCGCCGGCACTGGTTTTTAGAAGTGCCCTGAACTGCGTCGGATTGAATTATTTTCGGCCAGGTGGAAATGCGCACCCGCCCCATGGTATAGCCGGGACCCTTTGAATAGCGTTCGCAGGATCATGGAATTACCGTTCGACAGACTTGATATCGATCGCGAACTCCCCACCGGATCCGTGCGGCGGGGAATAGCCTACCAACAGGAAAGGCGGGTCCGTAACCTTCTGATTGAAGAGGCGGGAACGCGGATCTACGCCGATGTCCAGGGAAATTCGTCGCGTCCCTATCACGTCGATATCGAAGTC
>JADFXL010000224.1:0-506 GCA_015233585.1 Alphaproteobacteria bacterium | reverse complement strand
TCTTGGCGACTCGGTCATGATTATCGGAACGTGGAACTGCCCGGTAGCCATTGACTGCAAGCATGTTGCCGCCGTGCTGTTTGAAGCCCTGGCGCAGGAAGAACGGAACCAACATTCCAGGCCGGTTTCCCGGGGGATCGCCGCACCGGTGGGATCGCAGGCCGCGTCTCTGGACGGCCCCGTCGGTTACTGGTTGCAGGAGATTGTACGAACAACGACGGACACCGCGACCGACACGATGTCGGAACGGGTGCTCTACCTTTTCGACGTTGCGGCACAACACTATAGCCCGATGTTGAACGTCACTGCGGTCGTGGTGCGAACCCTCAAGGCTGGCGGCTATGGCCAGGAACGCAAGGTCAGCTTCGACACCCTGGCCAGTTCCAGCGCCAAATATATGCGGCCGGACGACGGGAACATTGCCAGAATCATGACGACCGGAGGGTCGGCCCACCGCTATGACCACGTCCCCACCGACCCGGAGGTGGTCGACATGATTCTCCGGC